>JANQZQ010000001.1:0-571 GCA_030728545.1 Ilumatobacteraceae bacterium
GTTCAGGGGCAATATCAAAGCGAAACTGAAATGGTTCACCAGCATGCTGGCGCACAGTGCCCGCTACGAAGTTGATGAGGATGGCTTCATCACCGATGCGCAGTAGACAGCCACCGCCAACACCGCTGCGCAAGGTTGGGGCACGCAACAACAAAGGTTCCCACCAGGCCGCAAGGCGAGGTTGAAACGGTGACTTCTTGGCCGGCCATGACGCTTTGTGTTGCGTGAGCCATGGTTGCCAGTCGGCTTGGTAGTTGCGCAAATACTCGCGCTTGTTGGCAAACGGCGCGTGAACATCAATTGGTGGATGCACCACATTGACTACACCTTGCGAAACTGACACCGTGGTGCCCGGCACGTTGAGCGCAGCATGGCGGCCACTATCGGTGAGCCGTGCAATGAAACGTGTTTGGTCGGGGAAGATTGATACTTCGTCGCCGTCAATCATGTTGTAGCCAAAGAGTGCATCATCCAAAAAACATGGTGGGCCTGCCGAAGGCACCACGACGGTGGCATCGATGGCCGCGACATAATGTTCGGCGCGCACAAATTGACTTTCCACTTTGGTGGC
>JANQZQ010000001.1:581-2262 GCA_030728545.1 Ilumatobacteraceae bacterium
TTGACGCACCGCTACAGGTTCGTCGTACACCATCGGATACCAGATAGCACCGCTGTATTGCAACCAGTGTTGATCAACAGGCCCGTGGGCGGCGAGTGCGCGCGGGTCGTGCGTGCGACAGTCGTTTTGATTCACCAACCGTGAAACGCCATCACTCACCATGATGGCCGAGTCGCCGCCTGGGCCATCGGTGATCGATGACTCGATATGAATCGCAATGCTGAGGCCGTCGCCAAGGTGTTGCTCGAATCCGTCACGGGTGGTGACGAAGTTGGTGAACCCGAGCTGGGTGAGGCGGCGGCGTAGTTCATCGGTCGGGAAGTCGGGCAACAGCACGCGGGTGGATTTATCCATGCGGTCACGCAGGAATGGTTCGTCAAAATGGTCTCCGTGCAGATGCGACACATATAAATAGTCAGGTGCACACACCGCAGCCATGGTTTCGGCGTCGAGTTGGTCGTTACGCGGAAAAGGGAACCAAGCACCAAGAAAAGCCGGCTCGAACCATGGGTCGCACACCAGTGTTGCTTGGCGACAACGAATCAGGATTCCGGCATGACCAAGCGAAGTCGCCTGCAACGACGTTGGCGATGCCAAGCGCATCAGCGAATCAGGCAACTGGTGGGTCGGTGAATTGCTGGCCACTGCGCGAGACGTGTTCGGTCCATGTGGTGCCGTTCCAGTAGCGCAGTTCGAAGCGACCTGACGGATCTTTGTACCAAGCAGCAGGCACGGCCGGGGTGGTGGGGCCTGCGGTGTGAGCCGAGGTGTTCACCGAGGCATAGCCCGAAGTGCTACTCAAGGCGCTGTTCGCATCGGTTGCGAGTGGTGTGTTGGAACTAGCCGGAGTCGAGGCCGCCTGTTGAGCGGTCGGGCGACGCAGAAATGCACAGAATCTTCCGTCGGTGGTGGTCGTGATCGACACCACTTCCCATCCCTCGGATGATTTACGTGTGAGTTCGGCAGCAAGGCCTTCAGGGCTGGCATTGAACGGATTGAACGCCGCGTATTCGAACATGGGTGGCAGGCTAACGGCTGCTCATAGCCTTGACAGCGTGACGAAAGCACGTCGTGTCGGCTATTTCGGCCCAGCCGGGACATTCACCGAGCAGGCCCTGGTCACCCAGCCCGATCTTGCCGCGCTCGAGCGTGTGCCGTTGCGAACGGTTCCTGATGTGCTCGATGCCGTCGCTGCCCACGAAGTGGACCTGGGATTCGTGCCGATTGAAAACTCCATTGAAGGCACGGTGAACTTCACCCAAGATGCACTCGTCTTTGATCATGATTTGTTGATTCAACGCGAAGTGGTGCTCGATATCGAACACTGTTTGGTGGTGCGCCCAGGCACGACATTGAGGGACATCAAGGTGGTGTTGTCGATTCCGGTTGCTACAGCGCAGTGCCATGCATATCTGCGCAAATCGTTGCGCGATGTTGATGTGCATGCAGCAAACTCCACCGCCGAAGCAGCCCAGATGGTGTCGCAAGATGCTGGACGCAGCATGGCGGCAATCGCACCGGCCAATGCCGCTGGTCTATATGGGCTTGAGGTGTTGGAGCGCAACATTGCTGATCACGAGGGCAACCAGACACGCTTTGTGTTGGTCGGCAACCAACAAGTTCCGGCCCGCACGGGGCACGATAAAACAGGTGTCGTGGTGTTTCAGCGAGCCGACGAACC
>JANQZQ010000002.1 GCA_030728545.1 Ilumatobacteraceae bacterium
GAGTAACGCAGTGGTGACCTTGACGCCAAGGTCGGCACGCAACATGGCCTCTTCGAGATCATCCCAAGTGGATTGATCGATGGTGGTGCGGCGCAACACACCCGTGGTGGCGGTGGCGAACACACCGCGGGCGCGCGAAAGCCGATCGCGAAAACTTGGTGGCGCAGCAACTGCGACTGGTTCAGGTGCGACCGTCTCAGGTGTAACAGTCTCAACAGGTGCGGGGGCTGCAACTGGTGTGGCCACTGGTGCTGCACCGCGTGAGCGCAGCGCAACCGCCACGCCACCCACCACCAACACTGCCGCCGCAAGAGCGACGTAGACCCAGGTGTCGTTCACGCCGACTTGGCGGCCACTCGCTCGACCACCACACGCGAAGACCCACCGGGTTGCATGGTTACGCCGAGCAAACTGTCGCCGGCTTCCATCGTGCGCTTTTGGTGGCTCACGATCAGCAACTGGGCCTCAAGACGAAACTCACTAATGAGCCCCAAGAAGCGATGCAGGTTCACGTCGTCGAGGGCAGCTTCGACTTCGTCCATCACATAGAACGGCGACGGACGGCTGCGGAACACGGCGAACAAAAACGCTAAGGCAGTCAGTGCGCGCTCGCCACCCGACAGCAGCGACAACTTCTTTACGTTCTTGCCACCCGGCTTGGCTTCGACCTCGATGCCCGTGTTGAGCAGATCGTCGGGCATGGTGAGCACGAGCCGACCATTGCCACCCGGAAACAACGTGGCGAACAACTTGGCAAAATTGTCGCGCACATCGGCATAGGCAGCGGCGAAGGTCTGTTGAATTTCTAAGTCAACTTGTTTGATCACCTTCATGAGTTCGCGACGCGAATTCTTCACGTCTTCGAGCTGCTCTTCGATAAACACGTTGCGCTGCTGGAGTGCTTCGAACTCTTCGAGCGCCAACGGGTTGATGGGGCCCATGATGCGCAGTTCGCGCTCCAACTCGCGCACTTTCAAAATCGGGGTCATGCCGTCGGGCAGTTCGGGTGCCACGGTGTCGATGGCCACTTGTGGCTCGACTTCGAGCTCGCGGCGCAACGTGTCGATGGCGGCCTCAAGTCGCACACGCACTTCGCTTTGTTCAATTTCCACTCGACGGTTGAGTTCGCGACGTTCTTCGAGGGTTTTTTCATTGGCCGTGCGCTCTTTGCGCGAGGCATCCAACCGACTGCTGATCTGGCGCATCTCGGTGCTTTGGCGGGCCCGCGCCTCGTGCAGTTCGCGTTGGCGGGTGTTCAACACATTGACGATGTGTTCCACAGCGGTGTGGGCAGTAGCGAGTTTGAGCATCTCTTGATCGATGCGTTGCGTCTGGCGTGCTGCGTCGCGCCGCGCGTCAGAGTCGCCACCCAAACGTCCTTCGATCTCGGCCATGCGAGCGCGCAACAGATTTTCACGTTGCTCTAAACCGGCAATTTCGATGTCGTGGTCTTGCACTGCGGCTCGCTCGACTTCGGCTGTGGTTGCAGCACGCGCCTCGCTGTCGCGCGCTTCGGCCAAGCCCGTGCGTGCGGTGTGCAGGGCCAACTCCACGTCCACCAACCGGGCAGCGGCAGCTTGGGCTGATTGCTGCGCGCTGGCCAAGGCCACGTTGCTCACCAAGCCAAGGCCGACCCGCAATGACGTGGCAGCCAGTCGATCGCCGTCGCGGGTAACCACCACGGCGTTGGGGTCGCGCAAGGCTGCGTCGACTGCGCCGTCGAACGAATCCGCCAGGCTGACGCGCGACAACAACACGTCGAGCAAATGATTGATGCCTGCTTCGTGCGCACCACTGCGAGCGCGCACATGGGCCCGCAGTTCGCGCGACGGGTTGGCTGTGGCTGACTGCAGCGAATCAAGCGCCAACACCGCACCCGGGTTTTTGGTGGCGCGCAGATGGGCCAGGGCTGCACGCGCATTGGTGGTGTCGTCGATGACCACTGCCGCAATGGATTCACCGAGTGCAGCCTGCACCGCTGAGCGCCACTCGTCGTCGATGTCGATCAGATCCAACAGCGTGCCGACACTGCCCGTGGCATCGTGCAGCGTTTTGATGCTCAACACCTGGGCATCGATCGAGGCCTGGAGCGCTTCGACACGTGCTGCCGACGCTGCTGCTGCACTCGACGCGGTGGCGTGGGCAACGATTGCTTCGTCGAGTGCGCGTTGTGCCGCAGCGGTCACTGCTTGGGCCTTGGCGTATTCGGCCGCGGCCACAC
>JANQZQ010000003.1 GCA_030728545.1 Ilumatobacteraceae bacterium
CATCAACATCTAGCCCGGCGTCGACCGCTGCCTGCACATAGGCAATTGCATTCGCCAGGGTAAATGCCAACTCCTGTACAGCCGTGCTGCCGGCTTCTCGAATGTGATAGCCCGAAATGGAAATCGTGTTCCACTTTGGAACGTTCTTGGCGCAGTAGGCAAAAATATCGGTGATGATGCGCATCGACGGACGCGGTGGATACACATACGTTCCACGCGCGATGTATTCCTTCAGCAGATCGTTTTGGATCGTGCCGCTGATTTCGCTGGCTGGCACGCCGCGCTCTTGTGCAACGAGCTCGTACATCAACAGCAAAATTGCTGCTGTCGAGTTGATGGTCATCGACGTTGTCACCTTGTCGAGCGGCAGGTCGGCAAGCAACGTGCGCATGTCGTCGAGCGAATCAATGGCTACGCCGACCTTGCCCACTTCGCCAGCAGCCCGTGGGTGGTCGCTGTCGTATCCCATCTGGGTGGGCAAGTCGAAGGCACACGACAACCCGGTCTGTCCTGCTTCAAGCAAGAACTTGAATCGCTGGTTGGTGTCAGCGGCACTGCCAAAACCTGCGTACTGACGCATCGTCCAGAGTCGGTCACGATGCATCGTCGGGTAAATGCCCCGCGTATACGGTGCTTGGCCTGGGGCCCCAAGACGAGCAGTCAAATCGGCGCCTTCGGTGTGGGTCAGCGAGGCACTGTCATACAACGGCTGCACTTCGATGCCCGAATCGGTGCGTTTGCTGGCTTTGGAGTCGACCATGCAGAGCCCAGACTACGAGTACCGCAGGTGTTGACTACGTGCTCTGAGTATCCGTCACACCTGTCTAACCTTGGGATATGGCTATTACCGAACATGCAGGTGCCACCAAAATCATTGACGGCATCCCCCTCACACCCAAAGAACTCATCGACATCGGCCCCCAGCCGAAGCGCACCATCGAAGAAGAGCGCACCGAGCGCAAACAAAAACTGGCCGGTGCCTTGCGCGTGTTCGGGCGACTGGGCTTCGGTGAAGGCGTCGCCGGGCACATCACCGTGCGCGACCCCGAGTTTCCGGATCACTTTTGGGTAAACCCATTCGCTCGCAGCTTCAGGCTCATGCGAGTGAGCGATTTGATTCTCGTTAACCACGATGGCGATGTTGTTTATGGCAATGCGCCGGTCAATCGCGCGGCGTTTTGTATTCACGCTGCAATTCACTCGGCGCGTCCCGATGTGATCTCAGCAGCCCATGCCCACACGGTGTACGGCAAAGCGTGGGCCTCGCTTGGCCGCAAACTCGACCCGATCACGCAAGACAGTTGTTATTTTTATGACGACCATGTGGTCATCGCCGAACAAGGTGGCGCGGTGGTGATGGAGCCCGCAGCGGGCGAAGAAATCGCAGCGAAATTTCCGAAGGGCAAGGCTGCCATCCACCAAAACCACGGGTTGTTCGCCGTTGGCGCCACCGTTGACGCCGCTGCCTATTGGTTTTTGTCGATGGAGCGCACGTGCATGGCCCAGATCATGGCCGAAACCGTTGGCACACCCAAGTTGATTCCACACGACATGGCTACCTACACCCGAGAACTCACCGCGCATCCACTTGCTGGATGGTTGAACTTCCAGCCGCTGTGGCAGGAAATCTGTCGCACCGACCCGGATCTGTTCGACTGACTTCGTCACGCAACCCACTCAACACCGCGCCACCTGAGGCGCTCTTTGTTCTGTCGGGCATCAGTCAATACGTTGGCGCCGTCATCGCGGTGCGACTGTTTGAACAGCTCGCCCCAGCGCCATCTGCCTGGTTTCGTGTCATTGGTGCAGCATGTTGGTTGTTGTTGTTTTCCGCCGGCAATTTGCGGCGCGGTGGGCGATTCACTCGCGAACAACTGAAATCAGCCGCGCTCTTCGGGGTGGCTACCGCATTCATGAACCTGACGTTCTATATGGCCATTAGTCGCTTGGATCTGGGCAAAGGGGTGGCCATCGAATTCATTGGGCCAATCGCCGTCGCAGCACTCACCACCCGTACCCGTCGTAACGCTGCGTCACTGGTGTTGGCAGCAGCCGGTGTGGTGGTGCTTTCGGGCATCGAGATCGACAGCGAACCACTCGGTCTACTCTTCATCTTTTTGGCGGCATTTTTCTGGGCGGCTTACATTGTCATCGGTGCCCGTGTGGCGCAATACGACCGCGGCGTGGCTGGGCTCGGTATCGGGTTGGCAATCGGAGCAGCAGTGATTGCACCATTCGGCATTGTGCAGAGCGGGCCTGCCTGGAGCAACCCGACGTTGATCGGGTGGTGCGTGCTGGTCGGACTGTTCTCCAATGCCATCGCTTACGGAATTGATCAGTACACCTTGCGCCGCATTCCTGTGCGGCGATTCTCGGTGTTGTTGGCGTTGCTTCCAGTAACTGCAACAGTGTTCGGATTTTTCTTTCTCGACCAAACACCTTCACTTCTTGATTTGCTCGGCATCGCACTCGTGTTGGCTGGTGTGCTCGTGCAACAGCGCGACACATTGACGCGCACCAAAATATTGCCCGACTGAACCACACGTCGTCCCGTAGACTCAAGAGTCAAGCGGGCGAAGGAGATCTACTTCACCATGCGTTCCCCCCAACTGCGACGTTTGTTCGCCACTGGCATTGTTGCCATCGTCGTTGCGTCGCTCGCCCCTGCCTCGCCACCAGCCCAGGCGGCCGAAGGACAACTGCCAGCGGCATACATCATTTACGGTCGGGGTTTCGGCCACGGTCGCGGTCTCAGCCAATACGGTTCCTACGGGTGGGCCACCACCTACGGATGGTCGTGGCAACAAATATTGGACTTCTATTACGGCGGTGCCACCGGCAATGTGGTGGCGCCCATCGACAACCCCAACGACACCATTCGGGTGTGGCTCAGTTCTATGAACAACGTCCAAACTGGGGTGGTTGCCGACGTGCAAAATGCGGTGTTTCTCGAAGATCCGGTGCCAGGTCGCCTGTGGACTTCTCTCGTTGCTCGCGAAGTGAGCGAGCGGGTCTATCGCGTATGGGGTTCGACCTCTCGTCGCTGCACGCTGTCGAGTCAAGATCCAGTTGCTGTGGGGTTCGAGCTCATCGGCGATGTGGCCGAGGGTGCGTCGTTCACCACTCAAGTTGGCCAAGACCCTGCGGCTGCACCCACACAAACCATCGGGCTCTGTGAACCCAAGTCTGATCGTGCCCATCGCGTTCGCTATTACCGCGGCATCATTCGCGCCGTCAATAACTCTCGCAACGAAAATCGCACCATCAACGTGACCACGATGGAGAGCTACTTGCGCGGTGTCGTGCCGCGCGAGTCGCCCGCCTCGTGGGGAGACACCGCAGGTGGCGCTGGCATGAATGCCTTGCGTGCGCAATCCGTCGCAGCGCGCAGTTATGCCTCCACCGAAAATCGCTATGTCGGTTTGGCAAACACCTGTGACACTCAGGACTGCCAGGTGTATCTAGGCGCCGCCCTGCGTGAGGGCGTAGGCGAACAGCCGTACAGCCTCGAAGACCCTCGCACCGATGCGGCAATCGCCGAAACCGCCGGTGTGGTAATTCGTCGCGCCAACGGCGCTGTGGTGCGCACCGAGTTTTCATCAAGCAACGGTGGGCGCACTGCAGGCGGCGGCTTTACCCCCCAACCCGACCCAGGTGACCTCGCTGCCAACTCGTCGCTCATGACCTGGACTCGCAGCGTGAGCGCGGCACAACTCCAGCAGCGATACCCACAAATCGGCACGCTCACCTCGGTGACCACTGCCAACGACGGCCTCGGTGGTGATTGGAACGGATACACCACCGAAGTGACCATCACCGGCACCAGCGGCACGGTGAAGATGTCGGGCTGGGCATTTCGCACAGCGTTGGGCTTGCCGGCCCCGTGGTACGGCGTCACGCCAGTGTTTCCTGCCGAGTTCGAGGCTGCGCCGGTGGGTCGCATCCTGTTGATTGGCGACTCGATTGGGGCCAGCATCACTGCAGAGTTCGCTGGCATTGTCGCGCCGGCATACACCAACGTGGATTTTCAGGCGGTGTCGAATCGTTGCTTGGTCGGCTCGGCATGTGTGCAGCCTTCGGTCGGCCTGCCAGACGCACCAGCAATCATCAGCACACTCACCTCTGAAACGATGCCTACCGTTGCCCTGCTGCAATTGGGCTACAACGACGACCCCGCAACATTTTCTGCCGATATTGACCAAGTTGTTTCGGCGCTGAATGCTCGTGCGGTGCAACGTGTGGTGTTCGTCAACCTCTCTACGCGTCGTGCTTCGGTGAACTACACGGCCTCCAACGACGCACTCATCGCAGCCACCCAGCGCTACCCCAACGTCTCGGTGCTCGACTGGAACACCCACAGTGCTGGCCCCGACAAGTCGCGCTGGTTCAGCGACTCGGTGCATCTCACCAATACGGGTCGAGTGGAGTTTGCCTTGTTCTTGCGCAATCAGCTCGACGAACTTCGTCGCGCTGGTTTGATCACCGTCGGCAGTGGTGGAATCATCCCGATGGCGGTGCCGATGGTGGCTGGCGAACGCGGCGAACCAGTCAAGGCATTACAAGCAGCACTCAACTCTGCGCTTGGCTTGAAAAAGAAAAAACGTCTCGCAGTCGACGGTGCTTTCGGCAAGGGCACGGTCAGAGCACTGAAGAAGTTCGAACAAGCCGCTGGTTTGCCGATTGACGGCATCGCCGACGAGCAGGTGTTGGTGGCACTCGGCGTCGACCACACCACGTTCACCATTACCCGAGGCGCCAAACAATCGTCAGTCGTTTCAATTCAAAAAGCGTTGGCCAACGTATTAAAGGTCAAGATCCGCGCCGACGGTGTGTACGGCAGTGGCACGGCCAAAACGGTGTCGCGTTTCCAGAAGTCGGTTGGCCTCAAGCCAACCGGCGTGGTGAATCGCACCACCTGGATGGCCCTACTCAGCGCTTCGGCGCAGCGCTAACCCCATCAAAACGACGCTGCCAAGCGGCATCGCTCACCAACGATGGGTATGCGGCGCGATACTCGCGCTTTAAGCGGCCATAACTGCGTGCCAACTGGCCAATAACACTGAACACATCACGCCACAACGCCACAAAGCGCGCTCGATCGCGAGTGCACACGAAACCCTCGGGGAGTCGATCGTGGCGATACAAAATGCGGTCGTGACGCAGCGCCAAACCCACTGCACGCGAGTCGATCGGTGCGGTTCGTAGCGCTGTGCTGCGTGCGCCAGCAGGCAACAAAAACCCACCCAAAAACGGCACCGCCAAAATGAAGCCGATGAGTCGCACGGGTTTGGGCAGCGGGGTCGACATCGGCACTGCGGCGTGTTCCACGCTGAGTGGTGCCGGCTTTTCTTCGGACACTTGGCGCAGCTCGTCGTGCAACGCAGTGTGATCCACTTCGGCGAGTGCTTGTGGGCCGGCAAGAAACGCGCGCATGCCACGAATCATGTACTCAGCACTTGAATAGCGAAACCCAAACAGGTTGCGAAAACTCAACGCCAAGAACCGTTGAGCGAGATGCCACCAGCGATGCCGGTCAAAAACGAGTGTGTCGATGGTGGCGAAATTGCGCATCTCGTAAAAGAGCGACGAAGGGTTGTTCTTCAAGTGAAAGTCGGCATGCCATACGGCTACCCCGTTCAGGGCAACGGTGTGGCGCCCTGTATGCATGAGCCCGAATGCGACATCATCACCACGCACGAACACTGGCAGTGGGTTGTCGCGGGTGATGTTGATTGGAAACGCGGTGTACCACCAGGCCGAATACGCAAAGCGGCGTTCTTTGGCATCACGTAGCACCAATGAGCGTTCGCGCAAGTCGTCTTCTTGGCCAAGTGCCCGCAGCGGATACAACGAGCGCCAGAGATACCGGCTGCCGGATTCGAATTGCATCCACTGACGCTCTTCGCTGATCATCGCACCATGCACGCACAGCTGGGCGTCGCGGGCATAGGCAAACAAGGCCACCGTGCGTACGAGTGACTCGGTTTCTAGGTTGATGTCGTCATCCATGAACAACACATGGGTGGCCCATTGCTTTTCTCGCAGCCACATGAGCCCGCGCGCAAAACCACCAGCCCCACCGAGGTTGCGGTTGGGCACCACGGTCAAGTCGTCGCTCTCGGCTTGACCAAAATCCACATTGTTGGCGTTGTCCACCACCAGCACCCGCACTCGTCCTCGCAAGGCGTCAAGCCCGCGCACCAGATTGAGCACCTTGGTAACAGTAGGAATCACGTAGGCCTGGCGGTTAAACGTGGTGATCGACAAACTGAGCCGCACGTCGTGCCCGCCCGCCACATCCGTGTGCCACTCCACGTGTTGCACATGGCAGACACCCGTGGCCACGATGCGCACATACAACACTCCCCACGTGGCGGCCCGCAGCGAGCCCACCGGCAGGTCAATTGGTTCGTTAGTTAACTCTGCACTAGCAATTACTTGCTCTCGCCCGCGGGTAACGGCCACTACTTCAGCGCGGCCCACGCCGGTTGCCACCACTCGCACCGCGAGCCGATCAACGGTGGTGAGCCGACGCCAACGCCCGGCATGGAACACGCCGAACGATGTGTCGAACGACAGTACGCCGCCGGCGCCAACCTCTGCCGCCTGGTCACCGCGTTGCACGGCACCTGCTTCGCGCACGTACAGGAGTGGTTCAGCGAACTCGTGGTCGGGCAGCAGCGAACGCTGCAACAGAAACTGCATTACCGCACACTCATCCGAGCGGGTCGACCACGAATGCCGGAATCGCCCGGCCTTGCGCGATTGCTTCTTGTACCACCCGGGCCGTCTGCAGGGCTTCGTGAATAGTCACATCCATGTCCAGATAACGGTAGGTGCCAAGGCGACCAAGAAAGGTGACACCTGATTCAGCGCGGGCCAATTGCACATACTCCAGCAGTTGGGCTTTTTCTTTTACCAACCGCACCGGATAATACGGTGTGTCGGCCTCACCACACAGACGGCTGAATTCGCGATACACCACCGATTGATCGTGGCTTTCCCACGGGGCGAAATGCTTGTGCTCGGTGATGCGTGTGTACGGCACCTCGGCATCGCAATAGTTGACCACCGGGCAACCCTGAAAGTCTCCATCAACAACCTCGGGTTGAAAATCCAACGTGCGATAGGCAAGTCGCCCGTGCTCAAAGTCAAAGTAGGCGTCAATCGGGCCGCTCCAGAATGCGTGGTCGTAGGTGGCCAGCTGGGCTCGCGAACACCGTGTCGACAAATGCACGGTCACATTCGGATGATCCAAAATTGCTTCCACGATCGGCGTGTAGCCGTGCAGAGGTATTCCCTGATACGGGTGATTGAAGTACGAATCATCGGCGGTGAACCGCAGCGGCAAGCGCGCCAAGATGCTGGCTGGCAGCTCTTGCGGGTCAACACCCCACTGCTTGCGGGTGTAGCCGGCAAAAAATGCGTTATACAACTCGCGCCCGACCAAACGCAGACCTTGTTCTTCGAACGACTGCGGATTCGTAATGCTGGCGTCGGCGCGGGAGTTCACGAACGCTTCTGCTTCGCTCGAGTTCATTTGTGTACCAAAAAAAGCATTGATGAGACCCAAGTTCATCGGCATTTGATACGCCTGGTCGCCCACCATTGCCCGCACGCGATGGCGGTACGGCTGAAACTCACCGAAGCGCTGCACATAGTTCCACACTTCTTCGTGCTGGGTGTGAAAGATATGTGGGCCATACACGTGCACCATTACCCCGGTCTCGTGGCGGCGGGTGTGGCAGTTGCCGGCCACATGGTCGCGTGATTCAAACACTTCGACGACATGACCCGCTTCAGCGAGTTCTCGCGCAACAACTGCGCCAGAAAAACCTGCGCCGACAATGGCAATGCTCAACGGCACGCCCTAATGCTACGAGTTATTGCATCCACGGCGCGCAAGCGCCATCCAGGTCGCGTACTTGAATTCGGTCACGATTCTCATAAGTCACCAAGTTGTTTGGGTCTTTGCGCAAATTAAACGTGCGGAACGTCATCTCGGTGGTGTCGATGGCCAGGATGCGACCAGCCAGCGAGTCGCCCAGATCCAACAACAATTTGATTGTCTCCAGCGCCTGAATCGAACCCACAATGCCCGGCAAGACCCCGAGCACGCCTGCCTCGGCACAACTTGGGGCCATTTCCGCAGGCGGTGGTTCAGGCACCATGTCGCGATACGTCGGGCCGCGCAGCGGATGAAACACGCTGACCATGCCCTCGAATCGGAAAATTGAGCCGTGCACCACAGGAATGCCCAGCTTGACGCTGGCATCGTTCAACAGATAGCGCGACGGAAAGTTGTCGGCACCATCGACGATGACGTCGTAGCCAGCGATGATGTCCATGATGTTGTTGGCTGCCAAGCGCGTGTCGTAGGTGACCACATCAACATCGGGGTTCAACATGGTGAGCGTCTTTTTGGCCGAGTCCACTTTGCGATCACCGATGCGATCGATGTTGTGCAAAATCTGGCGTTGCAGATTGCTGGCGTCTACTTCGTCCATGTCAACAATGCCGATGGTGCCCACGCCGGCTGCTGCCAGATACATCGCAGCGGGTGAACCAAGGCCACCGGCGCCAAGCATCAGCACCTTGCTGGCCAACAACTTGGCTTGACCTGCCACACCGACTTCTGGCAACAGAATGTGGCGCTGATACCGATTGCGTTGTTCGGCACTCAGTGCCACTGGTGTCGACCACGCCCGGCCTTCGTCTTTCCATTTGCCGAAGCCGCCGGCCATGCTCACCACATTGGTGTAACCAAGTTCTTGCATCGTCTCAACGGCAAACGCACTACGCACGCCACCTGCGCAATACACCACGACTGGAGTTGATTTGTCAATGATGCGAGTTTCGATCTGCGCTTCGAGGTGACCACGAGGAATGTGAATGACAGCAGGCAGCGCACCTTGTTCGAACTCGTCGGGCTCGCGCACATCAAGCACCACTGACCCTGCGGCAATGTGCTGCGCAGCAGCCGCGGTATCGACTTCGGTAATGGCCGCTTTGGCAGCTGCTAACAGGTCGCGAAAGGTCGGCACCCTGGAAACGCTATCTGTCTGGTCGGGATTCAAGTTCGGGCCCTGAATCGGGCCTACTGGTGGGTTTCTACCCCACACAGCTTGGGTAGCACGGTGGAGATGTCCCCCGTCACGATTTCGTCAGCAAGTGCATCCATGTCGGTCGGGCCGCCGTTCACGATGACGATTCGCGCCCCATTGGCTTTGGCCCGCGGCACACAATTCGCAGCCGGTCGCACCCCCAGCGTCGAGCCGACTGCCAGCAACACATCGCAATCTTCACTGGCGCGAAAAGCGGCATCGATCACGTCGGGCACCAACGGTTCTTCGAACAAGATTGTGTCACTTTTCAACACGCCACCACACAGCAAACACTTGGGGTCAGGGTCGCCCGCGGCCACACGCTGCAAAGTTTCATGCATCGGGCGTTTGTCTTTGCATTCCCAACAAATTGAGCGATGCAAGTTGCCGTGCACCTCATGCACTTTGTGGGCAGCGATTCCGGCTCGTTGATGCAGCCCGTCGACGTTTTGCGTCACGATGGCGCGCAATTGACCGCGCTCGTCTAAGCGGCACAAAGCCTTGTGTCCGTCATTGGGTTGCGGGTCGTTGTTAATCCACTTGGTGCGGTTCTGCCAGGCCCGCATGCGCAACTCGACATCATTCAGATAGTGGCTCAACGTTGAAGCACGCTCGGCGTCGGGGTTCTTGGTCCACAGTCCGTTCGGGCCGCGAAAATCTGGAATTCCAGACGCGGTCGAGATTCCTGCCCCGGTCAACACGGTGATGCGCTGTGCGGCGGCCAGCACGACTTCTACCCGAGCCACGGAGTTGGTGTCGTCAAGAGACATTTGCCTAATTAGTGTGCCACTTTTTGACTGATGGGCACACACCTAGGTATGAAACACAGCAACATCAGCAGCACAGCCACTCCCCATATCCATCTCACTGTCGTTCCGTGGCGCGACCCGATTGTTGAATCGCGCGGGTTTGGCGTGCGCTCCGACTATGTGGAGTGGTTCTGGCTCCCCGTGCTTGGGCCATCAGCCACCTGGCTTGTGCGCCGCATCGACTTCGGCTTTGACGACTACCCCACTGGCTATGTGCTTGATGCCCAGGTCACTGCGCGAGCACTCGGCATCGCAGCACGCGATGAAACAGGCACCATCTTTGGCCGTGCCGTGTCGCGGCTACAGATGTTTGGTGTCGCTCACACGCTTGGCGATTCGCTCGCCGTGCGACGCATCTTGCCCGAAGTCTCGCAACGACATCTGCAACGGATGCCACCTCACTTACGCGATGCTCACCCCGCTTGGTTAGCTACTCGCCCGTTGGTGGCGTAAGCGTCTAGCGGCGGCGGAAGTTTTCGGCCAAGTTCACCAGCAATCGCGTGCCATAGGCGGTGGCACCGCGCTGCAGCCAACCGGCATCGCTGTCTGCCCACATTGGGCCAGCGATATCTAGGTGTGCCCACGGGTGGCCGTCGGTGAATTCGTCCAAGAACAGTGCCGCAGTAATGGCGCCTGCTTCACCACCACCGACGTTCTTCATGTCGGCGATGTACGAGTCAAGCATGCGACGATACGAACGCTCAAGTGGCAGTTCCCACGCGTCTTCATCCGTGGCTTTGCTGGCAGCCATGACCTGTTCGATGAAGCCGGCGTTGTTGCCCATCACACCTGACATCTTTGGCCCAAGTGCTGCTGCGCACGAACCCGTCAGGGTGGCAATGTCGACGATTGCATCTGGCTCTTGTTCGGCTGCCAACGACAGACCATCGGCCAAAATCAAGCGGCCCTCGGCATCGGTGTTGTGAATCTCAACGGTTTTTTTGTTGCGCATCGTGAGCACATCGCCCATCGCCATGGCGCTTCCTGATGGCAAATTGTCGGTGCACATGAGGTAGGCAGTCACCTGATTTTTGCAACCAAGGGCCTTCAACGTGCTCATTGCAGCCAGCACTGCAGCAGCGCCGCTCATGTCGCCCTTCATCATTGCGTGGCTCGGGTTGCTTGGCTTCAAGCTGATGCCACCCGAGTCGTACATCACACCTTTGCCCACCATGATCAGGTGTGGCGCTGACGACTTTTTGTTTTTACTGCCGGCTTTTGTTTTTGCGCCAGCCTTGCCCGGGCGATACACCAACTTCACCATGCGCGGTGGGTTCACACTGCCCCGGTTCACCCCGATGATGCCGCCGCAACCCATGGCGAGCAACTTGTCTTTGTCATACACCTCGACGCGCAGCCCGGATTCTGACGCAATCTGTTGCGCACGATCGGCAAACATCTTGGCCGTCAAATGCGCCGGTGGCATGTTGGCAAAATCGCGCGCCATGCACACTGCTTCGCCAACGACAGCGCCACGTCGTGAACCGTTGGCCGCAGCACCAAGCGCCTTGGCATCAACCACCAACACAACAGACTTGAGCTTTGATCCGAACGACTTATCCGACTTAAGCGCACCATAACGATGGGCGGCCAACATCACGCCCTCGGTAACTGCCTGGGCAATCTCGGCACGGTCACCCCGCCCGATGCCAGCCAACGTCGTCGACAACGATGCGTGCTTGCTTGCTGCTCGTGCCAAGGCGGCTGCAGCGTTGCGCAAATCATGAGCCTTGGCCGAGTTTGCGGCCCCGATGCCCACGGCGATGAGCACGGTCTTACCACTCGACGGCACGACGAGTGTCTGACCAATTTTGCCGTCAAAACCAGCGGCCGCTAGTTGCGGGCGCGACAAACCGAGCTCAGCGGGCACCGCTTTGTCGGATGTGACGGGCACCCCGATCACTTCTGTCTTGGGAACTTCGCGCGCGACGCTGACAACTAACTGTGAGTGTTTCATCTTGCCAGCCTAATTGCCAACTCTTTGGGCCGAGTTAGTCAAGCACGACTTTCGAGAACGAGCTAGTCAGTAACGCTGCGCACCGGCAGCGACTCA
>JANQZQ010000004.1 GCA_030728545.1 Ilumatobacteraceae bacterium
CAGCAGCAATCAGCGACTCGTCGTGCAGCGGCCAGTGCAAATTGCTCGTGGTAACGCCGTGTGCATCGCCCCCGAACGGAATCAACCCGATGACATCGCCAGCAACGCAGTCGACTGCGACAGTTTCGCCGGCGCGCACGGGGTAGGCCCGCGAAGATCCCAGCCGAACCTCAAGGTGTGTGCCTTGCAGCGAATCCAAAAACATCACCGCGAACAGCGCCAATTGGTGATCGAGGCGTCCGCCGCCACCACTGATCACGATCAGCCGTGTGGCTCCAAGACTGGCTGCATAGTGCAGTGCGAGTTCGGCATCACTTTCGTTCTTGTCGACAGCATGCTGCACGACGGTGGTGCCGAGTGCCTTGAGTGCTTCGAGTGCGGTCGCCTCGATTGAATCCATATCGCCAATTACCACCGAGATATCGAGCCCGAGCGCTGGTGCTAACTGCACACCCGAATCAGCCGCAATGACCGTGCAATTTGCAGGCAGATTGCCGATGACTTGCGCATTGATTGGCTCGCCGCCGAGTAGCACGATTGCGGTCTCGGTGTTTGCTGCAACCGTTGTCATATTGCTCCCTCCGCTGGCATTACCCAGATCAGGTCTGCGGGTCGGTGGTGGCTACCACCCTCTCAGCCCGATATTTCTCGGGCTCCCCGTGCTTGTGACGCAAACTCTAACGGCAAGAACGAGTGTGATTGCGACGTTGCTCAGTAGCCTGCGAAGCGTGTCAGGCACCAAACAATCACCGTTTGCCGGGGCGGCGCCCACATCGCCCTTGGCTGACTCAGTTTCAGGTGACTCAGCGGCCACTTCGCCTCGCGACACGATCATTTCGGTCTCGCCCGTTGCCTTGGCAAAGTTAAAAGAATTGCGGGCCACCGAACCCGATGCCGAGAAACTCGGGTTACGTCTTGCCGTGGTTTCACCACCAGGAGAAGATTTTCGCTACGACCTCGTGTTTGAAGAATTCTTGAAATCTGCTTTCACCGACGAAGTGCGCACAATCGATGGCTTTAAGTTCATCATGCCCAGTAGCGATGTGGACCTACTGCGTGGCGCCGAACTTGACTACAACGAGCAAGCCGGGCTCGTGTTGCGCAACCCGAATCGGCCCAAAGCCCCAGCCATCGAGGGCCTTGTGCGCGATGACGAAACGTCAGCGCAGATTGAAGCAATCGTGTCGGTAGACGTGAACCCGATGTTGGCGGCCCATGGTGGGTTCGTCACGTTTGCTGGCCACGACACCGAGGGCACCGCCTATTTCACAATGGGTGGCGGTTGCCATGGTTGCTCGATGAGCAAACAAACGATGCTCGATGGCGTGCAGACCATGATTACCGAGCGGGTAACGACGATCACCAAAGTGCGCGACCTCACGGATCACTCCAGTGGCGCCAACCCGTATTTCAGCTAACTAGCTGTCGCCACCGCGTCGCTGGGCTGCTGCTGCCTCGATGCACGCAGTCGGAGCTTTTTTCGTGATGCGTTGCACCTCGCGATTGGGTGACAAATTGACTCCCTGCTTCCATGCATCCAAATATCGCTGTGGCCAGATTTCGCCACGCCGCACATTTTGCTCGGACATGGGGCAAATTCGTGAAACCCCAAAATGCAGGTGACACAGCGTGACGCGGGCATTGCCTGATGTTCCAACGGTGCCGATTTTTTGTCCCGATGCAACACGTTGCCCCGGTTTCACTATCAACCGCCCGAGATGTGAAAAGTAATAGCGCACGAAGTCGTCGCCATGCAAGGTGATCGTCAACCCACCGCGGGTTCCTGGCTCGTCTACTTTCGCATCCCACTTATCAATGTCTCGTACTGCGTGAATCACCCCCGAGATCGGTGCGCGAACAAGCTGTCGACAGCCAGTCAAATCAGCAGCGGGGTAGCCGAGATGATCGCGGGGGTAAAACACGTTGGGCCCGGATACCGGGAACGTATACACCCACTCGCTGCGCTTTTTGCGCCGTTGGTCGGCGGCAGCGTTATCTGCAGCATTGTCAGCACCTGACGAGCCAGTGTGTGGCACAAGAGTGGAAGCGGCTGTCGCGATTATCACGACAGCCCCCCACATGTGGCTAAATTTTATTCCAGCCCTTTGGGCAGCGGGCGGCAGTGAACTTTTTGACGGTCTTGCCCTTTACGCAGGTGATGGCTTTTGTTTTGGCCTTGCCTTTTGCCTTTGCCTTTGCTTTTGCAG
>JANQZQ010000005.1:0-5039 GCA_030728545.1 Ilumatobacteraceae bacterium
TGCCAAACACGTCGCCAGTCAAGCATTCGCTGTGCACCCGAGTAAGCACAGGTGCGCCACTACCGATATCCCCGCGCACAAAAGCCAGATGCTCGATGCCGTCGATCGTCGAGCGATAAGCGACGCATTCAAATTCGCCCCATTGCGTGGGTACGCGTGCCGAGCCGATGCGCTCGACGAGACGTTCTTTATGTCGACGCCACTCCACCAACGCAGCGATGGAGGAGAGCAACAGGTTGTGCTTGCGGCAGAACTCGATGAGTTGCGGCAATCGGGCCATGGTGCCGTCGTCATTTTGAATTTCGCAAATCACACCAGCTGGCTCGCAACCCGCCATGCGCGCCAAATCGACTGCTGCCTCGGTGTGGCCAGCACGCTTCAACACGCCACCTTCGCGAGCGCGAAGCGGAAACACGTGTCCGGGTCGGGCAAATGCTTGGTAGCCAACGGTGCCATCGGCGAGTGCGCGAATCGTGAGCGCGCGGTCAGCAGCAGAAATGCCGGTGCTTGTGCCTTCGAGCAAATCAACCGACACCGTGAAGGCGGTGCGATGGCTCTCGGTGTTGTGGTCAACCATCATCGGCAAACGCAAATCGTCACAACGCTCACCTGTAAGCGGGGCCACCACCACACCCGATGTGTGGCGAATGATGAACGCCAGCTTCTCGGCGGTTACGTGTTCTGCAGCCATGATGAGGTCGCCTTCGTTTTCGCGGTCTTCGTCGTCGACGAGCACGACCATGTCGCCGCGGGCAATGGCCGCAATCACGTCGTCAATTGGGGCAAACGCGCTGTTTGCTGTTTGGGTCATGCCGGGCTCCTCTGGGGTTCAATCACGACTTCTACGTCGTCACCGAGTTGTTGGGTAGAAATTGTGCGTCCACGCCACACGTCGGCGAGTGTGGCCGCCGTGTCGCCGGCAAATGCGGGCACTGCGTCGCCGCCACCCATGATTGCCGGTGCAATGTGAAACACGTAGCGGTCAATGAGCCCGGCTTGGTGAAAGCTGGCAGCCACTTTGGCGCCACCTTCGACCATGAGTTGCAGCACATGTTCGCCGCCGAGCGTGTCGAGCAACTCGGTGAGCGAACCAGCCCACTCGGTGCACGGATGCACGCGGGCATCAACCGGTGCACGACCCAGCACGATGCGTCGTGGTGAAGCGCCAGGTGCATCGCGAACGGTGAGTTGTGGATCATCGGCACGCACTGTGCCGGCACCCACCACGATGGCGTCGCTCGCTGCGCGCAACTCGTGCACACGGCGTCGCGCCAGTTCGCCAGTAATCCAGCCACTGGCACCAGACTTTGCAGCGATATAGCCGTCAATGGTCATCGCCAACTTGAGCATCACCAACGGGCGACCAGTGCGGCGGTGATGCAGATACGCAGCGAGCTGTTCGTTCACAGCCTCTGCTTCGACGCCAACTTGCACCGCGATGCCCGCATCGCGAAGTCGGTTAATTCCGGTGCCGGCAACGCGCTGGTCAGGGTCTTGCACGCCGATCACCACGCGGGCAACACCTGCGGTGATGATTGCTTCGGTGCACGGTGGGGTGCGACCAAAGTGGTTGCACGGCTCGAGCGTGACGTACATCGTTGCACCGCGCGCTGCTTCGCCGGCAGCACGCAACGCTTGTACTTCGGCGTGTGCCTGGCCGACTGGCTGAGTGAAACCACTGAAGCGTCGACCGTCGGCGGCTACAAGCACAGCACCCACCCACGGGTTGGGCCGGCAAATATGTTGCGCGGAGGCGGCAACAAGCACCGCCTCGCGCATCGATTGTTGGTCGATGTCGATCATCTCTTCCTGCTTCCATCCGGACTCTGACCGTCGGCCTCGGAGTTTCACCGAATCAGTCCCGCATCGTGAGACGCGGGAGTCGCGGGCTTTCACCGCCGATAGGGAATTTCACCCAACCCTGCAAGACATTTCAGTTGTGTGCCGCACCTCCCGGTGTTGCATTCGTCAGGCTACCGACGTCACGCCGCGCCTCACTGACCGTGAGCAGCACTACGGCACCAATCACCAGTACCGCACCGATCACGCTGCGGGTGGTGAGTCGTTCGTTGAGAAACATCAAGCCCACGACGATGGTGACCACCGGCTCAAACGTTGATGCCACCGATGTGGGGCCGGGCCCGACTCGTTTCATTGCCGCAAAGAACAATGCCATCGCCACAATGGTGCCAACAGTAGAAATCACCACCACGTTTACCCAGCCAGGTGTGGAGTTTGGAAACTGCACCTGCATGCCAAAGGGTTGCGCAAGCCACATGGTGAGCCACAGCGTGAGCCAGCCGAACATTGCACCAATCAGGATGATGGTGAGCCCCGTGATGCCGTCGTATTTCGGCATGACGCCCGATGACAACACCACATAAAAGGTGTAGGTGAGGGCACCGGCCAAAGTGAGTGCAACACCGACTGTTTCTCCACCGCTTACCTCGCCTGCTGTGAGACCGGCGCCAGCAACGGTGGCGACGAGGCAGATACCGATTACTTTGCTCGGCTCGTGATGCAGCAGCCACCACGACAGCAACACCGCCATGACCGGAAAGCAATAAAAGATGATTGATACCAAGCCCGAATCCATTCGTTCGATGGCACCGAAATAAAAGAATGATTGAAACGTGAAACCGATGTAGCCAAAGAGGAAAATCTTGATTAGGTCACGACCTTGCGGCCACGACACACCGCGCATCGCGACGAGGCGGTATGCCAGGAGCATCGGTGCAGCAATGAGGAAACGCGCCACCATCAAGCCCTGGCTGTTGGCGCCGTCTTCGAAGGCGCGCACAGAAAACAGCGGGTTGATGCCATAGAGCGTGCATGACAGCACCGCCAGGGCAATACCAATTACGCGTTGGTTGTTACGCACCGTCGCCGCGTTTGTTGTCGGCTTCGTTGTCGGCTTCGTTCTCGCGTTGTTTGTCGCGCCGCATGACATTGCGAAACACCACGGTGAAGATCACCGCAATGCCGATGATCATGAAACTGAACACCGCAAACTGCAAGCCACCGCCACGATCGCCGGCCTGGGTTGGTGCAGTCCCACACCCTGGCTTGGGGAGTAGACCGATGCAGTCACTTACATCGCCGTCAAGCGGGTAGACGAATACCGAAGTGGATGTGGTTGAAGCATCGCTATTCGTGGAGTTGTCGGGGTGCATCGCTTGTACATTCTGTCAGGCACACTCAGCCCCGAGTGGCGCAGAACTACGGTGGTGGCAGTGATGTCTGACCTACGCCCAACTGTTTTGGTGGTCGACTTTGGTGCTCAGTACGCCCAACTCATTGCTCGTCGCGTGCGTGAAGCACAGGTGTATTCCGAGATCGTCTCGCACCGCATTACTGCCGACGAAGTGCAGCGCCGCCAGCCTGCCGCCATCATTTTGTCGGGTGGGCCAAAAAGCGTGCACGTCGATGGCGCGCCGAGTTTGGACCCACGCATCTACGAATTGGGCATTCCAATTTTGGGTATTTGTTACGGCTGTCAGCTCATCGCCCAACAACTAGGTGGTGTCGTTGCGCGCGGCGACAAGGGTGAATATGGTCGAGCCACACTGAAGCGACACGGTGAATCGAGCCTGCTCGGTGACACTGAGGCATCGTTTGATGTGTGGATGAGCCACTTTGATGCGGTGTCGATGGCGCCATCAGGTTTTCGTGTCACCGGGGCTACAGCGGATGCACCAATGGCAGTGCTGGAAAACGATTCGAAGAAGATTTGGGCGGTGCAGTTTCACCCCGAGGTGGTGCACACCGAGCACGGGCAGCAAATGTTGCGCCACTTCTTGCATGATCTGGCAGGTATCGCGCCAAATTGGACGATGTCGTCGATTGCCGATTCGCAAATTGCGGCCGTGCGGGCCCAGGTGGGGGATGAGCGAGCGATCTGTGGTTTGTCGGGTGGTGTCGATTCAGCCGTAGCCGCTGCGTTGGTGCATCGCGCCATTGGCGCCAACCTCACGTGCGTATATGTAGACACCGGGCTCATGCGTAAGAACGAAAGTGACCAAGTAGTGGAAACCTTCAAGCGCAATCTCGGCATCGAGTTGGTGCATGTGGATGCCGCAGATGAATTCTTCGACAAACTGCAAGGCGTCATCGACCCCGAGCAGAAGCGCAAGGTGATCGGCGAAACTTTTGTGCGCATCTTCGAGCGATATACGGGCGGCATCAAAGACGCCAAGTTTCTTGTGCAAGGCACGTTGTATCCCGACGTAATTGAAAGCGGTGGGCGCGAGGGTTCGGCCGTCATCAAAAGCCATCACAACGTGGGTGGGTTGCCTGATGACATGACGCTGCAATTGTGCGAGCCGCTGCGCGAACTATTCAAAGATGAAGTGCGGTCACTTGGCACCACGCTTGGCTTGCCCGACGAAATTGTGTGGCGCCAGCCGTTTCCAGGGCCCGGTTTGGGTGTGCGCATTATCGGTGAAGTGACGCGCGAGAAAGTGAGCATCTTGCAAGAAGCCGATGCCATCGTGCGTGAAGAAATTCAGCGAGCAGGGCTCGAGCGAGAAATCTGGCAAGCCTTTGCCGTGCTTGCTGACATTCGTTCGGTGGGTGTGATGGGCGATGAACGCACGTATGCCCGACCGATCATCATTCGTGCCGTAACGAGCGACGACGCCATGACCGCTGACTGGGCACGGGTGCCGTATGACGTGTTGGCCACTATGTCGTCGCGCATCGTGAACGAAGTCGATGGTGTGAACCGTGTCGCATATGACATCACCTCCAAGCCCCCGGGGACCATCGAGTGGGAGTGAGCGCAGCGAGCGGACACGCGCAGCCAGCTCTGGTGGGAGTGAGCGCAGCGAGCGGACACTCGGATAAGCGCACTTTGTAACACAACTGTAAAAGAGGGTTAGACTGCCACCATCGTGATTCGGCCCGCCTTCAGGCGTACCCCCCTCCCACGAACCCGCCTCGCCTGGTTCGTTGTGGCATTGCTGGGGTTGCTGGCACCCCTGGCACTACCTAGTTCGGTGGCTGCCGACACCGTCGATGACCAGCGCCGACGGGTCTCT
>JANQZQ010000005.1:5049-11866 GCA_030728545.1 Ilumatobacteraceae bacterium
GAATTAGAGCGCCTGGCCGGCCAGGCCGACGAATTGGGTGAAAAATACTCCGACACCCTCGCCGACAAATTTGCCGTCGAAGCCAAGATTGCCGAGACCGAAGTGCGGATTTTTGAGCTGCAAAAACAACTCGCAGTCATGCAAGCCAACCTTGTGGGTGCGGCCCGTAGGTCGTTTGTGACCGGTGGTTCGGCGGGCAGTTTGTCGAGCATTCTGGGTAGCAGTGGCTCGCTGTCTGACGCCATGAAGCGCGCCTACCTTGGCTCGGCTGCAGCAAACATTGGTGCTTCGAACACCGATGCGATGCAGGGCCTCATTGACGACATCACGGCCGAAAAGTCGATTCTCGACCGTCAAAAGAAGCAGTTGGCCTCAACGGCGACGTTCTTGGTGGGGCGTTTGGCTGCCAGCGACAAATTGCTCGATCAATACGAGTCATTGCGATCACAAGCGTTGCGCGACCTCGGCAATCTGCTCACCGAAGAAGAGCGCCGTCGTTCGCAAGATGCCGAAACTGCCGCCCGCAAAGACGCCGATAAATACAAGTCGACATACAAGGTGGTCGCTTCGTCTCCCCAAGCGGGGGTGGCAATCAAGGCAGCGTTGTCGCAGCTCGGTGTTCGTTATCGCTGGGGTGCGTCAAGCCCAGGCGTTGCATTCGACTGCTCGGGTCTCACTCAATGGGCCTGGGGTAAAGCAGGCGTGTCAATTCCACGTGTTTCGCGATCTCAATATGCGGCTTTAACACGGGTGCCCATCTCACAAGCCCAGCCCGGTGACTTGTTGTTCTCGCAGTCGACGTTTTTCCATGTGGGCATCTACATCGGCAATGGCCAGATGTTGCACGCCCCACGCACGGGCGACGTGGTGAAGGTCAGCTCGGTGACGTGGACGCGTGTGCTGGGTGTCGGGCGACCCAATTAGTTTTTACTAAGTGATGAATCCGGCAATCGCCAGCGGATGGCAGCACGATTCGTTTTCGGCTGCAGGTTTCACGTACGACACGTATCGCAAGGGCAGTGGCCCAGGCGTGGTGGTGGTACACGAGATTCCGGGCATCACCCCAGCGGTCATGAAGTTTGCCGATGAAATTGTGGACGCCGGGTTCACTGTGGTGATGCCGCTCTTAGTCGGCGAAGTTGGCCGGGCCCCCGACAAAAAATACATGTTGTCATCAATGAGTAAGGTGTGCGTCTCGCGCGAGTTCACGACGCTTGCGTTGGGTAAAACCTCGCCGGTCATCGCGTGGTTGCGCGCACTCGCCAAGCAGTTACATCGAGAAGCGGGTGGGCCTGGTGTTGGTGCAATTGGTATGTGCTTCAGTGGTGGCTTTGCGCTCGGGATGATGCTGGACGACGTAATGATTGCCCCGGTGCTGTCGCAACCATCACTGCCGTTTGCCTTTGGCAAATCACGAGCCGCAGATCTAAACCTGTCGCCCGACGACCAACTTGCTATTGCGCAGCGCGCGACCCAAGGTTGTGAGGTG
Source organism: Ilumatobacteraceae bacterium (assembly GCA_030728545.1). Taxonomy (GTDB): domain Bacteria; phylum Actinomycetota; class Acidimicrobiia; order Acidimicrobiales; family Ilumatobacteraceae; genus F1-60-MAGs027. The sequence continues at coordinate 6,539 of JANQZQ010000005.1, forward strand.
TTGGGGCTGCGTTTCACAGGCGACCGGCTCGTCGGCACCCGTTTTGACTCGCTGCGGGCACTTTTGGGCGAACAGTTCATCGCTATTGAGTTTGCGTCGTCGGCGAAAAGCGACCATTCAGTGCTCACCGAGCAGCGTCAAGCCGAAGGTGTGCGCCGTGTGGTTGACTTCTTGCGAGACAAGCTGCAGACATGACTCAAACTGACGACCGCAACGCCCACTTCGAGGCACTCGTTGATCCGGTCACCGACTGGGCCACCGACTTCGACCACCTGCACCCTTCCTACAACGCCAATGCCCCCGAGATCTGGCAAGAACTGCGCGACGGTTGCCCCGTAGCCCACTCGGCGCGTTACGGCGGCACGTGGTTGCCCGTGCGCCATGAAGACGTGAGTGCAATCGCTTATGACACCGAACATTTCAGTTCTGAAGATGTGGTGGTCAAGCGAATCAAGCCAACTGGCGAGAGTCGCCCATACGGTGGCGCGCCACCGATTACCTCTGATCCTCCGTTTCATCATCACGCTCGCCGCGTGCTGTTGCCGGCTTTTGCTCCGCAGAAAATTGCCGCGATGGAAGCCGAGACGCGCGCTTTTTGCCACACACTCATCGACAATCTCGGTGATGCCGATGTTTTTGATGCAGCTGATCAATATGCCAAACATATTCCGCCTGCGGTCATCGCCCACATGCTCGACTTGCCACTTGACGACGGCGAAATCTTCCGTGATTTCATCCACACCGCGCTCGAAGGCATCGCCGAAGACCAAGAAGTACGCCAGGCCGGTTGGCAAAAGCTGGATGCATATCTCGACCAGCGAATCGCTGAGCGCAGCGCCAACTTGGGCGACGACCTACTGAGCTTCTTGTTGACCACCGAGATGGGTGGCCACCGTCTGCAGCCCGAGCACGTGCGCGGCACGGTCGCGTTGTTGCTCATTGCCGGCATCGACACCACATGGAGCGCGATTGGTTCTTCGTTGTGGCATTTTGCCAAGACCCCCACCGACCTGGCCCGACTGGTGCAAGACCCCGAATTGCTCTCTACGGCAGTCGAAGAAATGCTGCGCGCCTATGCGCCTGTCACCATGGCGCGCACGGTGGCCAAAGATGTGGAGATCGGCGGCTGCCCAATGAAAGAGGGCGACTGGGTGCTGTTGCCATTTCCTGCTGCCAACCGTGACCCGGCCGTGTTTGAGCGAGCCGACGAAGTGCTCATTGACCGCGAAGTCAATCGCCACGCAGCATTTGGGTTGGGTATCCACCGCTGTGTGGGGTCGAACCTTGCGCGCATGGAAGTGCGCATTGCACTCGAGGTATTCGTCGAGCGATTCCCCGAGTTTGAGTTGGCTGATCCAGCGGCCATTACCTGGAGCGTTGGTCAGGTGCGCGGCCCGCGCTCGCTGCCGATTCGTGTTCGCTCGCGGGCAACGTCACAAACCAACGTGCCGGCAAAGTGATCGACGATCAACGCGTCGCACTTGACCTGACGCAACTCAATACCGACCAGCGTGATGCTGTTGAGTACAACGGTGGCCCGTTGCTGATTATTGCCGGGGCTGGCTCGGGCAAAACACGAGTACTAACGCATCGGGTGGCGCACCTCATTGCATCTGGCGTGCATCCGATGAATATCTTGGCGATTACCTTCACCAACAAAGCCTCGCAAGAAATGCGCGCGCGAGTAAAAACGTTGGTCGGTGATGTGGCCGACAAGATGTGGGTGAGCACGTTCCATGCCGCATGTGTGCGCATCCTGCGGGCCACCGCCGACCGTTTGGGGTACCCGAAGAGTTTCACCATCTACGACTCGGCAGATTCGCAGCGGTTGGTGGCCCAGATTATTCGTGACCTGAACCTTGACCCCAAGCGGTTTCCGGCACGCGGCGCCCAAGCCCGAATCAGTTTGTGGAAAAACGAGTTGGTCACGCCCGCGGCTGCAGCTGACAGCGCATTCGGGCCGTTTGACACAAAGTACGCCGAGATTTTTGCCGAGTATCAGCACCGCACGGTGCGCGCTGGCGCCATGGATTTTGACGACTTGCTCATCAACGTGGTGCGGTTGTTTCGCGACCACCCCGAAGTGTTGGCTGCGTACCAGGAGCGCTTCAAACACGTTTTGGTGGATGAGTTTCAAGACACCAATTTGGCCCAGAACGAAATCGTGCTGTTGCTCGGGCGCGAGCATCACAACGTGTGCGTGGTGGGTGACACCGACCAGAGCATCTACGCGTTTCGTGGCGCGGATTATCGCAACATTTTGCAATTCGAGCGAGCCTTCCCAGATGTTTACACGGTGGTGCTGGCGCAGAACTATCGCAGCACACAGGTGATCTTGGATGCCGCCAATGCAGTAATCGCCAACAACGTTGAGCGCAAGCCCAAAGAATTGTGGACCGAAGTAGGCGAGGGTGACAAAATCGTGCGCTACTACGCCGAAGATGAAGACGAAGAAGCGCGCTTCGTGGTGTCTGAATTAAAGCGGTTGCATCGTCACGAGGCAGTCAACTGGCGTGAGATTGCAATTTTTTATCGCACCAACGCACAGAGCCGTGTGATTGAAGAATTTCTGATTGACGGCGATATTCCATATCGCGTAATTGGTGGCACCAAGTTTTATGACCGCAAAGAAGTGAAAGACGCCGTTGCGTATCTGCGCTGTGTGGTGAACCCGGTTGACGAAATGAGCATTCGACGCGCGATCAACTCGCCCAAACGCGGCGTTGGCGACACGAGCCTCGACAAAGTGTCGGCGCTGGCCAAAGAACAAAGCCTCGCGTTGTCGGTGGCTTTGCGACGTGCGGCTTCGGCTGGTGTGGGCGGGGCGGCGTTACGTGGCATCAACGAGTTCATCAAGTTGGTGGATGAGTTGGAGGGCGAGTTGGTGCATGGCCCAGCCCACGTGCTGCGCGAATTGCTGGAGCGCAGCGGATATTTGGCCGAGTTGCGCAACGAAGACACCCACGAAGCACAGGGTCGCATCGAGAACCTCGAAGAACTTATTGGTGCTGCTGAAGAGTTTCCCGATGCCAATGACTTTTTAGAAAAAGTGTCGTTGGTGTCTGACACTGACGAGATCGCCGGCGACGACAAGGTGATGATGATGACGCTGCACTCGGCTAAAGGATTGGAGTTTCCGACTGTGTTCATTGTGGGCTGGGAAGAAGGCATCTTTCCGCACAGCCGCACCCTGCTTGACACGACTCAACTAGAAGAAGAACGCCGTTTGGCCTATGTGGGCATCACTCGTGCCGAGCAGCGTTTGTTTCTTACGCATGCCTGGAGCCGCAGTTTGCATGGCTCGCGGCAATACAACCCGCCATCACGATTTTTGGATGAGATACCGCTGGAGTTGCTCGACCGCAAGGGCAGTGTCGACACTGGTGCCGACGAAGGCCGCGGCCACTTGCGTGAGCAAACCGACTGGTCGCGAACCCCGGTGCCAGAGTTCCGCGCTCGCGGCCGCAGCGTGACGTCGTCAGCGAGTGAGGCCCTGCGCCCTGCTGTGCGAGAAGCCAAACTGTCGCACAACTTTGCCATCGGCGACGATGTGGTGCACCCAGTGTTTGGCGAAGGTGTGATTATTGATTTGGATGGCGCTGGCGAAAAGGCCGAGGCCACCGTGCGCTTCGTGGACAAAGGCACCAAAGTGCTCGCGTTGGCCTGGGCGCCACTGACGAAGCGATAACGCAGTCGAAGCGGTAGGTCTACGGAGCGCGCAGGTCGATAAGCAAGCTGCTGCGATTTTCCACCACCGGTCGCGCATCCACCGGCCGATGGAGTGCTTGCACAGGCAGCGTGCGATCTTCGCAGTCAACAAAGTTCCGTGTTCCTTTGAGGTGAGTCACCAAACACTCTGGGCTGCGGTCAGCGGGGTAGGCGTAGTACACCTGCCACCCGACCGATGGCTCCTGCCCTTGATGGTCAACGACGATGGTGCGTTGATACAACGTGTCACGCAAATCGGGATACAGAATCGGCCCTTCTTTTTTCACGATGTCAGCCATGTCATCTACGGGGCCCACTCGAAAGGTGTAGTTGCCAGGGCGAATCTCGCGCTTGCGATTGTCGGTCGCTTGGTCGGCAAACAGCCAGGTGACCCCAAAGAGCAGGGCGAAGAAAGCAAGCCCTGCCACGATCGGCACGACGGCTCGCGCCATGGGGGATCTCAGCCGGCGAAACATCTCCTTCAGTGTGCCAAGGCCCGCCGGGGCTCGGCTTCACAGGCGGACCCATGACTTGAAAATTAATACCCCAGGGGGTATGCTGAATAAGTCGAAAGGAATCGCTTATGAGCACAATTGAACTCACCACCAAAAATTTTGAGGCCGCAGTTACAAAAAATGGCATCACCATTGTGGATTTTTGGGCATCTTGGTGTGGGCCGTGCCGGATGTTTGCGCCGATCTTCGAGCAAGCCGCAACCCAACACACCAATATCACCTTTGCAAAAGTTGATACCGAGCAAGAACAGCAGCTCGCTGCAGAGCTCAATATTTCCTCAATCCCTACGTTGATGGCATTTCGTGATGGAGTCATGGTCTTTCGTCAGCCAGGTGCTATGCCGGCGCACGCGCTAGAGCAGTTGATAAAGGGTGTGGAAGGCCTCGATATGGACGAAGTCCGTCGCGAGATTGCATCAGCAGCGAACGCTCAGGCGCCAGCTAATGGCTAAATCACAATCCACTCGCACTTCGGCGACCACGCGGAAGAAGTCTTCAACTCAAGACTCGGTGCTGGCATCGCGCACCCGTTTGCGCCGCGCATCGGGTCAGCTCACCGCAGTTATTCGCATGATTGATGAAGGCAAGTCGTGCGACCAAATCATCACCCAGTTGGCTGCAGTGAACAAGGCGATTAACGCCGCAGCATTCACCATCATCGCTGCGAATCTCGAAGAATGTCTCACCAGTCGTTCGCGCGACAATAAATACACCTCCGAGCAACTACAAAAGCTCTTCCTCACACTCAACTAATACATCAAAGGAGAAATCATCATGTGTTCACGAGTTACCTGCAATGACTGCAACAAACCCACGTGGGCTGGCTGCGGCCGCCATATCGAGCAGGCTCTGGCTGGGGTTCCCCACGACCAGCGCTGCAAGTGTGGCGAGGGCAGCGCTATTACCGCACGTCGTGGCCTGTTTTCTCGCCTTCTAGGTAGGTAGGCGTTCTAGGAAGGGCGTAGCATGCTCTTCTTGTGAAACGGCCCTATCGCATCGTTGTTGCCAAGCCAGGTCTCGACGGCCACGATCGGGGTGCAAAGACCATTTCGCGAGCCTTGCGCGACCATGGCTTTGAAGTCATCTACACCGGGCTGCATCAGAC
>JANQZQ010000006.1 GCA_030728545.1 Ilumatobacteraceae bacterium
GTGCTGTTGCACAACGCGTTGACGGCGGCTTCTTCCCACGACAAATGTGCGGGCTTGGGCATCAATTGGTTGGCCTTCACCACGGTGAGATCCGCCAAACCACCGAAGTTGGTTTCGTATCCCCAGATGCGTTGGTTGGCACCAAGCATCGAGTCGTCGTGTGCGCTCGGGTCTTGGTCATCCACATGATTGCAATGGATGGTTACGCGGTCGCCTGGTTTCCAGTTGCGCACCGCCGTACCGACGCGCAACACCACACCTGCGCCATCGCTGCCCAAAATGTGATACGGCAAGTCGTGGCGTTTGGCCCACGAACTCTCGCGCGCCAGTCGGGTGAGTGCGCCAAATGTGCTGATTGGTTCAAAAATCGCGCTCCACACCGTGTTGAAATTGATGCTGCTGGCCATGACCGCCACGAGTGCTTCATCGGGTGCCAATTCGGGCACGGGCACCTCACGCAACTTGATGCTCTTGCGCGGGTCTTTGTCGCCTGAGGCAACCCCGGCAAACATGTCGACATCTTGCTTTTCGATCACTGCTGCGCGATAGGTGGCAGGGATGGGCAGAGCGGCAAGTTGCTCGCCAGTTGCCCCGTTGTTGATGGCGTTTCGTATCTGATCCACGAATAGAAACTACCGACCCGATGCACCCAGCCAACTGGTCAAGCGATACTCTTTTGGCGCAGGGATACAAGGAGGGCGTCATGCCAGGTTCATACATCGTCGCAGGGGCCCGTACACCAATCGGCAAAATGAGTGGTGCGCTAGCCGATTTCAGTGCTGCTGACCTCGGGGGTTTCGCCATTGCCGAAGCCTTGAAGCGGGCCAATGTGCAACCCCACGAAGTGGACCACGTGATTGTCGGGCAGGTCTTGATGGCCGGGCAAGGCCAAGTGCCAGCGCGACAAGCCGCAGTTAAAGCGGGCATTCCGATGAACATCCCGAGTGTGAACATCAACAAGGTGTGCTTGTCGGGGCTGAATGCCATTTACTTGGCCGATCAAATGGTGGCCAGTGGCGAAGCCGACATCGTGGTGGCTGCCGGCATGGAGTCGATGACCAATGCGCCGTACTTGGCCATGGGTGCACGCGGTGGGTTTCGTTATGGCAACACCGAATTGTCTGATGCCATCATCAAAGATGGTCTGTGGTGTGCGTTCGACGCTTGCCTCATGGGTTTGGGCACCGAGCGTTACACCGCCGGAAACATTTCGCGCGACGAGCAGGATGCTGCTGCGATGCAAAGCCACGCTCGGGCTGCGGCTGCAATCGCCGCTGGGCGATTCACCGACGAAATCGTTGCGGTGAGCGTGCCGCAACGCAAAGGCGACCCGCTGCTCGTGCGTGACGATGAAGGTGTACGCGCCGCAACCACTCTGCAATCACTGGGCGCACTGCGACCGGCATTTGACAAAAATGGCACGATCACTGCGGGCAACGCCAGCCAAATCAGCGACGGTGGCTCGGCAGTCGTAGTGATGTCGAAGCGTGCGGCCGAAAAATGCGGTGTCACCCCGCTCGGCGAATTCGTTTCGTATGGCATGGTGGCCGGGCCCGACTCGGCATCGCTCTTGCACCAGCCAAGCCGCGCGATTCAATTGGCACTCACCCGGGCCAAGATGTCGCTCGGCGACGTGTCGCTGGTGGAAATCAACGAAGCTTTTGCCGCAGTCGGTATTGCATCAATGCGTGAACTGGGTATTGGTGACGACATCGTGAATGTGAACGGTGGGGCGATTGCCCTGGGTCACCCCATTGGCATGAGCGGAAACCGTCTGGCACTCACCTTGCTGCACGAACTCAAGCGTCGTGGCGGTGGAGTTGGCGCAGCAGCATTGTGTGGCGGTGGCGGCCAAGGCGATGCGCTGATTGTGCGCACACTCGGTTGATGTACAAAATGCTGTAGGTCAATAGGCCAATCGAACTTCTGCAGGAGTCTCATTCAGGAAGTCTCGCACTGCACCAAAGTGATTGGGATTTGCCACCAACACCTCAACCTCTTGTAGATCGCGGGCAAGTAGCCCCGCCGGTGAAATGACCTGCACACCCGACCCTTCCAGGAACCGCCCCCTCTTCTGGGGATCAGCATCAACCACAGCAGAAACAGCCGCACCACTCCGGACTAACGCGCCAACACAGTTCCTTTAGCTGCCCCCCCATATGAATC
>JANQZQ010000007.1 GCA_030728545.1 Ilumatobacteraceae bacterium
CTGCTCAAGCGGGTAAGCATCGAGCACCGCGTGCGGCTCACTTTTGGCTGGCTGGTGGTGTCGGTGGCGTTGCTGGGGGCGATGCATGTGTTCTTGGCAGCCAACGAACTTGAAATTTCACTTGGTGCGCTCGAAGGCGCCGGTGGTTGGCTGGGCTGGCTGGTGGGCGAGCCGCTTGAGTCGTCGTTATCGCCGGTTGGGGCCGTGGTCATTTTGGTGCCCACCATCGTGTTGGGGTTGATGTTGGCTACGGCAAAGTCGTTACCCGATCTGGTGCGTTCAATATCCGGTCTCTTCAGCAAAGTCGATGGCGCTGCACGTCGCTATCGCAGTGGTGGTGACGCACCGTACGACGCCGAGCAAGACGGTGGAGTTGTTGCAGGCATCGACGACTTAGACGCCGCACGCCGCGAACACGAAGAAGCCGCAGCGCGCGATGCGGTGTATGACCAGGCTCGCGACGGCGATCTCGACGACGGCGATGAAGACGCCGAAGGGGTTGGCGACGGAGTTGGTGCCGAGGGTACACAGGATCCTGAACCACGCCGCCGAAAAGCTCGCCTGCGAGTGGTAAAACCCGACGCAGAACCAAGCTCAAAGCCAGCCACAAAACCAACCAAGGGTGAGCAGCAGCAAATGCCACTCGGGCCTGCTGCTCAACCATCGAATTGGAATCTGCCACCACTCGACATGTTGGCGCTTACCAGCAACAAGCGCGCCAACGAAGATGCCGTAGCCGAACGTGGCGACTCGCTGGTTGCTGCACTGTCGTCGCACGGGGTGGACACCAAGTTGGTGGGCTTCACCCGTGGCCCGACCGTGACGCGATACGAACTCGAACTTGGTGAAGGTGTCAAGGTGGCGCGCCTTACCTCACTGTCCAAAGACATCGCCTATGCGATGGCCGCCATCGACGTGCGTATCTTGGCCCCGATACCGGGTCGATCGGCAATTGGCATCGAAGTTCCCAACGACACTCGCGATCTTGTGTCGCTAGGCGACTTGCTCACTGCACCCGAGTCGAAGTCGGCCCAGCACCCACTCGATGTAGCAATCGGCAAAGACATCGCTGGGCGTTCGGTGTTCCTCAATATTTCCACTACGCCACACTTGTTAATTGCCGGCGCTACTGGTGCCGGCAAGTCGAGCGTGCTCAATTGCATCATCACGTCGATCCTCATGCGCACGACCCCTGAACAAGTGAGGATGATTCTCATCGACCCCAAGCAAGTGGAAATGGGGCAGTACGCCGGCTTGCCGCATCTTTTGACGCAACCGGTGACCGCACCAAAGAAAGCAGCAAATGCACTCGGCTGGGCTGTTAAAGAAATGGAGCGTCGCTACGACGTGCTGGTCGAAGCCGGGTTTCGCGACATCAGCGGCTTCAACGCCGCATACGACCGTGGTGAACTCAACGCGGGCGACAACACCGCAGCAATCGCCACGAAAAAGTTTGATCGACTGCCGTTCATCGTCGTGGTGGTTGACGAGTTGAACGACCTCATGATGGTGGCTGCACGCGATGTCGAAGACTGCATCACCCGCATTGCCCAAAAAGCCCGTGCGGTTGGTATTCACCTCATCGTGGCCACCCAGCGCCCGAGCGTGAATGTGATTACCGGTGTGATCAAAGCCAATATTCCGGCGCGAATGGCGTTTGCCGTGTCAAGCCTCACCGACAGCCGTGTCATTTTGGATCAACCCGGTGCCGAAAAATTGGTGGGCAAAGGCGACTTGTTGATGCTGCCTGGCAACACCAGCGTGGCCCAACGTGTGCAGTCGGCCTGGGTGGGTGAAAACGAAGTGCGCAACATCACGGCGCACTGGAAGCGTCAGTCGCCCGAGGTTGCCTACGTGTCGGGCATCGAAGGTGGCACAACAGGTGCCGGCGGCGGAGAACTTCCAGGTGGCACCACCGGCGATGAAGACGACGACGAATTACTGAAACATGCCGTTGACCTCATTGCCCGAACACAATTGGGCTCTACGTCGATGCTGCAGCGCAAACTCAAGATCGGTTTTGCGCGAGCGGGCCGCCTTATGGACCTGCTCGAGCAGCGCGGCATCGTCGGCCCGAGCGAAGGCTCAAAGCCCCGCGAAGTGCTCATGACGCTTGAAGAGTGGGAAAAAATCCAAGGC
>JANQZQ010000008.1 GCA_030728545.1 Ilumatobacteraceae bacterium
CGCGACCACCGCCTGGGCGAGCAGCACCTGGAGCGCCGGGACGTGCACCCGTACCCGCTGGACGCGGTGCGGTGCGACCGAGACTGGCGGAAGAAAAGCGACCCATGCGGCCGGCTGCACTAGGGCGAGGCGCACCAGCGGGGCGTGGCCCGCGAGCATCACCAGGAGGGCGACGAGCGGGCGGCGGCGGAACGCGACTGCCACCAGGAGGTGGTGGAATGACGCGACCACCAGCGGGCACGGTGCGTGGGCCACTCGACGGTGGAGTGCCTGACGGTGAACCGGGCGTGCCGGGGGCAGAACCTGGAGGACGCGCTGCGGGCGGACGACTGGGCGCAGCATTACCGGGGCGCGATGACACCACGCGAGGAGCCGGAGAAACTGGCGGTGTTGACGGCGCTGCTGGCTGTGTTGTTGATGGTGGTGTTGCTGCAGCGGGCTGTGCCGGTGTTGGTGATGTGGGCGTGGTGGGCAGGGTTGCTGCAGGAGCCACGATCTGGGGTGGCGGGGTAGGAAGCGATGGTGGCACAGCAACCACTGGAGTAGCTGGTGCGGTCGTGGTGTCTCCCGCTGCCGACTGTGTTGCTGACTGTGTTACCGACTGTGCAGCGGGTTTCTTGGCGCGCGATGCCGGAGTTTTCTTGGCAGCCTTCGGCGCCGCCGAAGCATCATCACCCGAGGCACCATCTGCGGTATCGGCTGCAACTTTTTTGGCGCGCTTGGGTTTATCGACGATGGGATCGCGCTTCAAGCCTTTTTCTTCAGCGTGACGTCGCACGCGGTCGGCTTGCGCATCGACCATGCTCGAGCCGGGCTTGTCGGCACCGACACCAATTTTTGCGCACAAGTCGATGACCTCTTTTGAGGTCATCCCGAGCTCTTTGGCGAGCGCTGAAACGCGGACGTTCTTGCTCAAGCGGTTGGCACCTCACCGGATGTAACCGGTGCAACTGCATTTTCCACAGTCAGGCCGGCTGCTTCGCTTTCACTCTTCACGTCAAGGCGCAATCCGCACAATTGGGCTGCAAGTTTGGCGTTGATGCCGGCGCGACCGATTGCCAGCGACAGCTGGAAGTCGGGCACGATGACATCGGCTTGGGTGCCGTCTGCGCTGATTTGCACATCGGTGACCTTGGCTGGTGACATCGCGTTGATAATCATCTCGCGCTTGTCTTCGCTGTAAATCACGATGTCGATTTTTTCGCCACGCAACTCGGTGACCACGCGCTTCACGCGGTCGCCGCGACCACCGACACAAGCGCCAATCGGGTCGATGCGCTGGTCGTTGGAAGCCACTGCGATCTTGCAGCGTTGACCAGGTTCGCGGGCAATAGCCATGATGCTCACTTGGCCGCTCACGATCTCGGGGACTTCCATCTGGAACAGCTTGAACACCAAGCCTGGGTGGCTGCGGCTCACGACTACTTGTGGCCCGCGCTCGGTCTGGCGAACTTCGACCAGGAACACCTTGAAGGTGCCGTCGGTCGAGCCACGCAATTCGTTGGGCACCTGCTCGGAGAGTGGCATGATGCCCTCGCCGCCGCTCATGTCGATGATGAGGTACTTGCGCTCGGAGTTGCGGTCGGGCATCAAGCGGATACGACCAGCAACAATTTCGCCTTCTTTGTTACGGAACTGGTCGTACTTGCCCTGATATTCCACTTCACGAATTCGCTGACTCAACACCGCGCGAAACGTGGACGCGGCAATGCGACCGAGTTCGTCACGGCTTGGTGTGTCGTCACGCTCGTTGATCCAGTTGCCATCACCGTCTAGGTCGTAGGCAGTGAAGGTCATGTCCATCGTGTCGGGGTTGAGGCCGACGATGACTTCTTCGGCGGCGTTCGGACGCTTTTTGTAGGCAGTGGCAAGTGCTTCAACAAGCACCTGCAACAAGGCTTCAACGGCGAGACCGCGATCTGCGGCGATCATCCGAATTGCTTCTTTCATGTCTCCTTGATTCATGATGCAACCTCCTTGGTCATTGCGTCTGTAGACGACTGCTGTTTAGATTTCGACTGTTTCTTCGACTGTGTTTTCGACTGTTTCTTGGCTGCGTCTGCGCCACTGCCCCACACAAACACCGTGCGTGCGCGCTCGATGTCACTGTGCGCCACCGACATCTCAGTGCCGGTGTCGTCGAGACATACAACAATCGCTCGATCATCGGCTCGCAACAACACACCCTGCAGGCGACGGCGGCCGTCGATGGCGTGATGCAAGCGCACCGACACCACCTTGTTGAGTTCGCGCAAAAAATGGGCTGGGGTCCGCAAGGGGCGCTCGAGACCCGGGCTCGAGACTTCCAGCGTGTAGCGGCCCGGCATTGGGTCGTTGTGATCGAGTTCGCGTGACACCAAGCGACTTACGAGCGCAATGTTGTCCAGTGTGACACCCGATGGCTGACCAGGAGGGGTGTCGACACTGAGTCGCAGCACGCCAGAGGCCAACTCGAGATCGTAGATTTCCAAGCCGAGGTCAGCCACAATCGGGGCCACAAGTAAGCGGACTCGCTCTACGACGGTGTCAAGAGTCATCGTGGCTACCTCGCTTCCATGTGTTCTGCTATCGGCTTCACATATCTCCTTCGACGCCCGTTGTATGAGTCAAAAAAAGGCGTGGGGGTGACCCACGCCTTCGCGGACTGCATTCATGCTGAACGTAAAAGGACATCTCCATGATAGCCCTGCGAAGTAGCCTTATTTCTGCGTGATTCATCGTTTGTCGACGCTCTTTGTGCGCACACTGCGTGACGACCCCGCCGAGGCCGAAATCCCCAGTCATCGCTTGCTGTTGCGGGCCGGATATATCCGTCGCGCCGCCCCGGGTGGCTACACCTGGTTGCCGTTGGGTCTGCGCGTTTTGCAACGCGTCGAACACATCGTGCGCGAAGAAATGAACGCCATCGGCGCCCAAGAGGTGCACTTTCCTGCGTTGCTGCCCCGTGAGCCCTATGACGCCACCGGCCGCTGGACCGACTACGGGCCAAACTTGTTTCGCTTGCAAGACCGCCGCGGAGTGGATTACTTGCTGGGCCCGACGCACGAAGAGATGTTCACGCTGCTGGTGAAAGATCTGTACAGCAGCTACAAAGATTTGCCCGTTTGGCTGTATCAAATTCAGACCAAGTATCGCGACGAAGCCCGCCCGCGCGCCGGGCTGCTGCGCGGTCGCGAATTTGTCATGAAAGATTCGTACAGCTTCGACCTCGACGACGAAGGTTTGCAGCGCAGCTACGACGCTCACCGCAGCGCTTACGTAAACATCTTTGCCCGACTTGGGCTCGACGTGGTGATTGTCAAAGCCATGTCGGGTGCGATGGGTGGCTCGGCATCTGAAGAATTTTTGGCGCCATCAGCTTCAGGAGAAGACACCTTCGTGCGGTGCTCGCAATGTGACTACCGCGCCAACACCGAAGCGGTGCGCATCGGCACACCGAGTGCGCCAGATGCCAGCAACACGCCGGCGGCATTAGTGGTCGACACGCCGAATACTCCGACGATTCAAACACTGGTCGACCTGCTCAACTCTCGCCAAGATTTGCAGCGCACCACACCTTGGGCCGCCCACGACACATTGAAAAACGTGCTTGTCATGTTGCGCCAAGCAGACGGCTCGCGCACACCGCTGGCTATCGGCGTGCCTGGTGATCGTGACGTGGATATGAAACGACTCGAAGCCCTCGTCGCGCCACTAGAAGTTGAACCATTTGGCGAGGGCGACTTTGCTGCTCGCCCAACATTGATCAAGGGCTATATCGGCCCGAATGCACTCGGCGAAGCACAGCCACTTGGCATTCGATACTTGCTTGACCCGCGCGTCGTAGCCAACACCGCCTGGGTCACCGGTGCCAACGCACCCGGCCGCCACGTAGTCAACTTGGTGTGCGGCCGCGACTTTGCCGCTGACGGTGTGGCCGATGTGGCTGACGTGCGCGACAACGACGCCTGCCCGATGTGCAGCGCGCCGATGCGAATCGAACGCGGCATCGAAATGGGTCACGTGTTTCAACTGGGGCGCAAATACGCCGAAGTGCTCGGGCTGCAAGTGCTTGACGAAAAAGGCAAACAGCGAGTGGTCACGATGGGTTCGTACGGAGTTGGCGTTTCGCGTGCAGTGGCCGCAATTGCCGAGATGCACCACGACGAAATAGGCCTGCGCTGGCCGCGCAGCGTGGCGCCGATGGATGTTCACGTCGTAATTGCTGGCAAAGCTGGCGACCAAACAGCACCAGCCGGTGAGCAACTCGCCGCCGAACTCTCAGCGAGCGGCCTGCATGTGTTGCTCGACGACCGCACCGGTGTATCGCCTGGTGTGCGATTCAAAGACGCCGAACTCATGGGCATGCCCATGATTGTGATTGTCGGGCGCGGTGTCGCCAACGGAGTGCTTGAGGTGCGCGACCGCATCGCTGGCACCACCACCGAAGTGCCGATTGCCGAAGCGGCCCAACACATCATCACATGCTGCGCTTAAAGGGCGCCGTCGCGCACTACGCGTGGGGTGACCGCTTTGCTTTGCCCGAATTTCTCGAAATAACTGCCGATGGTCGACCCTGGGCCGAAATTTGGTATGGCACACACCCGCGTGGGCCAGCGCAAATCGACGAAAGTCTGCATCTGCCAGCGCCGTCGTATCTGGCTGACGAAGTTGGCGAGTTGCCGTTCATCGTGAAATTGCTGGCCGCTGCCCAACCGCTGTCGCTGCAGACGCACCCAACTGCAGCCCAAGCAGCCACTGGGTTTGCGCGCGAAAATGCCGCGGGCATCGCACCCGACGCCCCTGCGCGCATGTACAGCGACCAACACGCCAAGCCCGAGATGGTTATTGCGCTGCATCGCTTCGAGGCATTGTGCGGATTCGTCGACAGCGAACAGGCAATTGCCCAATGCAACCAAGCAGGTGCACCCGACATAGCCGAACACGTGCGCAGCAATGGTGTGGCCGCCACCGCCCGAGCAATTTTGAATGCAGAGCAATTCAATGCGCCAGCCTCGGCATCGCGAGCCATGCAACAACTCAACGAGCATCACCACGACCCACGCTCAGCGGTTGCACTGCTCATGCATTACGTGCGGCTGGCACCAGGCGAAGCGTTATTTTTAGACGCTGGTTGTGTGCATGCCTATTTGTCGGGGTTGGCGCTCGAGGTGCAAGGCAGTTCAGACAACGTGCTGCGTGCTGCATTCACTAACAAGCACGTGGACCTCGCTGAGTTTTTTGCCGTCGCCAACCTCTCCCCAACCGGCGATGCGCGAGTCAGCACTGAAACACTTTCGGCGATCACCACCGCGTATCGCAGCCCAGCCCCGTTCAGCGTGATGCGCCATGAGGTCAATGGCACGTTCTCGCTCACGACCACCACCGAGCACACCATGTTGATATGCACCTCGGGGAGCGTTGGCACACTCACCCGCGGGTCTGGCGCATACCTTGCTCGCAACGAAACAGTGGAGCTGCACGGCACGGCCACGCTGTATTCGGTGAGTACATGACGCGTCGACTGCGCAACGCTGTCGCTGGCTTGGTTGCTGCCGCGAGTGTGCTCGTGGGTCTGGGCCTCGCGGCGGGTGCTGGCCTCGCTAGCGCCACAGCCAACCCGCCCACCACGCTGCTGGTGCTGGGCGACAGCCTCACCTGGGGTACGAACTACTTTTCCCAAAGCCAGGCCCGCCTCGCAGCCGCCAACAACTTCGACGCAGTGCTCGTTGACAGTCGCTGGGGTCGACGTATCAGTGGTCTTAGCTCGACGCGATACTCAGGGAATGCTGCACTCAAACAACTGATTGCCGACGGTGTGCGACCAACTGCAGTAATTGTTGCGCTCGGCACCAACGACGTAGCGCTGTTCACCAAGCGGCGTGAATACATCGCCCTAATTCAGGAATTGATGACCACCATTGGCGACGTGCCCGTTACCTGGGTGAATGTGCATCGCACTGACTCGACCCGCACCATACGGGGGTCAAAGCGTTTCAACGCAGCCCTCGGCCAGGTGCTAGCGAACTACCCCTTGGCGAATGTGTTCGACTGGGTCAGTGTGGTGCAAACAACACCCAGGCTGATGGCATTTGACAAAGTTCATCTCACGACGTCGGGCCATGAGGTGCGAACGAAGGCGTATCTCGAGATTGCCGCAACGCTGGCGCAACGGGCCAGCGACATGACTACGACGACTACAACCACAACTACAAGCACAACTATCCCTTCGACTATCACTTCGACGGTGCCACCGACAACCACGACTGTTGCGCCGTAGCCGAACTCAACCTTCGACGGTGCGGCGAATCTCGACAATCTTGGCCGACGCATTGTTGGCATCGTCACCTTGTTCATCTAGCGCGGCCAAACGGTCGCGAGCAGCTTCACGCTCAGCAATAGTGGTGTCAACACGCTGAAGCGCGGCTTCGACCCCGTGCTCGTGAATGTAGGTAGCCCAATCCACGAGCGCTTCCACCATTTCTGACTCGGGCACCACAGCAACGTTGCGACCTTTTACAAACAAGTGCCCACGTTTGTTGCCAGCGGCAATACCGAGGTCGGCTTCGCGGGCCTCGCCCGGGCCGTTGACCACGCAACCCATCACCGCAATTTGCAGTGGCAATTTTTTGTCGGCAAAAGCAGCCTGGGCACGATTGGCCACGTCGATCACATCAATTTCGGCGCGACCGCAACTTGGGCAGGCAATGAGGTCAACATTTTTTCGCTCGCGCAAACCGAGGGCCTCGAGCAGTTGACGCCCGGCGCGGGCTTCTTCGACGGGGTCGGCAGTGAGGCTGAACCGAATGGTGTCGCCGATGCCTTCTAACAACAATGCTGCGATACCAGCGGTGGCTTTCACCAAGCCACCAGGCAGCGGCCCTGCTTCGGTCACCCCGAGATGCAGCGGATGGTCGGTAATGGCGCTCAACTTGCGATAGGCATCCACCATAAGCGGCACATTGGAGGCCTTCACCGAGATCTTGATGAGATCAAAACCGACTTCTTCGAAATAGCGCATTTCGGTTTGGGCCGACTCGACCATGGCGTCGGCAGTGAGGCCACCGTATTTTTCGTACAGTGCCGGGTCGAGCGAACCGCCATTGACCCCGATGCGAATCGGCACCTGGCGATCGCGGGCCTCGCTGGCAACGGCCTTGATGTGTTCGGGCTTGCGAATGTTGCCGGGGTTTAAGCGCAGCCCTTGCACGCCGGCTTCGAGCGCAGCCAATGCCATTTTGTATTGATGGTGAATGTCGGCGATGATCGGCACAGGCGAGCGCGGAACAATTTGGGCTAAGCCTTCGGCCGCATCAATGTCGTTGCAGGTGCATCGCACAATGTCGCAGCCAGCTGCAGCCAGCGCATAAATCTGTTGCAGGGTGCCTTCGACATCGGCAGTTTTGGTAATGGTCATCGACTGCACACTGATTGGCGCATCGCCACCGACGGCAACCTTGCCGACGCGAATTTGGCGGGTGGTCTTGCGTGGAAACAGCGGAGTTGTGGTCATTGATCAGCCGAGCGGTTGGGTGATGTCAAGGTACAAGCCTGCCACGAGCAGCATGACCAGCAACACCACCACCGCAGTAGCCATCGGGGCCAACTTGCGAATGTCAGCCTGATAACGCCGCGTGCGCGTCGAACGAGCCCGCTCGTAAATGGCCACCGCCGCATGACCACCATCGAACGGCAGCAACGGCAACATGTTGAACACCCCGACAAACACATTGACGGCAGCCAACAAAATGAGCACGCCCTTCCAGCCGTCTTCGCGACCGATATCGCCGCCAATCTGGCTGGCTCCGACCACGGTGCTGGGCCGGGTGAGCGGGTCAGCAACCTCGCTGGTTAAATTGTCGGCCAAATTGATGGGGTTCAGCACGGTGAACACCCCGCGCACTGAACCAGCGGCGGTACTCACCACATCTTGCACTGCGCGCCCGAGAGATTCAACCACCCCGACTTGCACATAGTCACGCGACCAGCCCGCTACGCCAAAAAACGCGCGCGCCTGCGGTGTGTCTTGCGTACCAGGAAACGCCGTAAGGGTTGCGGTGAGCACCAAGGTCTGGCCGCTGCGATCCACCACTACTTGCACTTGGTCGCCCGGCTGTTTGGCGCGCACAGCACCAACGAAATCACCCGAGGTGCGCAGCGCTACCCCATCGAACGACACGATGATGTCGCCAGCACGCACTCCGGCGGCTTCGGCGGCACTGCCCACATAAGGGCTTTGAGCCACTTCGACCCGACCGGTTTCGCCGTACCGCCCAGCAATGGAATAGACACCCGAAAACAACACGAGCGCAATTACCAGATGCATTAATGAGCCAGCGGTAATCACCAACAAGCGTTTGGGAAACGACTTAGAGCGATACGTGCGTGCTTCATCGGCTGGGTCAGTTTCGTCGAGGTTGTTCATGCCGATGATGCGCACAAACGCACCGATGGGAAACGCTCGCAAACCGTATTCCACTTCGCCACGACGCCAGGCCAGCAATCGCGGACCAAAGCCCATGTAGAACTGGGTGACTTTCATGCCGGTGCGACGGGCGGTGACAAAGTGGCCGACTTCGTGCAAGAACACCGAGATGATCAGACCAATAACGAACACCAGAGTCCAGATGTTGTTGGAACCCAACCAGGCCAACAGCGCCACGATGACACCAACGCCGAGGATTGACGTGGACAGCGGCACTTTGTTTTCTGAAGACGTGTTATCCGACGGTGTCGCCGCAGTGGGGTCGCCGCCCCCGCCCACAAGTTCGTCGCGCACGCGCGAATAAAAAGAACTCACGCGCTTACCGTACCTGGGGTGTGTACGAACGACTCGACGATGCCAAGTGCAATGCGTCGCGACGTACCGTCGGCTGCCAGCACGTCGTCGACACTTGCCAGCGCTGCCCCGTCGTGTTGCTGCAGGGTGGCATCGTTCACTTCGGCAATCTGCAACCAACCGATGCGACCAGCCAAAAACGCATCGACGGCAACTTCATTGGCGGCACTCAACCAAGCGGGGGCCGAACCACCAATGCGTCCGGCGGCGTAGGCAAGGCGCAAACAACGAAACGTTTCTACGTCGGGTGGCTCGAAATCCAAGCGGCGTAGCGATGACCAATCCAACGCCCCAAACGGCACATCAAAACGCTCAGGCCACGCGAGCGCGTAAGCGATCGGCAACCGCATGTCGGGCAGCGACAGCTGGGCGATGGTGGCGCCATCGGTGAAAGTAGCCATCGAATGAATGATCGATTGCGGATGCACGATTACTTCGATTTGGTCATAGCCCACGCCGAATAATTCGTGTGCCTCGATGACTTCGAGACCTTTATTCATCAACGTGGATGAGTCAACCGTAATTTTTGGCCCCATCGACCAAGTCGGATGAGCCAAGGCGCTGGCCACATCAACACTCGCCAGTTCATTTCGAGTCTTACCGCGAAACGGCCCACCGCTAGCCGTGAGCTGGAGCGATGCAATCTCGCGGTCAGGTGAGCCACTGGCACGCAAGCACTGATGCAGAGCACAATGTTCGCTATCAACCGGCACGATCATCGCACCTTTCGTGGTGCGCAGCGGTTGCACGATAGGCCCAGCGGCAATCAGGCTTTCTTTGTTGGCTAACGCCAGACGCTTGCCGCGACGCAAGGTTTCGAGGGTCACGGGCAAACCAGCAAAGCCCACCACGGCGTTGACCACCACGTCGGCATCGGTATTGGTATCGCCTACTACGTCAGCCACGTTGTCGGTGAATTGCACCGCAGCAAACTCGCTAGCCAAGGTGGCGCGCACCGCATCGTCAACCACGGCGACTACTCGCGGGCGATGAGCCTTGATTTGTTCGCGCAGCACTGCTTGGTTCGACCCTGCGGCGAGCGCAACGATTTCGTATCGCTCGCTAGAAGCCGCCACCACTTCGAGCGTTTGTCGGCCGATCGAGCCGGTGCTGCCGGCTACGGCAACCTTGACGGTCACGACTGAGCGGGCTAGCTCGCCCAAGGAGCGAGTGTTACCGCCAAGAAATACACAGATGGCAGCGCCAACAACATTCCATCAAAACGATCAAGCACACCGCCGTGACCTTTCAGAACGGTGCCGAAATCTTTTACCCCAAGCGAACGCTTCAGCACCGACTCGAGCAAGTCGCCGAGCGGCGCCACGAGCGACACCACTGTTGCCAACAAAATCCACTCGGTGAGCGAATTCCACGTTTCGCTTTGTAATCCAATAATGACCACCACACAGAACGTGGCGATAGTGCCACCGATGACACCTTCGATGGTTTTGTTCGGGCTCACCGAGGCACGCAACGGCGTGCGACCAATAGCTGAACCTACGAAGTAGGCACCAACATCGTTGGCTGCAACGGCAAACACCAAGAGAAACAACGTGTCGGTGCCAATGTTTGGAAGGGCTGAAGACAACGTTGACATCCGCAAAATGAGGCCGGCGTAACTGCCCAACAAACCGATGTACACCACACCCAACATGAGTGTGCCCAAGCTGGTGACCGCTGCACTCTGATCGTCGTTCGAGCCGACCAACGTGATTGCCCCAGCAATAAAAGCAAACACCACCACCATGGCAATTGCCAGATGCGACATGTAATAGGCACCAATTGGCGCCGCCAAACAAGCCACCACACCCACCACCATCGGTGCACCCAGATTGCGGGCATGGGCTTGGGTGAAAAACTCAAGAGCAGCCAGACCCAGCACCACCATCACCAAAGCCATGACTGCAGCCGGGCCAACGAACGATGTGCCAACGAACAACACGGCGAGCACTACCCCGACGATGAC
>JANQZQ010000009.1 GCA_030728545.1 Ilumatobacteraceae bacterium
GCGCATAAGGTGACACTATGCGACAAAGCAACGTGGAACGGCATGATGGTGACACTGGTGCAGACTTGCTCGGGTTGCCTGATGCTGTCGCGCTTGACGCAGCTGACCCGCTAGCCCGTTATAAAAACGAGTTCGTCATCACCGATAGCGACGTGTGTTACCTGGATGGCAACTCCCTGGGTCGATTACCAAAGCGAACCGTCGACATTGTGCATCGGTATCTGACTGAGGAGTGGGGCAGCGAACTTGTTGCCGGCTGGTCACACTGGATCGATGAAGCACAGCGTGTGGGTGACCTGATTGGTCGCGCCGCACTCGGCGCAGCGAGTGGTCAGGTGCTCGCTGTCGACACGACCAGTGTCAACTTTTATCAGCTGTGTGATGCTGCGATTCGAGCACGACCAGATTGCACAAAAGTCATCAGTGACACGGCAAACTTTCCAACCGATCGGTACATCCTCGAGGGTTTGTGTGAGCGGTACGGCAAGCAATTGGTGCTCATTGATGACGAGTCAGGCGAGGGATATGTGACACCAGAGATGTTGGCGGCACATGTGGATGGCAACACTGCACTGGTCACACTGTCGGTGGTGCAATATCGCTCGGGGGCTCTGCACGATGTGCGCGAGTTGACACGTATCGCCCACGCATCTGGTGCACTCGTGGTCTGGGATGCCAGCCACGCCGTTGGCGTCGTTGACCTACAACTTGATCGCGATGATGTAGATCTTGCTGTTGGTTGTACCTACAAATATTGCAATGCGGGGCCGGGTTCGCCGGCCTGGTTATACGTGAACAAGCATCTCCAGCGTTCACTACGAGTTCCTATTCAGGGATGGTTTGCGCAACAAGATCAGTTTGCAATGGGCCAGGGCTTCGTTCGCGCCGACAACCTACGGGGGTTTCAAATTGCCAGCCCATCAATCATTGGAATGCGCTGTATCGAAGCATCATTTTCAATGATTATCGAGGCGGGACTACCAGCAATCGCTGCAAAGGCCGCGCTCGGCACCGACATGATGGTGCGGCTGCACGATGCGTGGTTGGCTCCGCTCGGTTTTGAACTCATCACACCACGTGATGCAACACGTCGTGGTGGTCATGTGACATTGCGGCATCCCGATGCCAGACAGATTTCAGTGGCAATGCGTGAGATGGTGAAGGTCATTCCTGACTTTCGCGAACCCTCCAGCATTCGCCTGGCTATGTCGCCGTTAGCAACGAGTTTTCAGGAAGTGTGGGACGGATTTGCGAGGGTTCGCGATCTGGTGGCAACTGGCCGCTATCGCGAGGCAAGCCTGCCAACAACTCGCGTGACTTGAACCAGTGAGAGAGTTGGCGGGTGATCAGCGCCACGCGATGACATCGGGGTAGACCCGCGTCATCGGCTGCTGCACATCCACCCAGTCGCCGGCTTGCGGGCACGGGTCTCCATCAACGCTCAGCATGGTGGTGTGCATGTGTGGCGGCTCGAGCATCGCCAAGCGTTGACGAGCGAAGTGAAAGGGGCTGCTGCCACCGCCAAGCGCATCAACACTGCCAAGTGCACCAACACCATGACTTGATCCGCAACCCACCATCACGAGACGAGTACTTGCACTAGTTGAAATCTTTGTTGCCCGATAACCAGCGGCGCTAGCAGTAGTGGTGCGAACGGCGATCACATCAGCGTGCAGCGCCACCATCGACTTATCACCCAGCCACAAATGAGTGCCAGTGCGCATCACCACATGATGAGAAGTGGATGCACGAACTTGTTGCACGGCTGCACCGATGTGGCTGAGGTGCAGTGGCAAGTCAGTTGCCAGACCACTGGCAATCGCAATCGCCTCGCTGGCGTGTGAGTCGTCGCTGCCAGCCAGCGGCAAGTGCACCGACCACGCAACCACTTGGTGACCCGCAGCCTCAGCGCGCTTGCGTAAATCTTCGGCCTCATTAGCTGCGATGCCATAGCGATGCATTGATGATTCGATCTTGATCACGACAGGGTTTGCCACGCCAAGTTGTTTGAGCACACCAAGGTCGTGTGTTGAGGTGATGGCAAGTACGGCATCACGACGTGCAACATTGTCGACACCTACACCAACGGGGGTGAGCACAAACGGCCGCTGTGTTGCTGAAACGTCGGTCAGTTCATGCACCGTGCCGACTGCAACATCGCGGGATATCGCTTGGGCATGTGGCATAAGTTCGGCGCGACCAAAGCCGTAGCCATTGCCTTTGACCACCGGCAACACATCGCCATACGAAGCAACTACATCACGCACGTGGGCATGCCAAGCGCCCGACTCGACGGTGAGTCGCAGCGTCATGCAGTTTTACGGTATCTGGCGCGCTTCAATAGCCAACGCACGAGTTCGATCACCAAGGTGATGCTGAACGCTGAAACGAAAGCGATGATGAAAGCCAGTGTGTGGTTGTCTTCGAAAGACTTTCCGCCGATGAACCCCAGTAGTGCCGCGTAGTTGCCCCAGATCACTGCTGCCACCGCCGCCCAGCTAATGAACCAGCGCCGTGGCTGTTTGGTGACACCACACGACAACGTGAGTGCGGTGCGACCACCAGGAATAAATCGAGCGGTAATCAATAGGAGCCCACCTCGCTCGTGTACCTGTTCAACTATCTTTGCCATTCGCGCCGCACCCTTGTCGGTGCGTGTTTGGCGGCGAATCACCCAGTCGCTTGCTTCACGACCAATGAGATAGCTCATGTTGTCGCCAATGAACGCGCCGCTTGCGGCGACCACGATGACGAGTGGTATCCACAAATTGCCGAGCCCAGCGCTCACGCCACCAATGATGACCAGTGTCTCACTAGGAACAATTGGGAGCACCGAATCGAGCGCTGCAATCACAAAAATAATTAAATAAAACCAGGGTGACGATGAGAAATCTTTTAGCCAGTCAAACGCCTCATTGATAATGGCGAGCATTATCGCACGCTACAGCGATGGTTCGGTCTTGCTTCGCAGCCGCCGAATGTTTGGAATGTGTTTCACAATCACAAATGCAACCAGCCCAAGCACTACGTATAACTCCCACGGCTCGGCGTCATCAATCAACATGCCGATGGGCGTGGCGATGGTAATTGCCAGAGAAGCAACGGATGCCTTACGTGTGAGCTTGCTGATGATGAACCAGGAAACAAACATCACCAGGCTGACTTCGGGAAACAAAACAAACAACGCGCCGCCAGCCGATGCCACACCTTTTCCACCGTGGAACTTGCGCATCACCGGTGCGACATGCCCGGCGACGGCACCACAAAGTGCGGCGTAGGCGAGCGGCCCGCGCTGCTCACCACTTACTGCCCAGGCGATGCCAACGGCGATTGCTGCTTTGGCCATATCTGCCAGAAATACGGTCATGCCGGCCTTCCAGCCGAGTTCGCGGATGACGTTCGAGGCGCCAGGGTTGCCTGAGCCCACCTTGGTGATGTCTCTGCCAAAACGCTTGGCCACCAGTTCGGCACTGGGGAATGTGCCGAGAAAATAGGCGATTATGACGACGACAACTGCGATGACAATGTCAGAAAACTGCACGATTGCTCCTGCGGCGAGTGTAGTTGTTAGCGACAGGTTGCATCGTCAGGGGGAAACACACCGAGGCGTTCCTGTTGCGGCGCAGGCGGAACTGTCGTGTCGGTTGAAGTCAATATGTCGAGCATCAGTTGAGCAAACGGCAAAATGACAAGCGACGCGGTCCGCATCGATGATGGTGCAAATGCCGATTCATCGCCCTGTGCGACCTGACTACGAAACAGGGCCAAGATCGCCTGCATTGACTCGGACTTGGTTATCGGCATGAGCACCGACTCGCCACCGATGCGCCGCATCGACCATTCAACGGTGTACGAATTGACGCTGCTCGTGTTCAGTTTGCGCATCGCTTGAGCCAGGCTGAGCAAATCGCGCGGTGTCAGACGGTCATCGGTGATTACCCGTGCTAACGCCACGTTCAACAACGCATTTGCGGTGGCAGGGTTGGTGGTGCCGCGGTCGAGTGCCCGCTGCATAGAGCGTCGCAAAAAATCCTGTTGTCGGGTGATACGACCAATGTCACCCGTGGGGTCGCTCAACCACTGCTGCTTCGTTTCATCGAAATAGCGATAGCCCGAACGTGAACGCACATAGGCAAGTGCCTGCGAGCCGCGCAACTCGACACACCCTGGGCCCACTTCACGAAAGCCAACTCGCTCATCTTTGGTGCGGTAGGCAAACGGAACCTTTACGCCACCAACAGAATCCACAATTTCTTTGAACGCACACAAATTGACATTTACATAATGATCAATCGGCACATCAAAGTTGTCGGCGATGGTGCGAATCAAACGACTTGGGTCTTTGCTATCAAATGCCGAGTTGATACGTGCTTCGCGTGTGGTGCCAGCAATCTTCACCCACAAGTCACGAGGGAACGACAACACCACCACATCGTTCACCGCTGGGTCAACACGCAACACCATGATGGTGTCGGAGCGCTCACCGAATGATTCACGGTCACCGATGCCGCCGCTGGTGCCGTCACCTTTGTCGGGGCAGGCGCCGTTGTCCGAACCCGTCAGCAGAAAGTTTTTGGCACGCAGATTGCTGGTGTCATAAGCCCAGTCTTCGGCCGGTGCACCGTCGGGTGTGGTGGCTGACGTAGTGCCACCATCAATATTGACGACGAGTCGATCACCAACTTTGTTGTTGGCCCAAACAACGAGAACACCAACAACAATCAGGGTGGTTGCGATGAAAAGATTGACCACCATGACCACCACATGCGACCGTGGTCGTGGCGGGGTGCGTGACTCGGTCATGATGCGGGTGCGAGCGTGACGGTTACAGCCAGTGAATCACCCGTTGTTATTGCAAAGTCGGCCACGTTGCCTGCGTTGACTAAGTCGACACGAGCCTGGGTGATCGCAGCAGCACGGGCGTCATCGCAGGCGACCACCACATGAGACACCACAGCGCGTTGCGAGACTTTTGCTTCCGTCTTGCAGCGGCGAATTTCCGACAGCACGTCGCCCACGGTGGCAAGAAAGAACTCGGCGTGTGACGTGTTGGCTGTGTCAGATGTGTCAGAGCCAGATGCGTCAACTTCGACACGTGATGGCCATGCGGCGCGGTGCACGCTGGTGTCGTGCCACCATGACCACACTTCATCGGTGCAGAACGGCATATGCGGGGCAAACAGTCGTTGCAACACGCTCAATGCTTGGGTGAGTGCGTTGCGCGCCGACAGCGAATCCTCGGCAACGTCGCCACTGGCCGGAATGCCGTCAACACCACCGGCACCGTAGGCGCGGGTCTTTACCAACTCCACATAGTCGTCACAGAACCACCAAAAGAACGACTCCGTGCGCTCCAGCGCTCGGGCATAGTCGAGTTCATCAAAGGCGGCGGTGGCATCAGCGATCACACCAGACAGCCGCGTGAGCATGGCTTGGTCGATCGGCATGCCGACTGCACCGGTTTCGTCGCCACCGAAGGCGAGCACGAATTTGGTGACGTTCAGCAACTTGTTGGCGAGTTTGCCACCAACTTTCATCTGGTCTTCACTGAACGCGGTGTCGACACCAGGGCGAGCCGAAGCCGCCCAGTAACGCACGGCGTCGCTGCCGTATTTGTCGAACAGGTCGACGGGTGTCACCACGTTGCCTTTGGATTTCGACATCTTCTTGCGGTCGGGGTCAAGAATCCACCCGGACAATGCGGCGCGCTTCCACGGGATTCCGCCGTGGGCAAAGTGCGAACGCACCATGGTGGAAAACAGCCACGTGCGAATGATGTCGTGGCCTTGTGGTCGCATGTCCATCGGGAAGACCCGCGAGAACAGATCGTCACCATCCACCCAGTTCGACGCGATTTGTGGCGTGAGCGATGATGTGGCCCAGGTGTCCATCACGTCAGGGTCGCCGACGAATCCGCCTGTAACACCACGCTGAGCGGCAGTGAAACCAGTCGGCACGTCGGTGCTCGGGTCGATTGGCAGTTGTTCGAGTGTCGGCACCAACGGCGCGTCGTGGTCGGGCGTGCCGTCGGCACCAACGCGATACCACAGCGGAATCGGCACACCAAAGAAACGTTGACGCGATACGAGCCAGTCGCCATTCAAACCCTGCACCCAGTTGGCGTAACGATGTTTCATGTGGTCCGGGTGCCACACCATTTCTTCACCACGGCCTAGCAACGTATTGCGTAGCGATTCGTCGCGGCCACCGTTGCGGATGTACCACTGTCGGCTGGTGACGATCTCCAAGGGGCGATCGCCTTTTTCATAAAACTTCACCGGGTGTGTGATCGGCCGCGGCTCAGCTTGCAAGTCGCCCGATGTGCGCAGCAGATCGACGATCGCGGTCTGGGCCTGCTTCGCAGTTTTGCCAGCAAGCACTGCGTAGTGTGCGCGCGCGGCATCAGACACAATCGCAGCGGGCGGCTCGGCGATGATGCGCCCATCGCGGCCGATGATGGCGCGGGTCGGCAAGTTGAATTCGCGCCACCACACCACGTCGGTGAGGTCACCGAACGTGCAGACCATGGCGATGCCCGTGCCTTTGTCGGGTTGCGCAAGTGGGTGCGGATACACGCTGACTTCCACATCAAACAATGGCGATCGAACAGTTTTGCCAAACAGTGGCGCGTAGCGCGCATCTTCGGGATGCGCCACCAAACCGACGCAGGCCGGAATCAACTCAGGTCGTGACGTTTCAATAACCACATCACCGTCGGTGCCGTGAAATGCCACCGTGTGATAAGCCCCCGGGCGTTCGCGATCTTCCAATTCGGCTTGCGCCACTGCGGTACCGAAATCGACGTCCCACAAAGTTGGTGCTTCTTGTGTGTAGGTCTCGCCGCGCGACAAGTTGTCGAGAAACGCCCGTTGCGACGTGCGCCGCGCATGCTTAGAGATGGTCGTGTACAGCAACGACCAATCCACCGACAGCCCGAGGCGACGGAACAAATCTTCAAACACTTGCTCGTCTTGAGCGGTGAGTTCGTCACACAACTCGATGAAGTTTGGCCGCGACACAGGTACTGCACGGTGGTCTTTGGGTGGGTCACCACGAAACGGCGGCACAAAGCCGGGCGTATAAGGCAGCGACGGGTCACAGGTGACACCGAAATAGTTCTGCACGCGTCGCTCGGTGGGTAGGCCGTTGTCATCCCATCCCATCGGATAAAACACGTGCTTGCCCCGCATGCGCTGGTAACGCGCAATGGTGTCGGTGTGGGTGTAAGAAAACACGTGTCCCATGTGCAACGAACCGCTCACGGTGGGCGGTGGTGTGTCGATCGCAAACACGTCGTCGCGCAGCGCCGTGCGATCAAAGGCGTAGATGTTGTCAGCGTTCCAGCGTTCGACCAATCGGGCTTCCACCCCAGAGAGTGTCGGTTTCTCAGGAACTCTGCGCGTCGGGGAACCGTTCGACATGCGCACTCAACGGTAGTGGCGCGGCATTACTCGTAGAATCATCACGTGTTCGCGCTGTATGACACCTTGACGCGCGAAGTTCGGCCGCTCGCCATGCGCGAACCAGGCAAGTTGGGGATGTATTTGTGTGGCCCCACGGTGTATGGCCCGCCGCATCTTGGCCATGGTCGTGCCACGCTCGTCTATGACGTGTTGCGTCGATATCTCGAGTGGCGAGGTATCGAGGTGCGACTCGTTTCCAACATCACCGACATTGACGACAAGATCATCGATCGCGCCAATCGTGAGAACCGACCGTGGCAAGACATCACGCACAAGTGCGAATCGGTGTGGTTCGATGCCATGGGTCGCCTCGGGGTACAGCGCCCGACCGATATTCCTCATGCCACCGACTATGTCGAGCAGATGGTGCACATGATTGGCGCGCTCGTGGAGCGCGGTGCGGCGTACACGACGAGTGATGGCGTGTATCTTTCCGTCGAGAGCGTGCCCGGCTACGGCGCTCTTGCCCACCAGTCGCTCGACGACATGTTGGCTGGCGGCGGAGACCGCGAGGTGCTCGGTGCGCAAGAAAAACGTCATTCGGCAGATTTTGCCTTGTGGAAATTTTCCAAGCCTGACGAGCCGTCGTGGCCGTCACGATGGGGTGATGGTCGACCTGGGTGGCACAGCGAGTGCGTGGTGATGAGTCTGGAGTTATTGGGTGAGGGTTTTGATTTGCACTGTGGTGGCGCCGACCTGCGGTTTCCGCATCACGAAAACGAGCGCGCTCAGGCAGTGGCACTCGGCAAACAATTCGCCAACCATTGGATGCACAACGGCTTCGTGGTCGACCCAGAGGGCGAGAAAATGTCGAAGAGCATCGGCAACGTGGCCAACTTGTTGGATCTGCTCGACAACTATGACCCGCGCGCGTATCGCATGTTGCTGCTACAAACCCACTATCGCTCGCCGGTGAAGGTGGGGCAAGACAACATCGATGCCTCGGTGCAAGCGCTCGCAGGTTTGGATTCGTTCGCGGCTCGCAGTGCAGGGCAAACCACGGCCGCCGATGCCGACACCCTTGCGCAGTTTGTGCAGATCATGGACAACGATCTCGACACACCGAACGCCATGGCCCATATCTTCGACACCGTACGCCGTGCGAATACCGCCATTGATGCAAGCGAGGCCGCTGCTGGTGCATTGACGGCCGCGGTGCACGAGATGTGTGGTGCGCTTGGTCTGCAACTTGGTTCTACGGGTGAAGTGGCTGATGACGCACAAACACTTGCCAAGGCACTTGACGCAGCCCGGGCAGCAAAAGATTTCGCCAAAGCCGACGCGTTGCGCGCTGAGTTGCAATCCCTTGGCTATGTGGTGGAAACCACCAAGGCCGGCACGGCACTTCGTCGCTCGATGTGACGCCAAAACCTACCCACTGGTAAGTTGTAGTCATGGATGACTTCTCACTTGCCCTTAATGACGACCAACTCCAGATCAAAGACTGGATTCACCAGTTTGCGGTCGACACCATTCGCCCTGCTGCACAAGAGTGGGATGAAAAAGAAGAGTTCCCATGGCCGGTGGTGCAAGAGGCGGCCAAGATCGGTTTGTACGGCCTCGACTTCATTATGAATGCAACGGCCGACCCCACCGGCCTCACGATGGTGGTGGCGATTGAAGAAATGTTCTGGGGCGACGCTGGTATCGGTATGGCCATCATGGGTTCGGGTCTTGCTGTTGCTGGCATTGCCGGCAACGGAACACCAGAACAAATGATCGAGTGGGTGCCACAGTGCTACGGCACTGCCGATGACGTGAAACTCGGCGCTTTCTGCGTGAGCGAACCCGACGCGGGAAGTGACGTGTCGAACCTGCGCACGCGAGCCATTTACGACGAAGCCAACGACGAATGGGTGCTCAACGGCACCAAAGCCTGGATCACTAACGGTGGCATTGCGAATGTGCACGTAGTAGTTGCTGCGGTAGACCCTGAACTGAAAGGTCGCGGTCAAGCGAGCTTCATTATTCCTCCCGGAACCAAGGGCCTGTCACAAGGACAGAAGTATCTGAAGCACGGCATCCGCGCCAGCCACACGGCAGAAGTCGTGCTCGAAGATGTGCGGGTGCCTGGCCGCTGCCTACTTGGTGGCAAAGAAAAACTCGATGCCAAGTTGGCGCGCTACCGCGAAGGAACCTCAAGCGGCAAGCAACCAGCGATGGCAACCTTTGAAGCCACGCGTCCGGCTGTGGGTGCGCAAGCTCTTGGTATTGCGCGAGCCGCTTATGAGTATGCGCTCGATTACGCAAAAGAACGCAAGGCGTTTGGCAAAC
Organism: Ilumatobacteraceae bacterium; assembly: GCA_030728545.1. Taxonomy (GTDB): domain Bacteria; phylum Actinomycetota; class Acidimicrobiia; order Acidimicrobiales; family Ilumatobacteraceae; genus F1-60-MAGs027. The sequence continues at coordinate 9,738 of JANQZQ010000009.1, forward strand.
CAATCATCATGCACCAGGCAATTGCCTTCAAACTGGCCAACATGATCACCCAGATCGATGCAGCACGCCTGTTGATTTGGCGTGCTTCGTGGCTGGCGAAAAATGGTGGGTTCAAAAACGGTGAGGGTTCACAAAGCAAATATTTCGCATCGGAGATGGCAGTGAAAGTAACTGAGGAGGCGATTCAGATTCTCGGTGGCTACGGCTACACACGCGAATACCCAGTCGAACGCTGGCACCGCGACGCAAAAATTCACACCATCTTCGAGGGCACCTCAGAGATTCAGCAACTGGTGATCGCGCGAGCAATCAGCGGGATGCGCGTCGAATAGTTGTAGAAGATTCGTCAACCAAGAATTATTCGACAACCTCGGAGATTTGCATCACTGGTGCGATGTTGGTGTAGTTCGCCACGTCAGCCATCACGTCACCGGTAAGCGGAGCCCCCAGTGCAGCGTTGAATGCGTCCATTGAAGCAAACGTCACGTGGATAGCTGCAACGTGTGGCCCGTTGACACCTTTTTCAATGGTGACAGACAACGGAGACCACGCCTTTTGCACCAGTGGCACATGAGTGCTTCGGTAATAGTCGTGATCAAAGGTGGAACCTTCGGCTGATGGGTAATAGACGCTTGCTTGGATCATGACACTGACCGTAGCAGCACCTATTCTGACGTCGTGACTAGCCAGCTCACCGACAGCGACCGTGCAGCGTTACGAGCGCGATATCGAGCTGAGCGCGACAAGCGGTTGCGTGCCGATGGCAACACCCAATATCTAGAGGCAAGTGGTCGCTATGCCAATTTGCTTGACGACCCGTACACGCCAGTTGTGCCGCGTGCGCCGCTGCACACAGATGTGCAGGTGCTGGTGGTGGGCGCCGGTTTTGCTGGGTTGGTGATCGGGGCGCGACTCAAACAAGCGGGTAT
>JANQZQ010000010.1:0-711 GCA_030728545.1 Ilumatobacteraceae bacterium
CGTAAACAACGCAGTCGCAAACAACATCAGGCTTCGTCGTCAGGCGGTTGTTTGGGTTGCTCACCCGTGTCTTCATAGGTCGGGGTGGCAAACAAACCCGTGCGGTCGCGTGGTGCGTTCTTTTCAATCCACTGGGCTTTTGATAGTCGCACTTGCGACCCATCGCGCGTCGCAGATTGCAATCGCTCAAATCGCGAGCGCGGCGTTGGCACCGCAGGCACTGCGCCAATCCGCAACGATGCATAGCTCACCGCCCCCATAAGAATCGGCAACCAGAACTGGGCGATGCGGTAAGTCAGCACGGTGACGGTGGCCGTCGCCACTGGCACACCAAAGCCAACAAGCGTTGGAATGTAGACACCTTCAACGATTCCCAATCCGCCCGGCGTGATGGGAATCGAGGCAAGCACGTTGGCCAACCCGAACGCCACGAGCAAACCGTCGAACGAAATGCTTCCACCAAAGGCTCGCAAAAACAGCCACAGCGCTAATAGGTCAAGCAACCAGTTGACCGTGCCCCACAACACGACCTGCTTCAACACTTCGCGCTCGGCGAGCAAACCCCGAACTCGGTCGCGCAGATGTTCCATCACACTGGCTGCCGACTCGCCGTCACGCCCGAGCCGGTCATAGATCCAGCGCACCAGCCGCAACAAACGACCCTTGTCGTCGACCAAACCGAAGATGATTGCGCCAACAATCGCCATGAGC
>JANQZQ010000010.1:721-10563 GCA_030728545.1 Ilumatobacteraceae bacterium
GAGCGCCGTGCCCGCAATTGCTGCCGAACCATAAACCGGGCTAGACCCCCGCAGCGGAATCGAGATAATCAGCCCCAACCACAACAACACATTGAGAATCACTGCCGAAGCAAGCCCAGCCGTTGCCAAAGCAAACCCGGCGTCGGGCTTGGCGATTCCCGAACTGGTGACCAGGCGAAACCCCAAGGCGTTGCTCGCCGCACTTCCCCCAGGCAGCAGGCTGCCAAGGGCTCGGGTGCTCAACTGAATGCGAAAGAGATCAAACCGCCGCAATCGGTGGGCGTCGGGCCCGAGGGCTGCGTGGGTGACCAACGTGTAGCAGTACAACGCAACGAACTCCAGCCCGATGGCAGCCGCCAACAGGATCGGGTCAATCTGGCGCAAGTCACCAATGGCGCCCCGAAAGGCCGGCACGAGCGGCAGAACAAAGAAATAGACGACTACCGCGAAAAGCACCCAACGCAATGCCTTCCACACACCCCCAGCGTAAGAGCCAAGAGTGGCGACTGCCACGAGGGCAATTGCCACAAATTGGGGCACGAACCGCCATTGCGAATGTCACTTCACTACCGTTAGTCCTCGTGCACGACTCACTCAAAGACCTCACCACTGCCGCCACCATCGTTGAGAGCACTTCGCAGTTGCTTCGTCGAGCCACCAAACATCTTGCCGAGACTGGTGGCCCCGAGCGCCAACAGGTGCTGGCGTACGACCTTGCCCATGCCAGTTCAGCACTTGAGACTGCTCGTTCACTCATTGACTACGGCGCCAAAGGCGAAGTTGAAGCTGCCATCACGTGTGCATTCGTCGCCGACATGGTGCACGACTTTGCAACACGGCTCATCGGACGCGAGCAACTGTGGACAGTCAAGATTGCCGAACTGGCCAACTTCGACGCATTCGTCGCCACCTATCGCGCACCCGAGTTGCTCGCCTCGCTGGCAGCAACCCCGGGCCCCCGCCATCTCGATGACGACTACGAAATGGTGCAAGACACGTTTCGCAGTTTCGGCAAGAAAGTGGTGGCCAAGCACGCCGAGCACGTGCACCGAGAAAACGCCGACGTGCCCGAAGAAATCATTGCCGGCCTCGCCGACATTGGCGCGTTCGGCTTGTCAATTCCATCCGAGTACGGCGGCTTTAGCGAAGGTGGCGAAGGCGAATACATGGCCAGTTGTGTCGCCACCGAAGAACTCTCGCGAGCCTCGCTCGGCATCGGCGGATCGCTCATTACGCGGCCCGAAATTCTCACCCGTGCCTTGGTCAAAGGTGGCACCGAAGCCCAGAAGCATTACTGGTTGCCCAAACTCTCGACCGCCGAAGTCATGGTCGCTGTTGCCGTTACCGAACCCGACTACGGCAGCGATGTCGCTTCGCTGAAAACCACGGCAGTCGCAGCACAGCGCGACGGTGTCGACGGCTACGTCATCAATGGTGTCAAAACTTGGTGCACGTTCGGTGCTCGCGCCAACGTGCTCATGCTGCTGGCACGCACCGACCCTGACCGCACCAAATCGCACCGTGGTCTGAGTTTGTTCATCGTGCCCAAGCCGCTCGGCGATGCGCACGGTTTTATGTTCAACCAAGACGGCGGCGGAAAAATGGAAGGCCGCCCAATCGACACCATCGGTTATCGCGGCATGCACTCGTACGAAATTGCAATCGAAGATTGGTTCGTGCCCGCCGACCATTTGATCGGCGAACAAGAAGGTCTGGGCAAGGGTTTCTATTTTCAGATGGAAGGTTTTGAAAATGGTCGTCTGCAAACCGCAGCTCGCGCTGTTGGTTTGATGCAAGCGGCCTACGAAGCGGCCTACGACTATGCCAACAATCGCAATGTGTTCGGCAAGAACATCATCGACTATGAACTCACCCAAGTAAAGCTTGGGCGCATGTCGGTAATCATCCAAGCGGCCCGCCAGTTCAGTTACGCAGTGGCCAAGATGATGGGCAAAGGCGAAGGCGCAATGGAAGCCAGCATGGTGAAGGCCTACGTGTGCAAAGCCGCCGAGTGGGTCACCCGCGAAGCAATGCAGATTCATGGTGGCTACGGCTACGCCGAGGAATACCCGGTGAGTCGCTTGTACGTCGACGCCCGCGTGCTGTCTATTTTTGAAGGCGCCGACGAAACGCTGTGCTTGAAGGTGATTGCCCGCCGCCTCGTGGAGAGCGTGCAGGCCTAATTAACAACTCTTATTTCACGAACTCCAGCAGTTCGTGCAGCGAGCGAAGTCGCTCGCAGTCGTAGTCGGCATGATCGTCGAATGGGTCATACAGCAGCGGCACCAATCCGGCTGCTCGCGCGCCGCCGACATCGTTGACAAACGAGTCCCCCACGTAGGCCACTCGCTCGGGTGGCAGATTCAACGCAGCGATGGCGTCGCTAAAAATCAGTGGGTCGGGTTTGGCGTATCCGACCACGTGCGAATCAGTCACGATGCTCACTGGCACGCCCGCACCAGGCCCCACCTGACAGATGCACAAATTGTTGAGTGTTGCTTCGATCTGACCGCTGGCGTTCGACACCACACCAATCGGCACTTTGCGGTAATGCAACTGTGCTAACGCAGCGACGGATTCCAGCAATGGAAATTGCCAATACTGAGGCGAAAACAACCGACGCATTGCTAACGCTGCCGGTTCAACCTCGTCGTCGGCCACGCCCGCGGTTCGCACATAGGCGTGTCGATACGTATCCCAGGTGATTTTGTCGATCGATGCGTCGGTGCGTTTGCTCGCAACGGCATCCAATGCCTCCATACCGGCGTAGTGACAGCGCACCAGCACGCCGGTGTCGGTCGCACCGCCAAACGGGGCGATAGCCATCGCCGTTGCGATGGGGTCGGGCACCACGAAAATGCCACCGGCATCGAACAGCACACCGTCGAAACGTTTGGTCATCGGCGACGACTATTTCGAGCGAGTTAAGCCGGCGCGCGAACCACGTGAAATGAACTTGAGTGCCATCTTGCGACTGGCCTCGTCAATCATTTCATCACCGAACATCACCGCGCCTTTGCCTTCGCCCTCGGTTGCCGTTTCGTAGGCATCGAGAATTGCGCACGCACGATCGAACTGCTCTTGGGTGGGCGAAAACACTTCGTTCAAAATCGCCACCTGATCCGGGTGCAGCGCCCACTTGCCGTCGTAGCCGAGCGTGCGAGTGCGCTTGCAATAGTCGCGGAAACCGTCGGCATCGCGAATGTAGAGGTACGGGCCGTCGATTACTTGCAGCCCGTTGGCGCGACCAGCCATCAAGATTTTGTTGAAGACGTAATGGAAGTGATCGCCTGGGTAGTCGGCAATTTGCACGCCGCCGGTGAGCACCGGCATTTCCATGCTGGCGGCAAAGTCGGCAGGCCCAAAGATGATGGTCTCTATGCGCGGGCTGGCGGCGCAAATCTCTTCTACATTGATGAGCCCGCGCGCGGTTTCGATTTGTGCTTCGATACCGATGTGTCCAACTGGTAGGCCGTTGGCAATTTCCACCTGCCGCAACAACAGGTCGGTGGCCACGATTTGGGCGGCTGACTCCACCTTGGGCAACATGATTTCGTCAAGTCGCGTGCCAGCGCCACCGACAACTTCGATGATGTCGTAGGCAGTCCACTTGGTGCTCCAGTCGTTGACGCGTACGCACATCACCTTGTCGCCCCAGTCTTGGGTCTTGATGGCGTGCGCGATCTTGGCGCGGGAAGCTTCTTTTTCTTTTGGTGCAACGGCATCTTCGAGATCCAAGAACACCATGTCGGCAGCGATGCCGGGGCCTTTGCCCATCATTTTTTCTGATGAGCCAGGAATTGACAAACAAGAGCGGCGAGGTAGGTCGCGGGAGCGTGGTGACATGCCTTGCAGGCTAGATGACGCTGCGCCGCAACAACTCAGCCGTCGCCGGACATTCAGCAACAAATTCTGCGGCTGTGTCGGTGGTGTGCCCGAGCGGGCCAACCACGCGTGTAAAGCGATTCACATCAATGACGTCGAGGCCGGCCCGCCAGTCGTCGTTGATTTGCAGTGCGCTCACCATGCCCGACCACAACATGGTCGGCAAGCGTGTGCCCACGCCGGCAACCAGCCACACTTGTTTGCCTTGGGCGACTGCAGTGTCGACTACAGCGCGTGATCCCCCGACGGCCAGCACGCTGCTGGCGCCGCACGCCAACGCTTCGATGATCACTACATCAGCAGTGCCAACCGCAGCAGACACATATTCAAAGGGCACGAGCTCGGCTGCGATGTCTGCATCGTGCAGGCGCTCTACGAGCGCTTCACCTTCGCCGTGGCTGTCAACCACCAACATGAGCGCATCTCCGCGCTGGGCCAAACACTTCACGGTGGTAAACGGCCAGCCCACGATTATTGCGCGCGCATCATCGGGCAACGCATCATCCAGATGCCCCGGTGTGTCGTCGTGCTCCACCACGAGCGCCAACTCGCGAGCCTTCGAAAAAGGTTCCGGCGCAGCCAACACGTGGGCACACAACCACCACAGCTGTGCCATCGTCGGGTGCCGCTCGACGATCCGCCGACAAGCGAGCACCAGTGACTGTGGGTCTAAGTCCATATCGCAAAGTGCCAGCCCGGTCTCACGCACGAGCACGCCAGGGCCCGCACCGTCAGCGCGTGCCACATATCGCAATCGCTCGATCGGGTGCATTGCCAAGACTGTACTTGCGACTTGCTACCGTCGCTGTTGTGGTTACGCCCTCATCTGACACCCTGCTGCAGCCGCTAGAGGGCCAGGCGCGTCCGTTGCGTGACTGGCTGACAACGTTTCATCTCTTGTCCGTCGTCGTCGACCCGTACACCAACGAAAGTGCCTGGCTGTTGCCCACTGCGCGGCGGATTCTTGCCCAGTTCGCGGGCTCGAGCGTGCGCACTAACTATGTAGTGACTGCGTCACCTGATGAAGCGCGGGCCTTTTTGGGGCCTATCGCGAGCGAAACCCTCGTCTTTTGCGACCCAGAGCGCACCTTCGTGAAACAACTGGCGCTCGCTGCGCTGCCGGCCTTCGTGTTTCTGCGCATCGATGGCCAAGTGGTGGCCCGCGCCGAAGGCTGGAACCCACTCGAGTGGCGTGCGGTCACCGAACAAGTTGCCAAGACAGTGGCGTGGAGCAAGCCACTCATACCCGCGCCCGGTGACCCTGGCGCATTTGTCGGTTCGCCGGCTTTGGTCTGATGACTACTCCCGAGCCATTCGCTCACGTCGAGTTGCTGCCGCTCGGCGCAGACACCACGAAGTACCGACTCATTTCTCGTGACGGTGTTTCGGTGGCAAAAACCGAACTCGGTGAATTCTTGCGCGTGGATGCCGCTGCCATCACCCGTTTGGTCGCCGAAGCGATGCGCGATATTGCCCACTTCTTGCGCCCCGAGCATCTGCAGCAACTCGCCAACATTTTCACCGACCCCGAAGCAAGTGAAAACGATCGCTTCGTGGCTCTCGACTTGCTGAAGAATGCGTCAATCGCAGCCGGTGGAGTGCTGCCAATGTGTCAAGACACTGGCACCGCCATCGTGAAGGCAAAGAAAGGTCAGTTCGTACTCACCAGTGGTGCCGATGACGCCGCGATCTCGCGGGGCGTCTACGACACCTATCTCACCAGCAACCTGCGATACAGCCAACTGGCACCGTTGTCGATGTACGAAGAAGTCAACACGTGCACCAACTTGCCGGCCGAGATAAAGATTGCCGCAGTCGACGGCGACGAATACAAGTTCTTGTTCATCGCTAAAGGTGGCGGCTCGGCCAACAAGAGCTACTTGTTTCAAGAAACCAAGGCGCTGCTCAACGAAAAAACACTTCTCCCCTGGCTATTTGAAAAAATGAAGACGCTCGGCACGGCGGCCTGCCCGCCGTATCACTTGGCAGTCGTCATCGGCGGCACGTCGGCCGAGTACGCAGTTGAAGTTGCCAAACTTGCCAGCACCCACTACCTCGATTCGCTACCCACGGCGGGCAGTGCAGCCGGCCACGGCTTCCGCGACCTCGATCTCGAACAAAAGGTGTTGAAACTCGCCCAACAAACCGGCATTGGTGCACAATTCGGTGGCAAATATTTCTGCCACGACGTGCGTGTCATCCGCCTACCGCGTCACGGTGCAAGTTGCCCAGTGGCCATGGCTGTTTCGTGCAGTGCTGATCGTCAAGCACTCGGCAAAATTACCCGCGACGGTATTTTTCTTGAACAACTCGAAACCGACCCAGCACGCTTCATGCCCGACGTGAGTTTCGGCGACCTTGATGGCGAGGTGGTCAACATCGACTTGAACCAACCGATGGCCGATATTCTTCGCGAGCTCTCCAAATATCCGGTGAAAACTCGCGTGATGCTCACTGGGCCAATGGTGGTAGCCCGCGATATTGCCCACGCAAAACTCAAAGAAGTGCTCGAACGCGACGGTGTGCTGCCCGACTATTTCAAAGACCATTGCGTGTACTACGCCGGCCCGGCAAAGACCCCTGCTGGTTTTGCCTCGGGTGCATTTGGCCCAACCACCGCGGGGCGTATGGACTCGTACGTCGCTGAGTTTCAAAAAGCAGGGGGCAGTCTCGTGATGCTGGCCAAGGGCAATCGTTCGCGGCAAGTCACCGACGCCTGCAAACAATTTGGTGGCTTTTATCTCGGTTCGGTCGGCGGCCCCGCGGCTCGCCTCGCCCAAGACTGCATCACCAAGGTTGATGTGCTCGAGTATTCCGAACTCGGTATGGAAGCCGTGTGGAAGATTGAAGTGCGCGACTTTCCCGCATTCATCGTGATCGACGACAAGGGCAACGATTTTTTCGACATGGTCGATGCGACGCGCGCGACGCCGGTCAACATCCGCGCGTAAACCACGCCGACGTCGGCGTGGCTCTGCACCGGTGCGTGCAGCGGGTGAACTCTCCGTGCTCGAGCAAGAGCGCATCAGTTGCCCGCTTTCGGCTTGGCAAGGCGAACCAAGTCGATGCCAATGGTGCAACACACTGATCACGGCACCCCGCCGCCGCACGTGGTGCAGCAATGTATGCGCCCGCAACTACCAGCGCAACCACATCTGGCGTTTTGCGCGTGCAGCAGCCAAACGTCGTGCCAAATATTTTTGTGAACAACGCGGCTGCCGCGCCGAGCGTCGCGATTGTGAGGTCAACCACCGCACAGCGCGCCAAGGCGCTGGTTATGGCCCGGGCTGTCATCATCACTTGAGCCCCGATCACAACGGTGTGGGCGGGCTAGAGGTGCTGTGTCGTGCGCACCACCGCGAGATCACCACTGCCCAAGCCAAAGAGCGCGCCGCACGACGAAAAGCCGCCCGCGCAGCCGACACTACGGAAGCGTCGTCGCCACCGACTGCTGGTTGATCGCTGAGTCGTCGCGGAATCGCGGGTCAAGACACGATGCTTCGCGATACGGCGCATAGTCGAGCGCTCGTCCAATGGTTTGGGCCAGCGCGGCGCGACCAAGGTCGGAGAGGTGAATTTTGTCGGGACCATTCACACCCCTAATTTTTGTCACAGGCGCCCAATCCAGCACATTCACATGGTCGAACTCTCCAGCAACTTCTTTAATCACTTTGTTCACCGTTTTTTGCGCATCACGAAACACACCTGTTGTCAACACCACTGTTTCCACTCCACGGGTGGTCTCGAACATTTTTTCAAACTGTGTACGCAGCGACGACTCGTTGCCGTCGTAGTTGGTGCCGAGGTAAATCACCACCACATCCCACACGGCATCAATTCGCGACCGCAAGACACGCACGCCGAATTCAGCGAAGCGACCCGATTCTGCTTCTACTGCAACCTGCCATCCCAACGGCTTGAGTGCATCACACATCTCGTTGCCGTAACGCTTGGCAGTCGAAGCCAAAATTGAATCCCCCACCAACAGCACACGATTGCCGTCGACGCGTCCACCAACGGGCCCTCCCTCAGGCAACGGCAAACCGAGCGCCACACCATCAGGCAACGTGACCGGCGCCCAGAAGTCGTACCCCGGCAAGCGACCAACACCCTCGAGCTGCCCCGACTGCGAGCCAACTGTGTCACTACTGCACGACAAGGTGCCAAGGCTGAGTGCAACTACACCGAACGCCATCCAACGACGAATCATGCAGGTGTCAATTCGTCGAAGCGATCGATGTCGCGCAATCGCGTGTATTTGAACCACCACAACACGACCACACCGACGGTGAGCATTCCCCCGCCAGCCACGGCGATAGAGACACCAAGTAGTTGGGCGCTCACCCCCGACTTAAACGCGCCGAGTTCGTTGGTGGCACCGATGAATACATTTTCTACCGCCGACACGCGACCGCGCTTGTCGTCGGGCGTTACCAACGGCACGAGCGCCCCGCGAATGAACACGCTCACCATGTCAGCACCGTGAATGATGAGCATGGCTGCAAACGCAACCCAATAGGTGCGAGTCAAGCCCAACACGATGGTGCCCGCACCAAACACCCCGACCGATAGCAACAGCCACCTGCCGATGTGTCGTCGCAGAGGGCGAATCGCCAAAATGAGCGCAACAATTCCTGATCCGATACCCGCCGACGACCGCAACCAGCCGTAGGCAATGTTTCCCACTCCCAGCCGCTCTTCGGCAATCACTGGGAGTAGCGCCATGGCACCACCGAGCAAGACTGCGAACAAGTCAAGTGAGATGCCCGCAAAGAGCAGCGGCGTGCGGCGCACGAAGCGCAGACCTTCTACTGCTGTTGTCAACGACACACGTTCTGGTTTTTCTCGCGGCGCAGTCGCTACCGGAAGTCGAATTGAAGAAAACAATAAAATTGCGCAACTCACGATTGCCGAGCCAACGCCATATGCCAAAACTGGGGACGAGTTGTACAAGAAACCCGAAAGAGCTGGGCCAACGATTCCCGACACAGTCCAGACGGCTGAATACATAGCAATCATCTGCGGCAGCCCACCTGCGGGCGCCAACACTGCGGCAAGCGGGCGCATGGCGGGCGCTAAAAACCCGCGCGATACCCCAAACAGCATCGCAATAAAAAAGATCGGCACCACGCTCGTCGGTTGAGTAGAGGCGTACCACATGAGGAGCAGCGCACACGTGAGTTCCCCGCCCATCGCCATTTGCGAGACGTGTTTGCGGTTGAAGCGATCAGCAACTGTGCCTGTGACAAAGACCAGCAGTGCTATGGGCAAAAACTCTGCCAAGCCGAGAATTCCCAGATCGATCTCGCGCCCGGTGATGTCGTAGACCTGCTTGGCCAAGGTGGTGATTTGCAACGACAGTCCGACATACAGCAACACGTTTGCCCCGATGTAGGCACCAACAGATGGTGCTTGCAAAATGGTGAGTGCTGAGGCGCGTCCCGATGAATGTTGCGCTGACACGACTTCATTAGGTTAGTGAATCATGGCTACATCTTCGGCTGCCGCGTTGTCTTCACTGGCCCTAGAGACACGCTTTATGTCAGCGCTCGATCAAGCACGGCTTATTCGCGACAAAAAAGTTTCAGCAACTGAATTGCTCAATGCCAGCATCGAGCGCTTCGAAGCGTTCAACCCGCAAATCAATGCGGTGAATATCACTTGGTTGGAACACGCGCGAGAGCTAGCCAAGCAAGCCGACAAGCAGCACAGCGATGCACCTTTCCACGGTGTGCCGACACTGTTCAAAGATCTCGGCATCTTGTACGCCGGTCAACGAATTTCTAACGGCAATAAAGCCATCAAAGCGATGAATTACGTTCCACAACAGACCTCTGAACTCGCGGCACGTTTCGTTGCCGCCGGCCTCATTCCATTTGGTCGCACGAACAGTTGTGAGTGGGGCAGCCTGCCCGTAACCGAACCCGAAGCGTGGGGCCCGACTCGCAACCCACATG
>JANQZQ010000011.1 GCA_030728545.1 Ilumatobacteraceae bacterium
CAGGCAATTGCGTCTTCCAACAATGCGATGACTTCTTCGCGGTCGATGCGCGGCGTGCTCGACAGCGGCACGTTGGCAGCCTTGGAGATCAGGTCGATGAGATCGAGCAAGATCTCTTCGGCATCCCCCATCAGCACTTCGGGCAGCTCTTGGGTGGGGAGGTCGTCGTTGTCAGTCATGGTGATGCTCCGCTTGGTTTAGCGGCGAGCCCGGCTCGCCAGCGCCTTGGCAACTGGTGCGGTGACCATTGCCGAAGCGTCTCCACCGTAGTGCGCAATCTCGCGCACAAAGCGACTACTTATATAGGCGTGTTCGGGCAACGCAAACAGCACCATCGTGCGCACACCCGAAACGGTGTAGTTGGTGTGCGCCATTTGTGATTCGATATCGAAATCCGTGGCGCTGCGCAGGCTTTTTACGATGCAGGTGGCCTGCACTTTTCGCGCGGCATCAATTGCCAAACCCACATGGGCCTCGACCCGAATACCGGCCAGATGGGCGGTGGAGTCTTTGGCCAACTGCACCCGCTCGTCAACTGAAAACATGCCCGCTGGCTTTTCGGGGTTGTGCATCACGGCGATGACCACCGAACCAAAAATGCTCACGGCCTGGGCGGCTACATCTAAGTGCCCGAGGTGAAACGGGTCGAAACTGCCCGGATACAACACCACTTGCCCTGTTGCCATCAGCTTCTACGGTAGCCGTCGCAAAAACGTCACATGGGTACGCCCATAGCGCTTCTCGCGCAGCGATTCCCACCCAGCAGGTGGTGGCACAAGTGCTGCGGCTTCGGCCACCACGAGGTTGCCCGGCACGAGGGCCAAAAACTCGGGCCATTGGGTGAAGTCATACGGCGGGTCGGCCAGCACCAACGTGGCGTCTTTGCATTTGGCAACGTGCAACATCGCATCGCCTCGCACCACCATGCTGCGATCGGTTAAACCAAGTGCTGCAAGATTTTGCTGCAAACACACCAAAGCATCGCGGTCTTGCTCGATGAAAGTCACGTGGGCAGCACCACGACTGAGTGCTTCGATGCCGAGGGCACCCGTGCCGGCAAAACAATCCACAATGCGTGCGCCAGTCAAGTCGTAATGGCTGCCGAGGCTGTTGAAGATCGCCTCGCGCGCCATATCGGTGGTGGGTCGCGTGGTTTTGCCCTCGGGGGCTTCGATGCGTCGGCCCCGAAGTTCGCCCGCCACCACTCGCATGTGCTCAACGCTATTGCGGTGATGCGTTACCTGCTTGACTGTTGCAGTGAGCGATGAAAGTGAGCACGGCGATTTAACTCGTGCCGAGCCACCGTCGGCCACGATTGTTTGTGTGGATTGCGGCGGTGTCGCCCATCTGCTCACGCCGGCGCGCGACGACGGCGCATGGTATGTCGGTGATATCTCCACCTATCGCTGCAGCGATTGCCGCGACAGGTGGGACTTGGTAATGGAATAGCGCGCTGCCTTTTTCAGCGCGCTATTCGTGTTGCACTAGTCCTTGGTAAGAAACTCTTTTTCTTCGCGGGCCAGCAGCAAGTTGACTTCACCGGCCAGTTCGCGATGTTGCTTGAGCTTCGGGTCAGCACCGATAATTTCGAACGCAACTTCACGCGCTGCTCTAATCAGCGGCTCGTCGCGACGCAATGATGCAAGTTTGAGGTCGCTGGCACCTTTTTGGGCGGTGCTCATGAGTGTGCCCTCACCGCGCAGTTCCAAATCCACTTCTGCTAGATAAAAACCGTCGGTGGATTCCACCAAGGCCCCCACACGCTCGGCGCCAACGTGCGGGTTCTTGCGCACCAGCCAGCAGCGACTGGCGATGGCTCCGCGGCCAACGCGACCACGCAACTGGTGCAACTGGGCGATGCCGAAGCGGTCGGCATCGAGCACCACCATGCACGTTGCGTTGGGAACATCCACACCAACTTCGATGACCGTGGTCGACACCAGGGCCATCAATTTGCGGTCGCGAAACTTGGTCATCACTGCGTCTTTGTCGTTTGACGACATGCGGCCGTGCAGCAAGCCGATTTTGTATTTGGCCAACTCGCCCTTGCTCAACGACTCGTAAATTTCTTCGGCTGCGGCCACTTCCAATTTGTCGCTCTCTTCAATCATTGGGCACACCACAAAGGCTTGTTGGCCATCATCGAGCGCTTTGCGCACCTCGGCCCACATGCTGGCTGCCTCGCCGCTTGGCTCGCCCGACTCGTCGTGCTCGACCACGGCCATGGTCGCAATCGGCGTGCGACCTGGCGGCAGTTCGTCGAGCACGCTGACTTCTAAATCGCCATACACCGTCATGGCTGCGGTGCGCGGAATTGGCGTAGCAGTCATGACCAACACATCCGGCGTGGTGTGTTGCTCGCCGGCACCCTTGCCGCGCAAGGCCGCACGCTGCTCGACACCAAAGCGGTGCTGCTCGTCGATCACCACCACACCAAGCGACGAAAACGCCACACCTTCTTGAATGAGCGCGTGCGTGCCGATGGCAATGTCGACACCACCACTAGCGAGGTCGGCGAGCAGTTCGCGACGACGCTCGCCCGTGATGCGGCCGGTGAGCAGCTCCACCCGCAACTGGCGCTCGCCGAACAAGTTGCCATCATCGGGCACTTTCAAGTCGGCCAACAACCGCGTGATGCCGGCAAAATGCTGTTCGGCCAACACTTCGGTGGGCGCCATGAGTGCACCTTGGTGACCACCCTGCACTGCTGCCAACATTGCAGCAACCGCAACCACTGTTTTGCCGCTGCCTACGTCGCCTTGCAGCAAACGATGCATCGGCACAGGTTTGGCCAAATCTGCATTCACCTCGTCGATTACCCGTCGCTGCGCACCTGTGAGCGGAAACGGCAAGGCAGCAACGAAGCGTTGTTGCATTTCGCCGGTCATGTCGTGGCGAATGCCGGTGTTGTCGCGCTCAAAAGCGTGCTTGCGGCCCACCAACACCAACTGCACGCGCAACAGTTCGTCGAACGCCAAGCGTTCACGGGCGCGCTCTTTGTCCACAATGCTTTCTGGAAAATGGATGATGTTCAGCGCCGCATGCCGGTCGATCATTTTCAAACCTTCGCGAATCTGTGGCGGCAGCGGGTCGCTGATCGTGCGCGGTGCCGCGCGATCCAGTGCGTTGCGAACCCAACTGGCAAGTTCCCACGTCGACAGGTTTGCCTTTTCACTCTGCGGATAAATCGGCACGATTCGCCCTGTTTTGTCGCCGATGATGTCGACCACCGGGTTGACCATCTGCATCTTGCCGCGAAACAGTTCGGGCTTGCCAAACACTGCAACCTCTAAGTCGGTCTTGAGTTGTCGCTCGCGCCACGGCTGGTTAAAGAACGTGAGCGACAGCGAACCCGTGGCATCACCCACCAACGCAGTCACCATGCTGCGTTTTGTGCGCAGCGGCACGCGTCGGGTACTCCGCACCTTGACGAGCACCAACGTTTCGACACCCTCCACCAAATCGCCGACGTGGGCTTCGTTGGTGCGGTCTACATAACGGCGCGGATACGTGGTGATGAGCTCCAACACGTTGGCAATGCCGACTTCGGCCAGCGACTCTCGCCGCTTGTCACCGACACCTTTGATGGTGGCAATGTCAAGTTTCGCGAGATCCTTGAGAGTGAGCGGTGCGTCGGCCATGCCGCGCCGAAGTTACTCCACCCCGAACAGATACGGGTACAACGGTTGACCACCGCGATGCACCTCGCTGGCGACTGCCGGGAAGTGCTCACCTGCCCAGGCCACGATGCGCTCGGTGGTGTCGGCTGTGGCGTCGACACCCACGATGATGGTGAGCAGCTCGCGGTTGTCGGTAACGATGTGCTTGAGCAACGCAGTTGCACACTCAAACACGTCTGGGGCAATTGCCACCACGCCGTCGCCACGCACCAAACCGATGGTGTCGCCAGCCTTCACCGCGCCAGCGTCGGTTTTAGTGTCACGCACTGCGGTGGTGATCTCGCCAGTCACCACTGCAGCCGCTGCCTTGGCCATTGCAGTGCCGTTGTGCTCGGCAGATGCCGCCGGGTCGTACGCCACCAAGGCGGCGAGTGCTTCGGGCATCGAACACGTCGGCACCACGCGCACGTCTTTTTTGGTCAGACCATCCACTTGCTGGGCCACGGGAATGATGTTTTTGTTGTTGGGCAAAATCACCACTTGCGAAGCATTCATGTGTTCAACAGCGTCGAGCAGCTCTTGCGTTGACGGGTTGAGCGTTTGCCCACCAGTCACCACACCGTGCACACCAAGATTGCCGAAGATCTCGGCGATGCCGTCGCCGCTCGCCACCGCCACCACAGCGCAGGTCACGGCGGGTAATGCGGTGTAGTTGCCGGTGGGGGCACCAATTTGGGCTTCGCGCTTTTCGTGCTCTTCGGCGACTTCTTCGAACAAGTCGGTGACTCGAATTTGATGCGGGCGACCACCGAGCAAGATTGGTGCTTCGATTGCAGCGCCGATGTCGTTGGTGTGGACGTGGCAGTTATACAAACCGTCGCCACCAACGACCACGATCGAGTCGCCGATTTCTCCCCATTTGAGTTTGAACTCGCGCGACTTGGTGTCGTCGATTTCCAATAAGAACATCACTTCGTAGCGCAGTTCGCTCACGTCGACGCCTGCACCGTTTGCAGCGTCAGTTTCGCCGCGCTTCATCACTGCGATGAGTTGCTCGGTGTTCGGGCCGCTCAGGTTTTCGGGCTCGGGCAGCGGCTCGCCGTCGACCACGTGCAACGCCGAGTCGAGCAACAACAAAAAGCCGGCACCGCCCGCGTCGACCACACCGGCTTCTTTCAACACCGGCAGCAGCTCGGGCGTGTTGGCCAACGATTCGCGGCCCGCCGCGCGCGCCACCCGCAACATTGCCGCCAGCGTGGCGCCATCACCTGCCGCACGCACTGCTGCATCGGCAGCCTCGCGCACCACAGTCAGAATCGTGCCTTCGATCGGCTTCAACACCGAATCGTAAGCAGCGACCGATGCGGCTTTCAGTGCCTCGGCCACTTTTACTGCGCCGTGCTCGCTGGCAACTTTTAACGTGGCTGATAACCCGCGCAGGATTTGGCTCAGGATGACACCACTGTTACCGCGCGCGCCCATGAGCGAGCCATGGCTGATGGCGTTGTACGTTTCGTCAAGCGAGTCGGGGTGCTTGTCTAACTCGGCCACTACTGCATCGAGCGTGCGGGCCATGTTGCTGCCGGTGTCACCGTCGGGAACGGGGTACACATTGAGTTTGTTTAAGTCGGCTTGGTGGCGCTTCAGCGTGTTGCGGTAGGTCACCAAAGTGTGACGCAAGGCATCTGCTCCCAACTGTTCCAGCACGGGCACGCCAAAAGACTACCTGTGATACCTTTTTCAGTCATGCAAGGAGTCGTCAAGGCATTCAATCCGGCGACTGGTGACGGCGTTGTTTTGCGAGACACCGATTTGGTTGAGTATGAACTGGCACCACACGCACTCGAAGGTTCAATCTTTCGCATGTTGCGCCAAGGCCAACGCGTGAACTTCACGCTCGACGCTGCAGGTCTCGCCACCCAGATTCGTATCGGCTCAGAAAGGGACATGGGCACCCCGGGCTATTAGCCCCATTCACCCATTCCACGGCCACTGCAATGACCACGCGCGCTGACACCCGCACCAGCAATCCACGTTTGCTCGAGTGGGTGGATAAGTGGATTGCCATTTTGCAGCCCGACGCCATCTACTGGTGTGACGGCTCGCAAGAGGAATACGACACGTTGTGCGGCGAATTAGTAGCAGCCGGTACGTTCACCAAACTCAACGACGAAAAACGACCGAACTCGTATTGGGCGCACAGCGACCCAGGCGATGTGGCACGCGTTGAAGACCGCACGTTCATCTGCTCGGAACGCGCCATCGACGCCGGCCCCAACAACAACTGGCGCCCACCAGCCGAAATGCGTAGCGAACTCACGGGGCTCTACACCGGAGCCATGCGTGGTCGCACGATGTATGTCGTGCCGTTCAGCATGGGCCCGCTTGGTTCAGACATCGCTCACATCGGGGTGCAACTCACCGACTCGGCATACGTCGCAGTCAACATGCGCATCATGACCCGCATGGGCCAAGGTGCACTCGATGTGCTGGGCAACGGCGATTGGGTGCCGTGCGTGCACTCGGTTGGTGCACCACTCAGCGCCGGGCAACAAGATGTTGCATGGCCGTGCAACCCCGAGAACAAATACATCGTGCACTTCCCCGAGACTCGCGAGATCTGGTCGTATGGCTCGGGCTACGGCGGCAACGCATTGCTCGGCAAAAAGTGTTTTGCCTTGCGCATCGCATCGGTGATGGCTCGCGACAATGGCTGGCTGGCCGAGCACATGCTCATTCTCAAACTCACCAACCCGCAAGGCGAGTTCAAGTACATCGCGGCAGCATTTCCGTCGGCTTGTGGCAAAACCAATTTGGCAATGTTGGCACCAACGATTCCGGGCTGGAAAGCCGAAACAGTCGGTGATGACATCTGCTGGATGAAGTTCGGTGCCGACGGTCGTTTGTATGCGATCAACCCCGAGGCAGGTTTCTTTGGCGTCGCCCCCGGCACCGGCTGGGTTACCAACGCCAACGCCATGCACACGCTGCACGGCAATTGTCTGTTCACCAACACTGCGCTGACCGCCGACGGCGACGTGTGGTGGGAAGGTCTCAGCGACACACCACCCGCACGCGCCACCGACTGGCGCAACAACCCGTGGACACCCGAGACCACCACGCCTGCATCGCACCCCAATGCGCGCTTTACCGCACCCGCCTCGCAATGCCCGTCGATTGCACCCGAGTGGCAAGACCCCAAAGGCGTGCCCATCTCGGCAATTTTGTTTGGCGGGCGTCGTCGCACCACCGTGCCACTCGTGACCGAATCATTCGACTGGGATCACGGCGTATTTTTGGGCTCGATCATGGCGAGCGAAACAACGGCTGCTGCAGGTGGCGCCGTCGGCAACTTGCGGTTTGACCCGATGGCGATGCTGCCGTTTTGTGGATACAACATGGCCGACTATTTTGCCCACTGGCTAAAAATTGGCAAGCAAGCCGACGCCGCGAAACTTCCAAAGATTTTCTTCGTCAACTGGTTTCGTCGCGACACCGATGGCCGCTACATCTGGCCGGGCTTCGGCGAAAACTCGCGCGTGCTCAAATGGGTATTCGAGCGCGTTGACGGCAAGTCAGCCGTGGACCGCACCGCAATTGGGCTCTTGCCTGCAGCGGGTGCCCTTGACACCACGGCGCTCGACGTGCCCCAAGATGACCTCGACACGCTGCTCAGCGTTGATGTGGATGGCTGGTTGGCGGCCGTGCCCCAGATTCGCCAACACTTCGAACAATTCGGCGAGCACATCCCTGCTGAGTTGTCAGCGGCGCTCGCCACGCTTGAACACCAACTTACGGCCTAGCCGCTTAGCCGCCAGAAGGCGTGTAGTTCAGGTTTGCCCGACGAGCAGAGCGCGAATACCGAGGCCCATGATGAACAGGCCGCCAAAGCCGTATAACAAATAGACCCGTGACTTAAGTTGCGAGCGATACGAGTAGATGATGGCAATGGCGATGATGCCCACGAAACCGTAGAAGGCGTGAAACTGCTGGAGCACGAGTTTTTCTTTGTTGACAAGCACAACACCAATGGCCACCTGCACGAACATGGTGAACTGCGCCAGCGTGGTGAACCACCACAGCGCGCGTGATCGCAGTGCCACCACTTTGTGTGCGCTCAGCGCCCAGATGCCGGCCATTGCATTGCCGATGATGACCACCCACGAAAACCCGGTGTGAAAGTCGGACAACGTCGAGGCAAACATCAGACCACGAATCTACCGAATCGCTGAGTCAAGTTCAGCGAATGAGCGTGTCGGCTTCGGCGCCACCACCCACCAGCGTGAGCTTGCCATCGTCATCCACGTGCAGGGTGGTAATCGAAGCGTTGTCGAGGCTGCGAAACATGACCCGGTCGTCGCCTGTGGCTGCACCAATGAGCGCATTGATGGCGATGAAATGCGAAAACGCAATGGTGTCGCGGCGCACGGCACTCGCCCACTGCACGAGTTGTGAGTGAAAGTTGCGATACACCTCGCCGTGCGTGGCAAACACCTGTGCCCAAGTGCCGGCCATGACCTCGCGCAACCACTCGGTGCGATCAACAAGTGCCACACCTGTGGGCGAAGGAATCTCGGCAATGCGTGGCTCGATGCGCGCTGCTTGACCAGTGATTTTGGTGTACGCATCTGCGGTCTCGCGGCAGCGCCGCAGCGGGCTCGACACCACGTCAACATCGGTGACGCTCCGCTTGGCATCTTGCAACAGCACTGTCAACCGCGACGCTGTCGCAGCAGACTGCTCACGCCCCAGGTTGTCGAGTTCGGGGTCGAGTGACGTATCCCATCCTGCGGCAGCACGCCCATGACGAACCAAATAGAGCAACGTCATGACTTGAACAACGTCATGCGATAAACAACGTCATGCGTCGAGCAGCGAAGCCACTCGTGATGGTGCCGGTGCCCCGACTCGAATGAACCACTCGGTGCCGAACGCACGCTGAAATGCTTCGTCAGACAACTCGGTGGCAAAACCTGTGTCGCTGAACTGGCTGGCGTGTGCGGCAATCGCCCGACGCTTGGCATCCACATGGGCACTCACGTCAATGTGATGGGTGATGGTGGCTTCGGGTTCGCCCATCGGGTTGCCGTCATCGGCGGGCTCGCGCGGGTCGAAGTCGTTGTCACCGCCGTTTGCTTTTGACCACTCGAACTGTTCGGCGAAGAAGTCGCGATTCAGCGTTACTTCAAACAAGTTCTTCACATCGGCTAGTTGGGCAGCGCGAGGCCCCACTTTGTGCACGTGCACGTGGTCGGGGTGGCCATAGTTGCCATGCCAGTCATAGGTCACGAGCACAAATTGATCGGTGCCCTGTTGTTCTTCTTTGATGATGCGCACCAAACGCGCTGCAGCCTCGTCAACATCCGAACGAATAAACGCGCCGTCAGCGTCGTTCTGTGGCCAGCCCGTCATGCCACTGTCGGCGTAGCCGAGCCATTCGTAGCGCGAAACACCAAGAATCTTGCAAGATGCAGCAAGTTCGTCACGTCGTCGCGCAAGCAGTTCAGCGGGTGTTGCAATATCGGCCGGTCGCTCACCGTGCTGGCCGTCGGTGGCGGTTATGAGCACCAGCCGATGGCCAGCCGCTGCATATTTGGCGATGGTGCCACCACTAATGAGGCATTCGTCATCGGGGTGGGCGTGCAAAAAAAGAATCGTGGCCATGGGCGATTATGCCTGACGTATCGCGCCAGATGCGATGAGTGTGTCAATGCGCACAGCATCGACACCCCAATCGGCCAGCACGGCTCGTGTGTGCTCGCCCGCGTGCGCGGGTGCAGTTGGCAAGTTGGTGGTGGTGCGCGAATATCGCGGTGCGGGTGCAGGTTGGGTGACACCGGCAACTTCGATGAACGTGCTGCGGGCCACGTTGTGCGGGTGTTGGGCGGCTTCACCCATGCGCAACACCGGTGC
>JANQZQ010000012.1 GCA_030728545.1 Ilumatobacteraceae bacterium
GGGTAAAGACGGTTATCAACGCTTCACAGCAACGTACACCTATACGGTCGGCTGAGTCCGGTCTTCGGCAAACCAGGTTGATGTCCGCCCGCTATCCCTTGACGGCGCCGGCGATGAGCCCGCGGACGAAGTACCGCTGCATGGAGAAGAACACGATTAGTGGTGCAGCAGTCTGAATGAACGCGGCCGCAGGGAGCAGGTGTTCGTTGGTTCCGAAGTCGCCCGCCAAGTTGGCGATGAGGATGGTGGTGGGCAGCGCATTGGGATTGGTTCCGGCCATGGTGTTGGCGATGAGGTAGTCGTTCCATGTCCAAAGAAATTGGAAAATAGCGAAAGCCGCCAGCACTGGAATAGAGAGAGGAACCACGAGGCGCCAGAAGATGGTGAAGTGATCGGCCCCGTCGACGCGAGCTGATTCGAAGATTTCACTGGGCAATCCGGCGATGTAGTTGTGGATGAGGAATATCGCGAATGGCAGAGCAAATCCGGTGTGGGTGAGCCATACCGCAGTGGTGGTGTTCACCAAATTCAAGTCGGGGAACAGCGTGATCGTCTTCTCGATCCAGGGGAGCGTGATGTGAGCGCCACCCACATACAGCTGCAACAAGGGAATCAACGCCACTTGTAGCGGCAGTGCGAGGAGCGACACCGTGGCGATGAACAGGGTCTTTCGACCCCTGAATTTCATCCAGGCGAAGGCGTATGCGGCGAACGCGGCGATGGAAATGGGAATGATTGTCGCAGGAACGCTGATAGCGATGGAGTTGAGCAACGACTTTCCAAGATTGGTGTTGACGTTCGTTTCAAAAATCCTCCGGTAGTTGTCGAGCGTGAGCTCATCCGGTTGCACGGTCCACCAGCCGCTGCCACGCTGATCATCACGAGAACGCCACGAGTTGATGAACAGGCTCACGGTGGGAAGACTCCATATCACCACGATGAACCACAGTCCAGCCACCGGCAAGCGCCGCAGGCGACCGTAGAGCCGCGCGACGGGACCGGTCTCGGCCTCACGAACCTGCGGGCGGGCGCTCATGTCATATCGTCCTGTTCATGCGGCGGATGTTGATGTACATGATGGGCAACACGGACACGAAGATGAGAACGGCGATCGCAGCGCCGAGACCGATGTTCAGGTTGTAAAACGCTTCTCTGTACATGTTGTTGGACAGCACCTCGGTGCCAAAGTTGCCGTTAGTCATCACCTTGACGATGTCGAACACCTTCATCACCAGCACCATGATGGTGGTAGCGACAACGCCGATAGTTGGTCCGATTTGGGGCATAGTGACGCGCCAGAAGATCTGTTGAGTGTCGGCACCGTCGATTGCAGCAGCCTCTGTCAGTTCGCGCGGCACCGCACGAATCGCTGCGGAAAAAATGACCATTGCAAAACCCGTTTGAATCCAAACGAGCACGAGCATGAGCCAGAAGTTGTTGAACGGCGGTTCCTGCAGGAAGTTGATGGGATCAGCGATGATCTCGCCGGATTTGCCGACTCGTTGACCACCCAGCCCGGTGCCCACTAGTTGCCAGTACCTAAGTGAGAACCAGATACCTCCACCGGCAACCGCGGCCGGGAGTGCGATTTTTGTCCACTGCCGACGAACGAGCGACCGCGTTGCCGCGAGCAGTGCTAATCCGGTCGGTATGAGCACCACTGCGCCAACGAGCAACCTAGCGAAACCTTCGCCTGTACTGAGCCTGCCAAGGCCGACCCACAGCGCATTGAGTGTGCCGGACTGTGGTTTGGATGCGTCGCGTGAGATGTAGACGAGACGGAAGATGACCGATGCGCCGACCATCGACACAGCGAGCGGCATGAAGATGATGGCCTTTGCGGAGCGTTCGAATCGGACTCCATCGGCCAGCACCGCGATGAGCAGGCCGAGTCCAGTGGAGAGTGCAGTAACCACGAACACCCACCACAGGGTGTTGACGAGGGTCCCGCGCAAGGTAGAGAACACCGCAAATCCGGCGAACATCACGGCAAGAATGAGCGGAGGTGCACTTGCGCTGCCGAACTCAACGAAGTGCCCCGAGCGCCGACGACTCCGGACGGCCAGTAGCACGAACACCAGAAAGCACACTCCAGACGCAACGGTGAGACGACTGGTCCAGAGCAATCCGAAGCGCGATGTGTCCCAGGCTTTGGGGTTACGGAAAATCGAAAGGTAGTTGTCTATGCCGACAAACTTTGATCCCCTGCGATCGAGTAGGGACAGGTAGATGGTACGCAAGGACGGAATCACCAATGCGATTGCGATGAATCCCAGTGCAGGCGCCAGAAAGACTGCAGCGCGAGCGCGGCGCTCCGTTGCCACGCGATGTTCGCCGCTCACAGCCGGGATGAGAGCCCAGCGCGCGCCGACAAGGCAGCCGATGATCGCACCCAGCACGATGCCCGAACGAGTCGATGATGCCCCGAGATCGCCAACGCCCCAAGCACCGAGTACAAGGCCCGCAACGGCTCCGAGGAGCGCCATGCGCAGCACCCCGAGTGTGCGAACACGACGATGCACGGTTGCTCCAATCGCACCGAAGAACAGAATGGAAAATACGGCAACCAGTGCCACTTCGCCCGGGACGACGTTGGGTCGAGCAGTGTCCACGAGAAGTGCGCCGAGCACTCCTCCAACCGTGCCAATGAGCAGTACGTCGACGATGATTCGTCGCTCGCGTCGCTGTTGGCGCTCAGTGACGAAGGAGGAAGCACTGACGGCGACGGCAACGACGATCGGGAGCCATATCCATTGGATGAAGGACCCCACAAACGATGCGCCGGGTGCCGCGGTGGAGTACTGCGTGAGGCGGTTACCGCTGAGGACGCCGGCCACGACAAAGCCCGTCAGCGCGCGAGAAATGTAGGTTGCGCGAACGGACCTGTCGCGCATTCGATTCACTAAGAGGTTGGCCAGCACCCAGAGAGCACCGCTCACACCCACGGCAATGGTCACGGTGAGGAGGGTGGAGAGAATTTTTCCGGCGAAGTCCCTCATGTCAACTCTCCATCACTTGGGCGAAGCCCTCCATTGTGGTTCGGGGCACCGACACTTTCGTGCCGGTGCCCCGATACCTATTGCGAATTCCTCGGTAGTCCGGAGACTACGTCGTTATGTACCTCAGCCGGGCCAGGACGCTTCGATTGCGTCCGCAGCCTCTTGCGCGGTGAGATCACCGTTCACTGCTGAAGTTCCATCCGTCCAGAACGTTCCCGCACCGACATCGGCCGGCATGAGGTCTGACGCGTCGAATCGCACGATCGCGGCAGTCTCAAGAATCTTGAGGAACGACTGCTCGAGTGGGGTGTATATCGACGGGTCCTGACCGATTGCTGCCGAGAGGAATCCGGACAACGCGCCGTTGCCGCCCTTGCGGGTGGCTTGGGCTTGCTGACGCTCCATCGCGTACTGGGCCGAACCCATGTACGACATGAGGCTCATCACGTTGGCGTCGTCGTTGAACGCAACCGCCAAGACACCAGCGCCAAGCACAGGCTTGTCACCGTTGATGTCGGGGAAGTAGAACACGTTCACTTCGCCTGGGCCGTCACCGAACACGGTGCCAGCAGGAATGAAGGCGGAGTAGAACGAGGCCTGGCGGTGCATGTAGCAGTCGCCATCCACGAGTGGTTGTCCGTTGTCCTGGAATGCAGTGGCCGCAATGGTGCCGCCAGAGGCGTACACATTGTCTTCGGTCCACAGGTCGAGCACTGCTTGCATTGACTCAACGATTCGTGAATCGTTGAATGGGATCTCGTGTGCGACCCATTGGTCGTACACATCGGCGCCGTGCTGGCGCAACACCATTTCTTCCACCCAGTCGGTGTACGTCCAGCCAGTGGCGGTACCGGACTCGATACCGACGCAAAGCGGCTTGGCTCCGCCGTCGGCGGCCATCTTGTCGACCAACGCGGTGAACTCACCGAAGGTGGTCGGCACTTCGTAGCCGGCCTCTGCGAATCGCGACGGCTGGTACCAAACGAGCGACTTCAAGTCACTCTTCATTGGCACGCCGTACTGCTGACCATCGACCAGACCGAACTGCTTCCATGCGTCCGACCATTCGATCGAAGCATTCACTTCGTCGGTGAGCGGAACGATGAGGCCAGCGCGGGCGAAATCGGCCAGTTTGCCTGGCTGCGGAACGATGGAGATGTCAGGCGCGTTACCGGCCTGCACCTGGGTGTTGATGTTGGTCTCCCAGTCGGCATCACCCAGGTAGGTGACGGTCACGCCGTTGGCGTCGCCCCATACATTGAGTGCGTCCTGAAGGGCGCCAGCCTCTTCATCGGAACGCTCCGGACCGGTGACGGTGATTTCCGTCTTGCCGGCAGGAGCCGCTTCCTCTTCTACTGCTTCTTCCTCGGCGGTGACGGTGTCCGATGCCTCGTCGCTACTTCCACCGCAAGCGGTGGCAACTAGCGCGAGGGCAAACAGAGCACCAAATGCCCTACGTGAACGTTTCATGTGTTCCCCTTTAGTTGTTGATTGGTACACCCACGTTGGTGGGTACGTCACGACCAGATGGTGAGTTCGGTGGCTGACATGCTCGTAAGCCTAGGAGTCGCTACACCGCCCGAACAAGCCAAACGGCGGAGTTCTCCGCCAGTCGCCACGGGCCTTGTGGCGCGGCGTTTGGTGCGGAACCGGGGGTCGGCACCCCGGATTCGTTGGCCGACGCACCCGCCTGAGGGGGAATTTCAGTCCCACTGGTGGCAGAGAGAACCCCCGATCGGGAGCTGAGCACGGGTGTGAACGCCCGAAGCGGGGTGTGGTGGGGCCCGAACGACACGGGAAGCTCCGTGATCTCCCTGCCGAAGTTCACCACCGCTACTGCAGTTCCCCGATGGATGAGCAAGAGGTCGTTCTCACGCGAGATCTCCATTTGATCCCCGGCCACTACGAAGTGCGAGCGAAGTCGAAGCGCTGCACGATACAACTGCAGTGTCGAATCGGGATCACGATCCTGGCAATCGACGGCATATATGCCCCACGTTGTGGGCTGCGGCAACCACGAGGGTGTGTCGTTGGTGCTAAACCCAAACGAATTGACGGATGCTTGGGTCCACGGAATGGGCACTCGGCAACCGTCGCGACCAGGCTGTTGTCCACCCGAACGCAGGAACAACGGGTCCTCCCGTCGATCGTTCGGAAGATCCAGCACTTCGGGAAGTCCGAGTTCTTCTCCCATGTAGAGATACGTACAACCAGGGAGGGCCAGCATCATCATGAGTGCGGCACGTGCGCGATCATCGCCGAGCTGGAGGTCGACAGGGGCGGATGAATTGAGGAGATTGTTGCCGCTGTAGAACTCGTGAGCATCAAGACGGCCATAACGCGTCACCATGCGATGCGCATCGTGGTTGTTGAGCGTCCACGTGTAGGACTCGCCCGCGCGTCGCAACGTGTCGTAGTTGGATCGAATCGCCTGCTCCATCGCGGACGCGTTCCACGGCTCAAGAAGCAGGTCGAACGTGAACGATTGGTGGAAGGAGTCACGACCGACGTACCGCAGCAGGCTCTCTGGTGCGCGCGGGGTGTACGCCTCGGAAACCGACACCAGCACGCGTGAGTGCTCGCGTTGATAGTCGTCGAATACCTTCCGCCATTCGGTGACGATGGGAAACAGTGACGGATGATTGATTGTGTGGGCATTGAAGCGCCACGTGTCATCCGGTGGGGTTCCGTCCGGTGCGGAAGTCGCATCGGGAAGTCCGGGCTCTTTGCCCATGACGATGATCGCATCAACCCGGAAACCATCGACACCGCGGTCGAACCAGAATCGAAACATGTTCCGAAAGTGGGCCACGACATCTGGGTGATCGGCGCGAAGGTCGGGTTGGTGCGAGTCAAATGTGTGGAGGTACCACTGTCCGAGTGATCCGTCCGGCTCTGTGACCCGCGTCCACGCGCTGCCGCAAAAAACGGAATTCCAGTCGTTGGGCGGTTCGTTTCCACCGTCGCCCCTGCCGTCGGCAAAGTAGAAGCGTTCACGTGCGACACTTCCTCGCCCCGCAGCCAGGGCCTCCTTGAACCACGCGTGGTCGCTACTGCAGTGGTTCGGAACCACGTCCATCAAGACACGGATTCCTCGGGAGTTGGCCTGCTTGATTAATTCATCGAAAACCTCGAGTGATCCGTACGCGGGTTCGATGTCGAAGTAGTTCGACACGTCGTAACCGTGGTCGTGCTGCGGTGACGGATAACAAGGATTCAGCCAAACTCCATCAACACCGAGTTGCTCGAGATAGTTGAGTTGTTCGACTATTCCCCGTAGATCGCCAGCGCCATCACCATTGCTGTCGAAGAACGAGCGTACGTATAACTGATAGATGACGGCGTTTCGCCACCACTCATTGCCTGGCGCGGTGTCGTCTACAACCCCGCGCATGACCCCACGATGCTACGACGATCGGCGCCACCGACCATGGCACCATCTTCACGAAGCACAATGCAGTGTGCGTGGCCAAAGCCCGAGTCGAGCCGAGCACGCTGTTCAACGGCGTGACCGCGATCAGCCAAGCCGCTTGTCCAGTCGTCGGGGGCGTGGCCCTCGACTTGCACGGTTGCTGGGCGAGATGTGGTCCACGTATCGAAGCCAGTGACCGGGCCACGTAAGGCGAATCGACCCGCATCAACGGCCTGCCAGGGTTGTGAGTGACCGTGGCGTAACAGGCGCGTGATGATCTGCAGCATGATTTGTGGTTGCGCGTCGCCACCCATCGTGCCGAGCACCGACAACAGCGATCCGTCGGCTCGGGTGATGAGAGCGGGGCACAGCGTGTGCGGCGGTTTGCGACCAGGGGCGACTTCGGCAGGGTGGCCTTGCTGCACGCTGAAGCCAAGCCCGCGGTTGTGCAGGTTGATGCCCGTTGACGGCTCGACCAGCAGCGACCCAAAACCTGACGCGTTGGAGTTGATAAGTGAAACACCCATCCCGTTGCGGTCAACGGTGCACAGATAAGTGGTATCGCCATCGTTGGCGAGCATCGGTCGCACGGACGCCAATGATGGGTCGACTTCTGTAGCGCGCGCAATGAGGTGTGGAATCAGTGCGGCCAAGTCGGCAGCATCGTGCAGCACGTTGGGTCGATCGTGGCTCACTGCCGTGGTTGCTTCGATCAGCAAATGCGCCCACTGCGGGTCGAGCGGGTCGTCGGGTAGGTCGAGTTGCTCCACCACACCGAGTGCTGCAAGAAAAAGGTATCCCTGCGATGGGGCAGGGATCGACCACACCTGGTGTCCCCACACGGCAAGCGATAGCGGTGTTACCCACTCGGCGCTGGCGGTCTCAAGATCCGTGCGCGAATAGACGCCTTTGCCGAGGGCGAACAAGCCTTCACCGAACTCACCTTGATAGAACGCCGCTTGGCCACCAGTTGCAATTGCGCGCAGTGTGCGACCGACACCCTCGCGTTGCACGAGTTGGCCGGCTGTGGTCGCCTGGCGCGAAAGTGCGGCGAAGTTCGGTGCAAAAGTTGGCTTGATCATTGCGAGCGAGCCAACCAGCAGTGGCGAAGCAGGAAAGCCCTCTTCGGCGAGCCGAATTGCTGGGCCGAAAATGGTGGCCAGCGGCAACGTGCCGAAGCGTTCGTGTAATGACATCCATCCCGCCACCGCACCAGGCACAGTCACAGTGCGAACATCGCCATGAAACGGCATTTCGGTGTAGCCCTCGGCGCGCAGTTGCGCGGCACTCACACCCGAGCCGGCACGACCCGCAGCATCAAGCGCGTGTACTTCGCCGTTGACATGCACCAGAGCGAAAAGATCGCCACCTATTCCACACAGATGTGGTGCCACGACTGCCATTGCTGCGTTGGTGGCAAGCGCTGCATCCACTGCGTTGCCCCCGAGCGCCAAGATGTGGGTGCCTGCTTGCGTTGCCACACCATCAGCACTAGCCACCATGCCAAATCGTGAATGAGCACCAAAGGTCATGAGCGAAATCCCATTCTCATAGCATTGCCGACCATGCCGCCCGAGACGCAATTCAGAGCACCACAAAGGCGACTGCTCGAGGTTGCACGGCTTTTTGCGTGGCTGGGTGTGATTGGCATTGGTGGCCCGGCTGCCCACATTGCGATGATGCGTCGCCGCGTGGTGACGAATCGGTCGTGGGTAAGTGAAGACGAGTTTGCCCAGATGGTGGGTGCCTGCGCGTTGGTGCCCGGCCCGAACTCCACCGAGATGGCAATGGCGATCGGCGCACGACGCGCTGGTTGGCGCGGTCTTGTCATTGGCGGGGTGTCGTTCATCGTGCCGGCGTTCGTCATTGTTTGTGCGGTGGTGTGGATGTATGAAGATGTGTTGACCAGCTCGACTATTGCCGACATTCGACGCTGGGTGGTGCCCGTTGTTGTGGCAATCGTGCTGCACGCACTGTGGTCGTTGCGCACCACGGCAGTGCGCGACAAGCGCGACGTGATTGTTGTGGTTCTTGCTCTCACTGGTGCTGTGGTGGGCATTCCCGAATTACTCGTGTTGCTTATCGTGGGTGTCGCGTCGGTGTTGTTGCGCTTGGCACCGCGCAGTTTGGGTGTGGTGATGGCTTTGCCAGCAGTTGCTCTCGTGTCGCCATCGCTGGTGAAAATCTTTCTGGTATTTCTGCAAATTGGCTCGGTGATCTACGGCAGCGGCTACGTGTTGTTGGTGTTTTTAGATAGTGAAGTTGTCGGGCGCGGATGGATTACCGAACAGGTCCTCCTTGACGCCATTTCTGTCGGGCAGTTCACACCTGGGCCGGTGTTCACCACAGCGACATTTATCGGGTGGCACCTTGATGGCTTTGCTGGTGCAGCCGTTGCGACCCTCGGTATTTTTGCTCCGTCATTTGTCTTTGCTGCTCTCATCGGTCGTGTAGTGGTGTGGTCGCAGCAACACCGGGCATTCGGTGCATTTTTGCGTGGTGTCTCGAGTGGTTCGATTGCACTGATGGCACTCGTGCTTTGGCGACTAGCCAACGAAGCATTTACTGACTGGCTGGCAGCCGTCACGTTTGGAGTTGCGCTAGTGGTGTTGCTGTGGCGGTCAATTCGCCGTTGAACGCCAGGGCACATTTGCCGGCCAACGCCCGACGCCACCGTCTTCGAGTTTGAACCCGCTCAGTTCGCGATTGGTGTGCTGCGATCGCCAGGTGAGCATGCGTTGGGCAAGTGGCAACACGCGTGCGGCATCGGTGATGGGTGTGCGCCAGGTGGGGTCAGCGGCCAAGTCAAACGCCAGCCAATCTCCGTTGCCAAACTGCACATACGCAGTGTGTGCATCGCGTTGCGTGCAGAGATGCTGGCGCTCGAGCCGACGATCGTGCGGCCATTGCAGAGCCGAGCCGTTTGCGTCGTCAGAAACGTACAACTGTCGCCAGTCGTATTCCCACGTGGCCATTTCGCGCCAATCAGCGGGCGTGTCGCCAGCCAGCCACGGCACGAGTGAACGGCCGTCACAC
>JANQZQ010000013.1 GCA_030728545.1 Ilumatobacteraceae bacterium
TCGACGACATTCTCATTGGTCTTAACGCTGGTGACGAGAAACAATTTCAAGCAGTACCCAACGGCAACGAAGACGAAGCTGATTTTTCATTGAAAGTCACCAAGGTGCAGGAACTGCAGTTGCCCGAGGCAACCGATGCATGGGTCGCAGACACCTTCGGTGAGTTTGACACTGTTGCCAAGTGGCGGGTCACGATTGCTGACCGCATGAATGAGTCGCGCATCAATCAAGCACGCAACTCGGTGGTCGACCGCGTTACCGACGAATTGGCAAAGTTGGTCGATATCGATCTGCCCGAGCCAATGGTCGAAGGCGACTTGCGCTCGCGAGTGCGCAACACGGTCGATACTTTCCAGCGGCAAGGCATCGCCATCGAACAATTTCTGCAGATCACCGGGCAAACCGAGGAGCAGTTCATCGAGCAGTTGCGCGACCAGTCGCGCAAGGCTGTGCGAGTTGACTTGGCCTTGCGTGCTATCGCCACTGCCGAATCCTTCGTCGCCGACGACGATGATGTCGATGTCGAACTCGAGCGAATCGCCGTGCGTGCCAACGTCAAAGCCAAGCGTGTGAAATCGCTTTATGAAAAAAATGATGCGATTGGCGACCTGAAGGCCCAGATTCGCAAATCCAAGGCACTCGAATGGCTAGTGCGACAGGTCACCTACGTGGACCCCGAGGGCCGCGCCATTGGCACCGAGACGTTGCTTGATGCGGGCGTGGATATTGATGCAACGCTCGATACTGGTGCATCCGTGACTCTTGACGCTGAATCCAACACGAGCGAAGAGGCGACGAGTACGGTGAAAGATACCCCCGATGAATGAGCGAGATATGAACTTTTCGAACTATTACGTTCCTAACGTCACCGAGACCACCAGCCGTGGTGAGCGGGTGTATGACCTCTACAGCCGGATGTTGAAAGACAACATCATTTTTCTTGGCACGCCAATCGACGACACGATCGCCAACTTGATTTGCGCGCAGCTCATCCACTTGGAGAGCGAAAACCCAGACAAAGACATCAACATCTACATCAACAGCCCCGGTGGCGACATCACCGCACTGTTTGCCATCTACGACACGATGCAGTTCATCAAAAACGACATCGCCACCATTTGCTTAGGCCAAGCAGCCTCGGCCGCAGCGGTCTTGTTGGCTGCCGGCACCAAGGGCAAGCGTCTCGCGTTGCCGCATGCTCGCATTTTGTTGCACCAGCCGTATGGCCAGGTGGGCTACGGGCAAGTCACCGATCTCGAAATCGCTGCCCGCGAAATTTTGCGGATGCGCGATCTGCTTGAAATTATTTTGTCTAGGCACACTGGCCAAAGCATCGAACGAGTGCATGCCGACACTGATCGCGACTTCGTGATGGAAGCGCAAGAGGCAAAGGAATACGGCATGATCGATGAAGTCATCTCCACGCGTCAATTGGCCGATCGCAGCGGACCGATTCGCTAAACCAGGTAGCTCATGGCAAAGTTTGGTGACACCGCCGAAATCGTGAAGTGCACATTCTGCAGCAAGTCGCAGAAGCAGGTAAAGAAACTCATCGCCGGCCCATCGGTCTATATCTGCAATGAATGCATCGATCTGTGCAACGAAATCATCGATGACGAAGTTGCTGATGCAAAATCGCTCGGTCTCGACAATGTGCCGACACCTCGCGAGATTCGCACTTTCCTAGACGACTTCGTAGTTGGCCAAGATGCTGCCAAAAAGGTTCTGGCCGTAGCGGTGTTTAACCACTACCGGCGCGTGAAGTATTCGCAGGGCAAGAACCTGCGCCGCGAAGACGTCGAACTGCAAAAAAGCAACATCCTGCTGCTGGGCCCAACCGGGTGCGGCAAGACCCACATGGCGCAAACATTGGCGCGCATGTTGAACGTGCCATTTGCCATCGCCGACGCCACCGCTCTTACCGAGGCGGGCTACGTCGGCGAAGACGTCGAAAACATCTTGCTCAAGTTGTTGCAGGCTGCAGATTTCGACGTGAAGCGCGCCGAGATGGGCATCATCTACATCGACGAAATTGACAAGGTGGCCCGCAAGAGCGAAAACCCATCAATCACCCGTGATGTTTCTGGTGAAGGTGTGCAACAAGCGCTCCTCAAGATTTTGGAAGGCACCGTGGCCTCAGTGCCACCACAAGGTGGTCGAAAGCACCCACATCAAGAGTTCATTCAGATTGATACGACCAATGTGCTCTTCATAGTCGGCGGGGCATTTGCTGGCCTCGACCAAATCATTGGTTCGCGGTTGGGCGACAAAGGTGTTG
The DNA here is from genome assembly GCA_030728545.1 of Ilumatobacteraceae bacterium. Classification (GTDB taxonomy): domain Bacteria; phylum Actinomycetota; class Acidimicrobiia; order Acidimicrobiales; family Ilumatobacteraceae; genus F1-60-MAGs027. The sequence continues at coordinate 2,279 of JANQZQ010000013.1, forward strand.
GGTTCCATGCCTCTGTTAAGAGCAAGAAGGATCGTGACCCGGGCGACCTGTTTGCCCAGGTGTTGCCCGAAGACCTGCTCAAGTTCGGCATGATTCCCGAATTCGTGGGTCGCTTGCCGATGGTGGGTGCAGTGCATTCGCTGAAAAAGGATGCGCTCGTGCAGATTCTTACCGAGCCCAAGAATGCGCTCGTCAAGCAGTACCAGAAGTTTTTTGAGTTTGAAGATGTCGAGCTCGTGTTGACACCTGATGCTTTGTCGGCAATCGCCGATGCGGCGCTCACGCGTGGCACTGGTGCCCGTGGGCTGCGGGCAATTTTAGAAAATGTTCTGCTCGACACCATGTACGACCTGCCGGGTCGCACCGATGTAGCAAAAGTGGTGATTGAAGCGAACTGTGTTACGGATCGGGCTGCGCCCACCATCACCACGCGTTCGCCAAGGGTGAGCAAACCCAAGCGCGCTGCTTCTTAAACGCACTACCGTTCACGTCATGACTGATACGGCAATCGAGCGCGCCACCGCATATCTCGACGCCCATTCGGTGTATGAAACAACTGGCCGAATTGAATCGCCGAGCACAGCCAACATTCAACGGTTGGTCAACTTGATGGGCGACCCGCATGATGCGTATCGCACCATCCATGTGACGGGCACTAATGGCAAGGGCTCCACCAGCCAGATGATCACCAAGCTGCTTATGGCACACGGCCTGCGGGTCGGCACTTACACCAGCCCGCATCTAGAGCGAGTCAATGAACGAATGGCCATTGATGGCGAACCCATCAGCGACGACGAGTTGGCCGAGAATGTATTGGCGATTGCCGAACTCGAGCCACTAGTTGAAGCACGGTTGAGTTACTTCGAAATCATTACTGCCGTGGCCTTCCGGTGGTTTGCCAACAGTGCGATCGACGTTGGAGTCATTGAGGTGGGTTTGCTTGGTCGCTGGGATGCCACCAACGTGGTGAAAAGCGATGTGGCAGTGCTCACCAATGTGTCGCTGGATCACACCGAGTTTGCCGGGCCAACACACGCACATATTGCCGGGGAAAAAGTTGGCATCGTCAAAGCCGACAGTGTGTTCGTGCAGGGCGAGATTCGTGACGATGTCGAAGACATCTGTGCCGAAGTTGTTTGCGCGCGGCGAGTAGTGCGCGGCAATCACTTCGAGGTGATGGCAAATGAATTGGCCGTCGGTGGGCGGCTGATTGCCGTGCGCACCATGCGTGCGCGCTATGAAGATATCTTTGTGCCGCTACACGGCAACCACCAGGGTGATAACGCATCTGTTGCAATCGCAGCAGTTGAAGAGTTCTTCGACAGCGCAATTACCCGCGACATTCTTGAAGAGGGTTTTGCAACCGTTGAGATGCCTGGCAGGTTCGAGATTCTGGGTCGTCAACCACTCGTAGTTGTCGACGGGGCGCACAATGTTGGCGGGGCAGAGGTGTGCTCGGAAGTGTTTTTTAACGACTTTCAAATTGAAGGTAGGCGCTTGCTGGTTGTCGGCATGTTGAAGAGTCGCGATGCACGCGAACTGCTTGGGGCTTTACGCGCGGATGAGTTTGATGAGGTGGTGTGTTGTACTGCGCCGACCCCACGCGGCACCCCTGCGAGTGAGGTCGCAGCTGCTGCCCGCGCCGTCGGATGTGAAGAAGTGAAAGTCGTAGAACAACTCGACGGCGCATTGGCGTATGCGTATCGCCAGATGCGAGCCGAGGATGCGTTGCTGGTTGCCGGGTCGCTTTATGTGGTGGGTGCTGCGCGACCTGTGCTCCGTCAGTTGATGCCGTAGGGGTAGCCTTACGGCGTGACAAACCCCGCGAACAGCAAACGAACCCTTGTACTTTTGAAACCCGACGCCGTTGAACGGGGCTTGGTAGGTGAGATTGTGTCGCGATTCGAGCGTCGCGGCCTAACGATTGATGCGATGCAGTTGCGCACGCTCGACAAAGCCACCCTGGCCACCCACTATGCCGAACACCAGGGCAAACCGTTTTATGCCGACCTTGTTGAATTCATGTCACGCGGCCCAGTGGTGGCGATGGTGGTGGCAGGCCCTGATGACACGTGGGAGATTTTGCGGTCGATGATGGGTGCTACCAACCCGCGGGCTGCGGCACCCGGCACCATTCGTGGTGACTTAGGCACGATCTTCACCGAGAATCTCATCCACGGAAGCGATTCGGCAGAATCTGCCGCAAGGGAAATCCAAATTTTCTTCCCAGGTCTCTAAGGCACCACAGTGGCTGGCACCAACCCAATCTCGCTCACGCGCGACATTGCCATCGATCTGGGCACGGCCAACACGCTTATCTACATCAAAGGTGAAGGCATCGTGCTCGATGAACCGAGCACCGTAGCCCTAGACACCACCACTGGCCAAGTGGTTGCCGTTGGCCATGACGCAAAGCGGATGTGGGGGCGGGCTCCGCGCAACATTCGAGTGGTGCGGCCACTCAAAGATGGTGTGATTGCCGATTTTGACTTGTGCGAACAAATGTTGCGCGAGTTCATTCGTCGGGTGCACACCAGCCGGTTCAGCAAACCGCGCATGATTGTGTGCGTGCCATCAGAAATCACCGGTGTCGAGCGTCGCGCGGTGCAAGACGCTGCAGAATTCGCAGGGGCGCGACGCCCGGTGTATGTGATTGAAGAGCCCATGGCTGCTGCGATTGGGGCAGGCCTGCCGGTCAGCGAACCAAGCGCCAATCTCATCGTCGACATAGGCGGCGGAACCACGGAGGTGGCGGTCATTTCGCTAGGCGGCATCGTTACTGCGAGTTCCTGCCGTGTCGCGGGTGACGAAATCAACGATGCGATTGTGGCAATGTTCAAAAAAGAATTCAACCTTGACATCGGCGACAATACGGCCGAAGAAGTGAAAATTCAGTTGGGTTCAGCCTGGCCGTTGGAAGAAGAACTCACAGCAGATGTGGGGGGTCGAGATATTGCTTCGGGGCTGCCGCGCACCCAAGAAGTCACCACGGTGGAGATACGGGCTGCGATTGATGTTCCGGTAACTGCAATTATCGACGTGGTCAAGAGCACGCTCGAGCGAACGCCGCCCGAACTTGCGGCCGACGTAATCAGTAGCGGCATCACGTTGTCTGGGGGTGGGGCGCTGCTCACTGGGCTCACCGAGCGCATCATGCACGAAACTGGAATCAACGTCCTGGTGGCACCCGACCCGTTGTTGTCGGTGGTGTTGGGTGGTGGGCTGACGCTGGAGAACCTGGACGCGATGAAGGGTCTTACGGCGCAATCGGACGACGAGTAACACGGCGGTCATTCGAGCGTGGCTCAAAACAAAACCAGTCTCCGGCGCGCAATCGTGCTGCTGGCGTTGGCATCGGTGTTTTTTATCACGCTTGATCTCAGCGACTCGTCATCTACGTCGCAGATTAGGCGGGTGTTTAGCACCGTGTTTTCACCGATTGAAAACGTCTCACGGGTAGTCACCCGCCCCTTGGGTGGTGCGTGGAACGCATTTCGTGAATACGACGATGTGGTCGCTGAAAACAATCGTCTGCAAGAGCAAGTGGCGCTGCAGGAAGGTGCAGCAGTTGCCGCAGCAGCCTCGGTGCGCTTGTCACAAGAGCTCTTGGCCCTCAACGGGTTGCCAACGTTGGCGGGCATCAACTCGGTAACGGCACAAGTTATTGGTGAGACCCCGACCAACTTTTCTCAGACGGTAGAAATCAACCAGGGTTCCAACTCGGGGGTGAAGGTGGGCATGCCGGTGCTCAATGCGGCGGGGCTCATCGGCAAAGTGACCGAAGTGTTCGCTGATCGATCGCTCGTCATGCTGGTTTCTGACCCGGACTATGCGTTGTCGGTGAAGGTGGTAACCATGTCGAGTCGCACGCCGATTACGCTGCCTCCGCTCGAAACCCAAGACGCACCAAGCGTTGACTCGGTGCTTGACACTGCAGACACCACGACTTCTACGTCAACCACAACCACGACTACCACGATTCTGGGGTTCACTCCGTCGGCCACCACAGTGCCGGCCGAGGTGGTGGCAGGTGGAGGATCGAACATTACGGTTCCGTTGGCCAGCCAGTTGGCGGTGCGCGAAACAGGCATTCTTGAAGGGCGCGGGCCAGGAGTGCGCCCCATCGTGCGATTCTTGGACGCATCAACCCGGGCTTCGGCAATCGAAGTGGGTGCACCCATTGTGTCGTCGGGAGGCTCACGCAGCCTGGCGCCACCCGACGTGGTGATTGGCGTCGTGTCGCGAGTGGTAGAGCGACTGGGCACGGCAGGGCCGATTCTGGAGATTGATCTTGTAGCTGATCTTTCTAACTTGTCGTTCTTGCGGGTGCTGTTGTACCAGCCAATTACTGAATCAGGCCGGTGACCAGTGTTTGACCGGATCATTGCCGCGGCAGCCAGTCGCTGGTTTCGATTGGTGCTCGTCTCGCTGTTGGTGTTGTCGCTGCAAACCACGTTGTTTAGCGAGGTGCGACCGTTTGGATACGCCATTCAGATTCTGGCTATCTTCGTCGCGAGTGCTGGGGCCACCCACGATGTGTACGTCGGAGCCATAGCAGGGCTTGTTAGTGGTTTTATGTACGACGCAATCTTGGCGACACCGCTTGGTATTTCGGCTTTGGTGCTGGGCGTGGTTGGTGCTACCGCAGCCCTGATGCTGCAGCCGTTTCGCGACCCCACGTGGTGGCTTCGTTTGTTGGTGATCGGCGTAGCGGCTGCACTGGGTGAAGTTGTGACGCCGTTGTTGAAAGCAGTCGTTGGTTTAGATGGTTGGTTGGAGTGGCGCATTCTCGGAGCAATGTCCGTGACTTTCTTCGCGGCGTTGGTGTTCGCTGCACCGATGATTTCGTTGGCACGCTGGACGTTGCGAGAAAAGGCGATCTATGGCAGTCGATAAACAGCAACGGCGGTGGTCGGCCTTGGGCGGGTTTGCCATTGCACTGCTGGTGGTGTTGCTGGCGCGAGTGTGGTTTTTGCAGGCAGTCACCAAGGAAGAAACGGATCGCATTATTGATCGTGTACAGACACGCGTGGTGAAGTTGATTCCCGAGCGTGGTCGAATCTTTGACGTGAATGGCCGTGTCGTGGCCGACAACAAGCGGGTGCTGGTTGCCACCATCGATCGGCGAGTTATTAGTGACCCCCAAGATCGGCTGGAGATGTTTCAGCGCTTGTCAGGGCCACTCGATACCCCAATCGAGCGTTTGTATACCCGCGCTGACGACAAGCGCTATGACCAACTCACGGAGATGCCGTTGGCATTTGATATCTCTGAAGAGCAAGCTGCATTTTTGATGGAACGCATCGAGGACTATCCGGGTGTGGTCATCAAAGAAGATTGGCGGCGCATCTATCAATACGGCGCGGTCGGCAGCCATGTGATTGGGTTTCTTGGTGCCATTCAGCCCGGTTCTGCGGAATATTACAAGTCGCTTGGTTATGACCCCAACGAGCGCGTCGGGTTGTACGGCGTTGAACTCACCTACGAAGTCGACCTACGTGGCATTCCTGGCTATGTGCGCTACGAGGTTGACGCTGTGGGGCGTATCAAACGCGTCATAGAGCGGGTGGAAGCCCAATCGGGTCGCGACTTGCAGTTGTCGATTGATTTTAAACTGCAGCAGTTTGCCGAACAAGCGTTGGAGTCGCAGTTGGTGGTGCGACAGCGCAACGAGGCTCCGCAAGTGATGTTGCCCGAAGGGATTCCAGACCCTCAATATGAAGAAGTCAATTACTACAAAGCGCCAGCGGGTTCGGTGGTGGTGATGAACCACAACACCGGCGAGGTGGTGGCGATGGCGTCGTATCCGCGCTTTGACAGTCGGTGGTTCACCGCAAATGTTGATGCCGAGAAGTTCGCTCAGGTGTTTCCACTTACCGACGACCCCGACCTTTCCATTTTGGTTAACCGAGCGGTGTCGGGTCGGTACAACCTTGGCAGCAGTTTTAAACCGTTCGTTGCCTATGCAGCATTGAACACGGGTCAACTTCCTGGGGGAGTGGCGTACACCTTTGACGACCAAGGCACATACAAGTTAGAAAGCATTCCCAAGGAACGTTGTGACCAGGGCGTGAAGTGCGTATTTCGCAACGCCGTTTGTCGTTCGACTGGCGGCCCATGTAGGTACGGCAAAGTGGACGTCGAGGCAGCACTCGCAGTTTCAAGTGACACATTTTTTTACAAGATCGGCGAGCAAATTTTGACGGAGCGCGGCTATCGGGCCGTGCTTGAAGAAGAAGTGCGACGCTTCGGCTTCGGCTCGCCAACCAATGTTGATTTGCCCTTCGAATATGCAGGAACGATTCCGAATGCTGCGTATAAGAAATATTTGGCAAGTCTTGGGGTTATCACCGAAGATGCCGGACGCGCGTACTACGTGGGCGACAATGTGCTGTTTTCGATCGGCCAGGGGTTGTTGTCGGCGTCTCCACTGCAAGTGGCTAATGCATACAGTGCCCTCGGCAACAACGGCACCCTGCACGAGCCGCGCGTAGTGCGTGCCGTATTGACGCCAGGTACGCGCAACAAGGCTGCTGGGCTTGCTGACCTGCAAACAGCATCGGTCGTTACACCAGTTGTAGACAAAGTGTCAAGCACCAGCATTCCGTTACCACCCGAGGTACGTGACCCGATTGTTTCTGGACTGCAGCGAGTGATCACCGGTCCAGGGGTGACGTCTGATTATTACCACAAGACCACCGGCGAGAACCTATTCCGTAATTATTCGGGAATCCCTATCGCCGGAAAAACTGGCACTGCCCAAGGCTTCAATAACTTGCCATGGAACGACTCGTCGGCATTCGGTGCGTTTAGCTTGGATGCAGACTCGCCGTACAGTGCTTTTGCGTATCTGGAAAAGGCTGGATATGGGGCAACGGCGGCTGCACCGGTGGTGAAGTGCATCTTTTTAGCGCTCAGCAAACAGTGGCGGGTGGATGAACTGATTCCCGCCGACCCGTTGGACACAGCATCAGCCATCGCCGCACCCTCGACTCGGCTGCGCAACCCCATGTGCCTAGTCAGCGCTCCAGCAGAGTCGCGAGGCTGAGATGTCTATTGCCTTTCGAGTCCGTTCCCGCCCCGGCGACCCACGCGGTTCGGCGAGTGTGCTTGACCCGTGGCGCAAGGTCGACTGGATGATGATTTGGGCGGTTGGTGCGCT
>JANQZQ010000014.1 GCA_030728545.1 Ilumatobacteraceae bacterium
CGGTGAAAAGATAAACAAATACGCCGCATCAAATTGCGCGGCTGCGGCAACTTCCATGGTTTGCACAAAATCGGCCTCGGTCTCGCCAGGAAACCCGACGATCACATCGGTGGTCACCGCCAAGTCAGGGATGGTGCGTCGCGCCTCGGCGAGACGATCTAAATAGCGCTCGGCGGTGTAACCGCGATGCATCGCTGCCAACACGGCGTCGCTGCCGGCTTGCAACGGGTAATGCAGATGTTCACACACGCTGGCGGTTTCGGCCATGGCCAACAGGGTGTCTTCACGCATGTCTTTGGGATGCGGGCTCATGTATCGCACCCGCTGCACGCCCGGCACTGCACCAACGGCCCGCAGCAAGGCGGCAAACTGCGGCACGACGCGCACCGACTCGTCGCCGGCTCGACGGCTCGCCAACGACAGGTCGCGACCGTACGAGTTGACGTTTTGCCCGAGCAGAAAAATCTCAGTAACCCCGCTGGCGGCCAACCCACGCACTTCATCGACGATGCCCTCGAACGGACGGCTGATCTCGCGCCCGCGCACGGCCGGCACGATGCAATAGGCACACGTGTTGTCGCAGCCGATTTGAATGGTCACCCAACTGCGATACGACGTTTCGCGTCGCACCGGCAACGCCGAAGGAAACAGTGCGTAGTCATCAACGATTGCTTCGTCCAAAATCTCGGTCACTGCCCCACTGACCCGCGACTCGTTGAGCAATTCAGTGGCCCGGTGCACATTGTGGGTGCCAAGCACCACGTCTACCCACGGTGCGCGTTGCCGCACCAGTTCGCGATCTTTTTGCGCCAAGCAACCCGCCACCACAATTTGGCGAGTGGGGTCGGCATCTTTCCAGGCCTTCATCGTGCCGAGCGTGCCATACAACTTTTTGTCGGCATTTTCTCGAATACAACACGTATTAATGACCACCACGTCGGCTTTGGCTTCGTCGTCAATCGGCTCGAGGCCGTCTTGTTCTAACAGCCCAGCAATTCGCTCGGAGTCGTGCTCGTTCATCTGGCAGCCGAACGTGCGCACCACGTATCGACGAGTCACAACGCTAAGCAGGCTAGCGAGGCATACAAAAAGTGCGGGTGCCACCCGAAGGCGACACCCGCACAATGATGGTGATCTGGCGGCCAACTGCCGCCGTGCGCTTATTCGAGTTCGATTGGCGCTTCGTCTTGCTTGGTGAAACCAGCAGGCACTTCTTCAACCGGCTTGGCCATTGCTTTGTCGCGCACGCGTGCCGACATTTGCATCATCACGTCGGGGTTGTCAATCAAGAACTGCTTAGAGTTCTCGCGACCCTGGCCGAGTTGCTCGCCGTCGTAGGTGAACCAGGCACCAGACTTCTTGGCGATGCCCATCTCGACGGCAAGGTCGAGCACCGAGCCTTCGCGGCTGATGCCCTTGCCGTAGGTGATGTCGAATTCGGCCTGCTTGAACGGTGGCGCAACTTTTTTCTTCACCACTTTGACGCGGGTGCGCGCACCCACCACTTCGGCACCATCTTTGATGGATTCGATGCGACGAATGTCGAGACGTACCGACGAATAAAACTTGAGCGCCCGACCACCGGGGGTGGTTTCTGGCGACCCGAACATGACACCGATTTTTTCACGCAACTGGTTGATGAAAATAGCGATCGTGTTGGACTTGTTCAAGTTGGCGGTGAGTTTGCGCAGGGCTTGGCTCATCAAACGGGCTTGCAGACCCACGTGGCTGTCACCCATTTCGCCTTCAATTTCGGCGCGTGGTGTAAGTGCCGCCACCGAGTCGATGACAATCACGTCAACGGCGCTGGAGCGCACGAGCATGTCGACGATCTCGAGTGCTTGCTCGCCCGTGTCGGGCTGCGAGATGAGCAGGTTGTCGGTGTCAACACCAATTGCTGCTGCATAGATCGGGTCGAGGGCGTGCTCGGCGTCGACATAGGCGCAGATGCCACCGTTGCGTTGCGCTTCGGCAACGATGTGCATGGCCAGGGTGGATTTACCCGACGACTCTGGGCCGAAAATTTCGACCACTCGACCGCGCGGCACACCGCCGACTCCGAGGGCAATGTCGAGGGCCAAGGCCCCGGTGGATACTGCTTCGATGGCCATGGTTTCTTTTTCGCCCATGCGCATTACCGAGCCGGCGCCGAACTGTTTGTCGATTTGCCCGAGGGCTGCTTCGAGTGCTTTGGCCCGCTCACCGGCGCGCGCACGATCGCTCTCGGCGGTCTGCTTGGGTTTTTTCTCCGAGGGCCGATCGACGACCTTGTCGGTGGATTTAGCGGCCTTTTCATTCTTTCGTTCGAAGCTCATTGCTGGTGTCCTTTCGTGGTTGTTGGGGAGAACGTTGCACCGTAGGGATGGGGTGCTACGTGATAGTTATGTTTTGGTATCTCATTCCCACTGCTGTGTGCACCAGACATGAGGAACTGCTCAAACCTTACCTACGAACACCTGTTCGGTCAAGCACCCCCACCCCTTTTGGCCCGAGGGGGTACCAGGGGGGCCTGAGCCCACGTCAGGCTCAGCCAGGGGCCAGGCCAGGCTCAGCCAGGGGCCAGGCCAGGCTCAGCCAGAAGTGGCTAGTTCGCCACCCCGCGGGCCTGTTCTTCGCCATCGTCTTCGCTGATGGGTCGCAGATACAAATCGATGGCCTGCCACAAGGTGTAAGAAATCGGATACCCGCCGACCCCCACCAAAAGAGTCACGCCGATGGTGCTGGCCAACACCGGCACTAATGCCACATCGGGATACGTGACGATGACCCCGATACCCATCGTGAGCAGCAGCAATCCACCCGTGGTGATGAAGCTGATGGCCATCGCGCCAAGCATGAAGCCTTCGTGGTTGCGCTCCCAACGCAGGCCGCAGCCCACGCAACGTTCACCGCGCACAAACCACCTGGTGAAAAACGCCCGACGATTGCCGCAGTGTGGGCACCGTCGCAACAGACCACGCCACATCATCAACCCAAGTTTGGGCGACTCGTTCACCACCAGCGACGACAAAAACTAACGAATGAGTTCTTCGACGAAGTCGGCGAACACGCCGGCGTATGTCATTGCAGCTTCGTCGGTGTGCATCACCGAGATGAGCCACTGCTCGTCCAAACCGGGTGGCAACAAAATGCCGCGGTTAATACCGTGCATCCATTGAGCGAATGCCAAGTCAAAATCGGTGTTTTTGTAGTCGCGATAATTTTTGATTGGTTCAGGCGACCAGGTAACGCAGCCTTTGGCACCGAACTCCACCACGTTGGCGGGCAGCCCATGTTGCGTGATTACCGAGCGACAGGCTTCAACCAATTCGTGGTTGCGCGCGATTACCTCGCGGGTTACCTCGGGTGTGCACACTTCGGTGAGCACCGCCTTGGCCGCAGCCATGCACAGCGGATTACCGTTGTAGGTGCCCAAGTGCACAACGCGACGTTCGGTGATTTCGTCCATGTATTCGCGCTTGCCACCGAATGCCCCAAGCGGTAGGCCGCCACCGATGGATTTGGCGAGGGCAACTAAGTCGGGTTCAACACCAAAGACCCCGGCAGCGCCCGACCAACCAGCGGTGATGCCGGTTTTTACTTCGTCAAACACGAGCAACGTGCCGTATCTGCTGGTGATTTCGCGCACGGCCTGCAGGTATCCGTCTTGTGGCATGCAGATACCGATGTTTTGCATGACTGGCTCGACGATGAACGCAGCAACGTCGCGGCCTCGCAACGCACGCTCAAGTGCTTCGGCGTCGTTGTAAGGGATCACGATGGTGTCGCCCACGACGCCCTTGGTGATGCCAGCTGACGAGGCCACCGAATACGGCGCGTCGGCCGGGCCAGCCACATCCAGTGACGGCTTCATCGACACCATGACTTCGTCGTGATGGCCGTGATAGCCGCCTTCGACCTTGACGATCTTGTCGCGGCCCGTTGCAGCACGCGCAATACGCAACGCGTCCATCGTGGCTTCGGTGCCCGAGTTGGTGAAGCGCCACAGCGGGAAGCCGTAACGCGCCGCGAGCAACTCGGCCACTTCGGCGTTGCTTGGGCACGGGGTGACAAACAAGGTTCCGTCATCGAGCTGGGCCGACACGGCTTTGCGCACCGCTGGGTGCATGTGGCCGGCGAACAGCGCGCCAAAGCCCATGTTGTAATCCACGTAGCGGTTGCCGTCGACGTCGATCGACCAATACTCCTGGGCGCGAGCCAACACGATCGGGTACGGGTCGTAGTCCTGAAAGCTGGATGGCACGCCGAGGGGCATCGACTTGCGGGCGCGGGCGTTGGCCGCTTGGGAACCTTTGGTGCGCTCGGCGTAAACCTGTAGTTCGCGGGCAGTGATCTCCTTGGCCCGAGTGACTAGGGATTGCGTCAGCGTCTTATCAGCCGCTGGCATGGTTATCAGCTCCAAACAGGTGTGTAACCCCCACTCTACACATGGCAGACTGGGGTGCCCATGGTGGGCGTAGCTCAGTTGGCTAGAGCGCCAGGTTGTGGTCCTGGAGGTCGCGGGTTCAAGCCCCGTCGTCCACCCCAGAAGTGCGGTGGGGCGTATTCGGAAACGAGTGCGCCCCACACACGTTGGGAGCCCAGAGCCGCGTGCGAGTTAGGCTCGGGCGTTGCAATTTTCATAATGATGCCCCTCTAGCTCAGTTGGTTAGAGCATCGGACTCTTAATCCGCAGGTCCTCGGTTCGAATCCGAGGGGGGGCACCAAGTTATTTACTTATTTACGGCGCCGGGTGATGAATTGAATTCGTTCGGTTACAGGCGGCACAAGTTGTGACGTCTGATGGTCGTGTCGGCGATACAACACATTCACCTCACTACTCACCACCCCTGCGTGCGCGTCAGAGATTGCAAGAATCAGCGCAGTGTCTTCGTCTCGTGCCAAGCCCGGCCAGCCGCCGACGTCCCAAATCCATCGCGCGTAGGTGGCAAACGTGGTCGGATGAAATGGCAGATAGCCAAAGTCTTCCCAGCATGACCGCAACGCTCCTCGCGGCGATTCCCCCATCCATTCACTCGGAACAAATGCGTCGCTGTTGGGTGCCTTCGTTGCATCACTTGACAGCCGTGCTGAATATCTTCCGTCACGTTGCACGAGAGTTCCTTGTTGATTATCGACTGCGGCAAAACCACACCACATGAAGCCCGACTCCAATTGCGATACAACACGCGCGACTGCATCGGGCGCCAATTCATCGTCGGCGTCAAGCAGCATCACCATTTCACCGTGGGCGCGAGCCAGTGCAAGATTTCTCGCCTCTGCCGCGCCACCACTGAGCCCCGAAGCCGCATACTGAGCCACCTTCGAGTCGAGCGTCTGCACGAAACTTTGGGCTGGCGACGGTGGGCCATCTTCTTGCACGTACCACCGAACCAGCCAAGGTGCAGGAATCTGTTGTCGACGAATCGACTCCCATGCTTGGGGAAGATATGCAGCGTGATGTTTGCCGACCGGGGTGAGAATCGAAATCTCGTGCTGCGACATTTCCGCTATCTCGTGAGCAATTTGACGTAGTCGGCCCGAGTCGCGGGACGCGAAATTGGTTGACCGTCGGCATCTGGCACCGCCACAGCTGCAGCATTTTGTCGAAACTCAACACCGCTGATATTGAAGTTGGCCAGCACGGTCAGCGTCAGCTGCCCGAGCACCAGCACTTGCTCAGACCCCGGTAGATCTGCAAACAAGGTGCTCAGGCTCACCTGTGCCAAGTCATCAACCACGATGAGGCCTTCCACCAAATCCGAACGCTGAGCGAGCCCCGAGCGAACTGACCCGTTAGCGCCAGCAAGAGTCGTCTCGTCGATGAGCGATTGCAAAAGGTTTAACTCTGTAAACCCGGAAGGGAATACCAGAGGCCGACCAACGAGCCCTTCACCGCGGATGAAATACACAAGCGCTGCACGAGCCTCTGAAACCAAGGTTGATGGAACCGGTGCTGCAGCCACAGTCGTGGTCGTGGTCGTGGCAATAGCAAGGCTTTCTGCTTCAGACAATTGCGCGAGACTCGACCGGAATCCCGCAACCAACCAGCGCTACAGCAAAAACCGCAAGCAAAAGTGAGCAACGCCTCATGAGAAATCCTCGCCTCTCCGCAATACGACGACGAACCGCGCGCCACCCTCGGGGCTGGTGCCGAGTTGTACGTTGCCACCCATCACGCGCAAGTGTTCAACAGTGATCGAAAGCCCAAGACCCGAACCCGAAACGGCCGAGTGTTGCACACCTCGCACAAAGGGTTCAAAGATGCGCGACGAGTCGGCAACCGAGACTCCGACACCTGCGTCATCAAAATACAGTTCGATATGACTACTGGTGACTTTGCTGCGAATCGCCACAAGCCCGCCTGCATAGAGCTTGGCGTTTGAATTCAGATTCTCGAAAACCTGTTGAAATCTTCGCACGTCAACCACGACGGCTATCTCGGGCACCTCGATGATTCGCGGGTCAATGCCACTTCGGTGCGACAATGTCTCCACCAGTGACCGCGCTGAAAGCTCTTCGAGCAGCGGCTCGACCGTCCCTGACTGGTATCTATTTATTTCAATAAGGTCGTTGAGAATTTTTTCGAACATAATCACGCGTTCACTCAACAAATCACTCCCCATTTGGGCACGCGGCGGCAGGTCTTCGCGTCGTGCGGCAATCAGATCCGCAGCACCTTTGATGACCGTCAACGGCGACCTCAATTCGTGACTCACCACGGCACCAAATCTCGCTTCCCTGTCGATGCGTACACGGAGCGAGTCGGTCATTTCGTTGAAGGTCTGTGCGATGCGTGCTAGGTCGGGTTCGCGCGGCTCTTTGGCACGCTTGGTGAGGTCTCCACCAGAAATTTGTTCGGCAGTCGAACTGATGTCGTGCAGCGGCTCCATCACTCGTCGCGACAACCACCAACCCACAGCGCCACCACCCACGATTGCCAAAATGGCTCCGATTGCCAGCGCCCCACGCAAGGTGAGGAGCGTGCGCTCGAGTTCCTCAAGTGACACCACACCCACAAACCATGTGTCGCCCTGAGTCTGCAGCGGGAACCCCACAATGATTGCAGTTTCAAATTGCACTTTGGCTCGCTGGCGGGCTGCTGAGCCTGTTTCCAGATTGCGCACCAGGTCTACCGGCAGATCTTCTGGTGCAAGGCCCACGCCAGAAACCAGCCAAGTGCCACCCTGATGCAAAGCGGCACGAGCACCAGGCAACACTTGGGCGCCTGCCAACAGCACGGTGAGCGGATCATCGCTTCGCAAAAGTGTGGAGGATGCAATTCGAGCCGCAGCACGAACCTGTGCGACTGCAACATCGTCGCGCTGGCGAAGCATGTATTCACGCGCAAGCAAGAACGTGGATACCGATGCCAGCAACGACAACAGCGAGGCGATCGCAGCCCCCAGCAGAACGGTTTTCTTGCGCAGCGTAAACGTAGGCATTTACGGCACGATCTTGAATCCAACACCACGCACGGTGAGCAGACTCTCTTTGAGTCCGTGCGCCTCAAGCTTTTGGCGAATCCGATATATCTGCATGTCCACCAAACGCGAGTCACCGAGATAGTCGTATCCCCATACGGCTTCGAGCAACTCCTGGCGAGACAACGTGGCTGGGGATGCCTGCACGAGTGCTCGCAGCACACCAAATTCGGTTCGTGTCAGATGCAGACGTGCACCAGCAACGCTTGCCTCGTGAAGTGACGCATCGATAGACACCGAACCGACTGATACCGCAACGGCCGGGTCGGGCGTGGCGCTGTCCGTAGCTCGACGCAGGATTGCGCGCAACCGTGCCACCAGTTCTTTAGCTGCAATCGGTTTATACAAAAAGTCGTCGGCACCTGCTTCGAGGCCTGTCACCACATCATTCGACTCGCCGTGCGCCGTGAGAATCACTAACGGCATCGTTGTGCGTTGCCGCAAGTTACGCACAACGTCAATGCCATTAATACCGGGTAAACGCAAGTCAATAATTGCGAGGTCAAGCGCTGTGAGATCTACTTCAGCAATCGCAAACTCACCGGTTGGGGCCTCGACAACTTCGAATCCTTCGTCTGAGAGCGAAGCAGAAATGACTTGGCGTATTTTCGAGTCGTCTTCTACGAAAAGCACTCGAAAGTTCATAGTAAGAGTGTTTCACCCTAAGGCAACTTGTTGACGTTGTAACGCAAATATTTCGTCAACTCGTTACATGATCGTTACTTCGGTGCCAAAAAGTGACACAAACTTGCCAGCTGTGACTCTGCCGTGACCAACTTTGTCGATATCTCACACGAGGATGAGGGTCATGACAAGCCTCAACCTCCCCACGACGACTGTCTGCATTCCGGCGCACAACGAGAGTGCCACCATTCGCGATGTCATCGCAGTTGTTCAAGATGCCCGCCGCCAACATCCAGGGCTCATCGAAGAGATCATCGTTGTAGACGACCGCAGTTCAGACTTCACCGCATCCATTGCCCGCGCCGCTGGTGCTCGCGTCGTGTACGCAGATTTCGAATGTCGCTCTTTTGGTGGCTCGAGCGGCAAAGGCGACGCCCTGTGGGCAGCCCTTCGACGATGCTCCACCGAATTGGTGCTGTTTCTTGATGGAGACCTCACCGCTTTGAACGCTGGGCGCTTGAGTCAACTCATCGAGCCACTCGTCGTCAACCCCGATCTGCAGTTGGTCAAGGGCCGCTTCACCAGGTTGTGCTCGGTAGACGGCCCCGGGGCCGGGCGAGTCACCATGTTGACGGCACGCCCCTTGTTGTCGCTGCTGCGCCCCGAGCTGGCATCGTTCGAAGAACCACTCAGCGGCCTGTTTGCCGGGCGAGTCGAGACTCTTGGTTCGCTCTGGCTCGACTGCGACTATGGCGTTGATGTCGGCATCCTGCTTGACATCGCAACGATGTACGGCACCGAGAGCGTCCTCGAAGTCGACCTTGGCGAAATTCGCCATCGCAAGCGGGATTTGGTTGCCCTGTCATCAACAGCCGAGCAAGTAGCCCGAGCGATTCTGGCGAGAGCCACCCACTCGACGGTCGCCAATGCCGACCTCACTATGCGTCGCACCCCACCACGACAGACCTTGATGCCCACCATTCTGTATTAAGTGTTCAGCGTCACGATGCAACGTGGCGTTGCCACCAACTAACTGCGTTCGTACGACGCCACCACTTCGGTGTGGTGCGTGTGCGGAAACAAATCCAGCACTTCAACACTGAGTGGTCGGTACCCGGCATCCACCAAGA
>JANQZQ010000015.1 GCA_030728545.1 Ilumatobacteraceae bacterium
CGTGTCGTAGCCTGCAAGATGAACATGGTTGCTTCCAGCGCCCCACGTGTTGCGGTCTACCGCCATGAGCATTTCAATGCCGCGCACCGCATCCATAACCCGGCGATGAGCGATGCAGACAATGCGCGCATTTACGGCAAATGCAACAACCCCAATTTCCATGGCCACAACTACGAACTCATCGTGCGCGTCTGTGGCGAGGTGGATCCACAAATTGGCTATGTCATCGACCTTGGCGTGTTGTCCACCACCATCAAGCAACATGTGCTCGATCACCTCGACCACAAGAACCTCAACTTGGATGTAGCCCAGTTCGCCAATGTCAACCCCACCGCCGAAAATATTGCAGTTGTGATTCACACCATGTTGCGGCCACATGTGCCTGCCCACCTGGATCTGCACGTGATTTTGGGTGAAACACCGCGCAACATCGTGCAGTACCCCGCCGACATCATGCACCACGCATAAAGGACACCCATGGCCTATAAAAAGATCGAAACCTACGACGAAGCCACCACGCGTGAGTTGGCCAAGGCATACAAAGATGTTCTTGGGCTCATCGGCGAAGACCCCAACCGTGAGGGGTTACTCAAGACCCCCGAGCGAGTTGCCAAGGCGATGCAGTTTCTGACCCAAGGACAAGGCCACGACCCGGTTGAGGTTATTCGCGAAGCAATTTTTACTGAGAGCGTGCAAGAAATGGTCATCGTCAAAGACGTTGAGATGTACAGCCTTTGCGAGCATCACATGATTCCATTTTTTGGCAAGGCCCATGTGGCGTATATTCCGAATGGCCACATCACTGGCTTGTCAAAAGTGGCTCGTGTCGTCGACATTTGCGCACGCCGCCTGCAGGTGCAAGAACGTTTGACCACCCAGATTCGTGATGCATTTCAAGAAGCACTCAACCCGCTCGGGGTTGCAGTCGTAATCGAAGCACAACACTTATGCATGATGATGCGTGGTGTCGAGAAGCAAAACTCAGTGACCACCACTTCAGCATTTTGCGGTGCGTTTCAACACGAGCCCACCCGCAGCGAGTTTCTGCGCCTGCTCAGCAACAAACTGTCGTAACTGCTCCGGCGCCTATTGGTTGGCTGAGTTATTCAGCAAGTTCGTAGGCCAACGCTGTCAACGGCCCCAGCACACTGGCGTCAACCGTGCCGTCAGCGGCAATCAACGTGTTGATTTTAGAAAACAGCAACTCGGGGCCAACCAAGGTTGCACCCAACAGCGGTGTGATTTGTCGCAAATATTCCACCGCTTGTTTTCCACCACTATCGCCCGGTGAGCAACCGAAAACACCCACTCGCCGACCGATGAGCGAATGTTTGGCAAACGGCCGCGAGGCCCAATCGACCACGTTTTTTATGCCGCCAGGGATGTTGTAGTTGTACACCGGCGTACCGATGAGCACGGCATGCGACTCGGCGATTTCGCGACGCATGTCAGCCACTTCGATGGGTGGTGAGTCGGTGTCAAGATCACCGTCGTACATCGGCACCGTGCGCACGTAGTCGCGAATCACGAACTTCGCACCCTCAATCTGCAGCCCACAGACCGCCCGACATAGGGCCGTGGTGAACGACGCCTTCCGCAGACTGCCCGAGATGACGAGAATGTATTTAGTCATGCCGATTGATGAATTTTCCACGCGCCATAGCCACCGACGATGTCGGAGACGTCGTTAAAGCCGAGCGAGCGCAACGTGCTCGCTGCGATGCTCGATCGGTATCCACCTGCGCAATACACCACAGTTGGCACCGCGGGGTCGAGCTCACTTGCTCGTTGCAACAAACTGGCCAGTTGCAGATGTACGGCACCCACAACCATGCCTTCGTCAACTTCTCCGGGACCGCGCACGTCAACAATTGCCAGATTGGGCACCACAGCACGGCGAGATTCGAGTTGTTCAGCACTCAATCGAGAGGCGATTTGCACGTGGTCGGGGTGCTCAAGCATGGTTCGCACGGGGTCGACCAATGCACCGATGACCGAGTCGTAGCCGATGCGAGCAAGCCGCACCTTGGCTTCGTGCTCGGTGCCTGGCGTGGCAACCAACACGATGGCTTCGCCAGGTCGCACCACTTCGCCGACATATTCGGCAAATCGCCCACTGAGGCCCACATTGCGCGAGCCGCGTAGATGCCCACGAGCAAACTCGTCGGGCTCGCGTGTGTCGATGGCTACAGCACCGTTGGCAACGTGTTGGGTGAACTCGGCCCACGACAATGCTGTTGGCAACTCGGCTTCGTCGAGGTGGTCACGAGCGGCACGGTTCCGCATTGCAGCAAACGAAAAATACAGAGGTGCTGCGGCTTGGCCTTCGGTCACGATGTCGACGAATTCTTTCTCGGTCATTTTTGCCAATGCGTAGTTGGTGCGGCGCTGCTCACCGATGGTGGACACGGTTTCAGTAGACAGATTTTTGCCGCATGCCGAGCCAGCCCCATGTGCCGGATACACCTTCGTGGCGTCGGGCAAGGTAAGAAGGCGGTCATGTAACGAGTGATACAAACTGCGAGCCATTTCGTCTTGAGTGCGACCAAACGCCGACAACAAGTCGGGGCGCCCGACATCACCGATGAACAACGTGTCGCCGGTCAACACTGCGTGCGGCGCAATATCAGCTGATTCGCGCACCACGATGCAAATGGATTCGGGGGTGTGGCCAGGGGTCTCGAAGATCTCGAGCTCGACTTGACCCAGCGACAGGCGCTGGCCGTGCACGAGCGGGTCAATCTCGAAGTCAGTCAAACCGGCAGCAGCTGAGCCGTACGAAATTTTGGCACCCGTTTCGCCAGCCAGCTCCAGGTGCCCACTCAAGAAATCGGCATGGAAGTGTGTTTCAACTACGCGTTCAATCTTGAGGCCCTGTTCTTTAGCGTCGGCAAGATACTGCGCCACGTCACGTTGTGGGTCAACAACAACTGCTCGGCCGCTGACCGTGTCGCCAACAAGATACGACGCGTGCGACAAACAAGCCAAGTAGTACTGCTTCAACATCAACGCCATACAGCCACCATCACAACACCCGCGGCCATCAATGATACGAGTAACACTGCTGCTGCTGCGTAGCGGCGATCGCCAGCGCGAGCCCAACTCACCGCCAAAGCAATAACACGCAACACAGGAAGCGCGCCGAGCAACATCAACGCCGCGGTGTTGAGCGTGTGCGCGATGTCACCACTCGTAATCACCCCAGCTGATGCCGCCAGCGCTGCCAGCACAACCACGGTCGTGGTCCACTTCGCCAGAAAACTGCTCAGCGAAGTCATGCCCGCACCACGAGCACGACCGCAATTACGGTCAGCACCAACGCGGTTGCGCGTCGCACCACGGGTGGCGACAGATATCGCTGCAATCGTGAACCCAACGTGCCACCCACGATCGAACCAATGACCACCAGCGCACTGTCAGACACCACTACTCGCCCATCTATTGCCATGAGCAGCAAGGCAGTCGATGCAGTGAGCCCGATGGTGAAGGTGCTGGTTGCAGCCGCGACTTTTGCCGGCAAGCGCATGACTTCGCTCGACAGCGGAGTCTTGAGAAACCCGCCGCCGACACCCGCCAAACCAGTTACGACGCCCGCAATAGCCATGAGACTCACGCCGAGCCCCATGCGTGTTGGTTGATACGGCACGGCCTGATCGTTAAGTCGATACACACCGGAAAGCGACCCGTGATGCTCACCTATCGAGTCGGCACCCAGTGATGGGTCAGGCTTCCAGCGCACCCCTTTACGAATGGCGCCGCCACCAGCCGCCAGCAGGGCAAGCGTTGCCAAAAAATAGGTGAGCACTCGATCAGAGATTGATCCAGCCAAAATCACCCCGACAATCACCCCCGCTGTAGCGCCAAGTTCGGTAACGACCGCAAAGCGGTGGTTGACTGCCCCGTCGCGCAGTTGGGTTCGCCCGGCAGCGACCGAACCTGCAATCACACTCACCAAGCCAAGTGGGGCGGCTTCGGCAATGGTCATATCGCCGAATGTCAAGAGGGGCACCAGCAAAATGGCCCCACCAAGCCCGCCGAGTGAGCCCACTGTTGACGTGACGAATGCCAACGCAATGATCAACACATCTCGCGCTACGTCGGTCACGGCAGCGAGCCTAGGGTGAACCGCATGCGAAACCCGTTTCCATTCCCCCATCCGGTCAACGAAACATCGGCACGCATCGTTGCCTTTGGTGCATTACTTATGAGTGCCGCATTTTCCGCCACTGGTGCTGCATGGATTCTGATTCCACTCACGTACGGCTTTGTCGCACGGGTGCTCACCGGGCCCGCTCTCAGCCCACTGGGGTTGTTGTCCACCAAAATAATTACACCGCGTCTACATATTCAGCATCGATTCGTTGCTGGCCCACCAAAGCGTTTTGCCCAGTTCGTGGGTCTGCTCTTTTCTACAACTGCGAGCGTGTTGTGGCTGCTTGATTTCACGACAGCATCGCGAGTGGTGGCCGTCATGTTGGCTGCGGCAGCGTTTCTAGAAGCAGTATTTGCCGTGTGCCTTGGTTGCATCATGTTTGGCTGGATGATTCGTTGGGGCGTCATCCCCGATCGAGTGTGCGAGCAATGCAGCAATCTCAACTTTGGGGCGCAACCCACGACTTAGCGTTGGTGCCATATGACTCGCAGGTTGATAATCATCGGCGGTGGGGCTGGCGGTGTGCTCGTTGCTTTGCACGTGGTGCGCAATAGTCGCGAATTAACCACGTTGACGATCATTGAGCCGCAACAACGCCTCGGCGAAGGCGTGGCGTACTCGACTCAAGACGACACCCACTTGTTGAATGTTCCCGCCGAAGGCATGTCGGCATACAGCGATGACCCACAGCATTTCGCAGCGTGGGCTGGATGTGCACCAGACGCATTTGTGGCTCGCCATCGGTATGCGGCTTACCTACGCAGCGAACTCGCTGCCGCTGTTGCCGCAAGCAACACGGTGCATGTGCAACATGTGTGCGACACAGCCGTCGCCATCAGCCCAGATCCGCTACATGTCACCATCAGCACTGGCACGGTGATCGACGGCGATGCCCTGATCTTGGCGGTTGGCAATGCCCCACCGACATCACCTGACTGGGTGCATAACTTCGCCACAACGCGCGTGGTGAATGACCCGTGGGCACCGCGAGCCCTTGATGCCATAGGTGCTGGCGACCAAGTGTTGTGTATCGGCACAGGACTCACCTTTGTGGACATCGCGCTATCGCTGGCACGACGCGGTGTGCGTGTTACCGGTGTGTCGCGCCACGGTTTGTTGCCGATGGCGCATGCGGGCTTTGGTGCACTGCCTGCGCTACCTGCAGCATTTGCAACACCCCGCGCAGTGCTGCACTGGATACGCACCCAACCCGACTGGCGTGCCGCGCTCGGCGCCTTGCGCCCAGCAACACAACATATCTGGCAGGGCTTTACCCCGCGGCAACAAGCACAGTTTCTTCGGCTTGCTCGTCGACATTGGGATATCCACCGCCACCGCATGAGTGCCGCGGTGGCACACGAGTTTGCGCACATGCAAGCCACCGATGCCATCGTTGTACGCCGTGGTGATGGCCGCCAGCTGGCGGAGTCGGGCGCGTTCGACGCCGTGGTGTTGTGCACCGGGCCCGACGATGCAGCGTTGCTCACCACACCGCCGTTGCTCGCGCTAGCCAATGCAGGTGTGATTTGCCCCGGACCTCACGGCATGGGGGTGGATACCGACGCAGTGAGCGGCCAAGTAAAAGACGTAGCGGGCAGCCCTGTTGCAGGTTTGTTCACCGTCGGGCCACTGCGGCGCGGCACACTGTGGGAGTCAACTGCGGTGCCCGAGATTCGTGATCAAGCAGAACAGTTGGCAACGCTGCTCGTTGGCTGAATAACTTCACCATATGCATCGCCGTCTAGCCTGCAATCATGACGCCTGAGCGTTTTGATGTGGTGGTGGTGGGTGCAGGCATTTCAGGCATCGGCGCTGGCGTGCACCTGCAAGACAAGTCACCTGACCGCAGTTTTGTGATTCTCGAAGGTCGCGAAAATATCGGCGGTACGTGGGACTTGTTCAAATATCCAGGCGTTCGCTCAGATAGCGACATGCACACGCTTGGCTTCGAGTTCAAGCCCTGGAAGGCCGACAAGTCGATTGCCGACGGCCCATCAATCATGGAGTATTTGCGCGAAACGGTAGCCGAGCACGACTTGCAGCGCCATATGCGATTTGGCGAACGTGTGGTGCGCGCCGAGTGGTCGACCCCGCACGCCACCTGGACGGTGCACACGGCCCGCAGCGATGGTTCGCAAGGTGTTTTTGAGTGCAACTACTTGTTTATGTGTGCTGGCTACTACTCATACAAGTCGGGCTACCAACCCGAGTTCCGCGGGCTTGATCGATTCACAGGGCAAATAGTTCACCCTCAGCAATGGCCAGATGATCTTGACTACACCGACAAGCGCGTGGTGGTGATTGGCTCAGGGGCAACTGCGGTCACGTTGGTGCCAGCAATGGCTGATCGTGCCGCACATGTGACCATGTTGCAACGCTCGCCCACCTATATGGTGTCGCGACCCGACCGTGATGCCTTCGCCAATTTTTTGCGCAAGGTGCTTCCGGCAAAGTTGGCATACAACATCACTCGCGCCAAAAACACCTGGCGCCAGCAGTTGGTGTACAACCGCACGCGCAGCCACCCCGAAGACATAAAGAACTTGCTCATTGGCGGAATCCGGATGGAACTTGGTGGCAACTACCCCGTCGACAAACACTTCACCCCCAAGTACAACCCGTGGGATCAACGCTTGTGTTTGGTGCCGAACGCCGACTTGTTCGCCGCCATTCGCAGCGGCCGGGCTTCGGTGGTGACTGACACGATTGAAACTTTTACCGAAACGGGAATCTTGCTTTCTTCGGGTGAGCACCTGCCTGCCGATGTGATCGTGACCGCCACCGGCTTGCAGTTGGTAACCCTGGGCGAAGCCGACTTCAGCGTGGATGGCGAACCTGTCGACTTCTCGACGACCCGCACGTATAAAGGCATGTCGTATTCGGGGGTGCCCAACTTGGCCACCAGTTTTGGCTATATCAATGCGTCGTGGACGCTGCGTGCTGACCTCACCTGCACCTACGTGTGTCGATTGCTCAACCACATGCGCGACACTGGCGCTCGTCAGTGCACTCCCCAATTGCGCGATGACGAACACAACATGCCACGCCGACCGTGGATCGATGGGTTCTCATCGGGCTATATGCAACGCGTGATGCACCTCATGCCCAGCCAAGGCGATCGCGAGCCGTGGATCAACCCGCAGAACTACGACAAAGACAAAAAGATGTTCCGCGAAGGCGCAGTGGACGACGGCGTCATGCAATTCACCAACCAAGGAACGAAGGGGGCCGATGCCACGCTTGCGACAAGTTCCACGCGCTGAAGCCGACGCCTCGGTGATTCCGATGTATGACCTGCTTTTTGGCGACCGCGACCCCGTGGCACAGCCCGGCACCGCAACCGGCACGCCTGGCGACTGGTGGACGGTGTTCGCTCTGGTGCCCGAAATATTCGAGCATGCGGTGCGCGGTTTTGCGCTGTACCGCAATCCCGCTCGTCGGCTTGACCCCCAGTTGCGCGAGCTTGGCCAGACTCGGGTTGGTTGGGCACGTGGCAGTCAATTTGTCTTCTCGCAACATTGCAAGTCATGTCGCACGGCTGGTATCAGCGAAGAAAAGATTGCGGCGATTCCCCACTGGTCGGCCAGCGATGTGTTCACCCCGCCAGAACGAGCCGCCTTGGCCTACACCGACGCACTCGTGTATGACGGTGGTCGGGTCGCCAACGGTGTCTTTGACGCTCTCCAAGTACACTTTTCCGATGAAGAGATTTTGGAGTTCACGTATATCATCGCAATGTACGACATGCATGCCGTAATGAGCCGCGCACTGCGCACGGAGTTTGATGATCGCGATGACCCAATCGTTGAAGTTGACGGCCCTGATGGCCCCCGTATGGGACTGAAGATCCGATGATCACCCGCAGCGGG
The DNA here is from genome assembly GCA_030728545.1 of Ilumatobacteraceae bacterium. GTDB lineage: Bacteria > Actinomycetota > Acidimicrobiia > Acidimicrobiales > Ilumatobacteraceae > F1-60-MAGs027. The sequence continues at coordinate 8,023 of JANQZQ010000015.1, forward strand.
ATACACCACGTGGCATATGCCTGTCGTGACCGTGAAGCCACCCGCCACTTTTATGAAGATCTGCTGGGTTTCCCGCTCGTGCATACCGAGGTGACGGCAGTACCCGACAGCAAATCGTTTTTTCGCCACTTATTTTTCGACCTCGGTGATGGTTCTTCGATCGCATTCTTTGACTTGCACGACATGGGCGAGAAACCTGATTGGCGCTCCGAAGTTTCAACAGGCAACGGGCTGCCAGTGTGGGTGAACCACATCGCGTTCAAGGCTGACCAAGCAACTCAAGATCGTGTGCGTGCACATCTTGCCGCCAACAACATCGAACCGATCATGGATGTTGACCATGGCTGGTGCCATTCGCACTACTACCTTGACCCCAACGGCATCATGGTGGAGTTCTGTCGCGACACCCCAGGCTTCACGCCCGACCCTGCCGCGGCGCGCAGCGCCTTGACATAGTTCTACATTGCTATCGAATCCGCAGCACCTTCAGCAGAAACAATTCCATTCCAATGTTTGCTCTACGATTGAGCAATGGAACCGGAACCAAAAAGAGACTGGGGTCGTCCGATTGTCTATTTCGAAATTGGGGCCAAGGACGAACAGGTCTTGATTCCTTTTTACAAGGAGATGTTCAATTGGGATATTGGGGATGGTCCCATCCATCGAATTCCAGTGGGCATTGGTGGGCCAGAGAACGGAATTGGTGGCCATATTCGCCGAAGCGAACACGGTGGCATTTCTCTCTACATCCAAGTCAAAAGCGTTGAGCGGTCGTTAGTGCAAGCAGTGGAGCTGGGTGGTAAAAAGACCCTTGACCCGTATCAAATTCCTGGTGGTGCACTGATTGCTGGGATCACCGATCCTGAGGGAAACCCGCTCATGCTCGTGCAGCAATAGTGTTAAAACAGAGAAAAAACTTCGTGGGTTGTTGAATCCGCGGCAATACACGACAACCAAGCTGAATTCACTCCCACGTAGTTGCGATAGCCAGCATCAGCCTGACTTGGTTCAGCAAAAAGTGTGACCACGACAAATTTCCCGTTTTTATCCACCGCTACCGTCCGGCGTGCTATCCCTGGACGATTGAGGTAACACCATTCCTGCATCTGCTCATCAA
>JANQZQ010000016.1 GCA_030728545.1 Ilumatobacteraceae bacterium
ATCGCGGGCATCCACTCGTTTGCTGGCCACGCCTTTCACACCAGCCGTTGGGACTACGCCTACACAGGTGGTGACTCGACCGGTGCGTTGATGACGGGCCTTGCAGATAAACGTGTCGGCATCATCGGCACCGGGGCAACAGCGGTGCAATGCATTCCCCATTTGTCGCGCTCGGCAGGCGAACTTTTTGTGTTTCAACGCACGCCGTCATCAATTGATGTGCGCAACAACCAACCAATCGACCCGCAGTGGTTCGCTCGCCTCGAAACAGGGTGGCAGCGCAAGTGGATGACGAACTTCACGGTTTTGCAAACGCTTGGTTTCGCCGAAGAAGATTTGGTGAAGGATGGTTGGACTGATATTTCGATTCGTATCCGCGATCGCACCGTGGAGTTGGTGAAAGCAGGTGCCACCCTCGGGCCAGACACATTGCTGAAGGCCTACGAAGACTCTGACGACGAAAAGATGAACGAGGTGCGGGCACGAGTTGATGCGATTGTCAACGATGAACACACTGCTGCAGCACTCAAGCCGTGGTACCGCCAGTTGTGCAAGCGGCCATGTTTTCACGATGAGTATCTGCAGTCATTTAATAATCCAACAACGCATCTAGTGGACACCGACGGCCAAGGTGTGGAGCGCATCGACGAACAAGGTGTGTGGGTTGCAGGCGAGCACTATCCATTGGACTGCTTGATTATCGCGTCAGGGTTTGAGGTCGGAACCAGTTACACACGACGCAGCGGCTTTGATATCGCTGGCCGTAACGGTGTTGCACTATCGGAATACTGGGCCGGCGGCATGCGCAGTTTGCACGGCATTCATGTGCATGGGTTCCCGAATCTTTTTGTGATCGGGTTTACGCAAGGAGCAAACCAAATCGCCAACGTGCCGCAAAATTATGTGGAGAATGGCCTGGCAATTGCCGATGTCATCGCGCACGCCGAAGCCACAGGTGCACGACAAATCGAGCCAACGCAAGTGGCAGAAAATGACTGGCTGACTTTCATCACCAGCAACCAGCGCGGTTTGCGTGGCAACCCCGATTGCACGCCTGGCTATTACAACAACGAGGGCCAGCCGATTTCTCAAAGCGACATGTTCAACGGCAGTGGGCACCCAGGCGGCCCGGTTGCATTCTTTGAGTTCCTGGATGCGTGGCGACAAACGGGCGAGTTCGTCGGCCTTCAATTCAGTGCGTGAACGGTTGCAACGACGCAAGCATCCACGGTTAGGGTAAGCCCATGACTCGTCCTGGCATGTATTCGGGTGTAGCTACTGATGATGCAATGAACCTTGCAATGTCGGCCAAAGCGGTGCCGCTGTATGAAGCAGTAAAGAAGTTCATCGCCGAAGAAATTGAACCAGTCACCCGCAAATACTTTGAATTGGGCGAAGGTCGTGCTGATCGTTGGAGTTACGGCGAAGGCCAGTTGGAACTGCTCGAGCAACTGAAGAACAAAGCCAAGAAAGCTGGGCTGTGGAATTTCTTCTTGCCCAACTCTGAAACTGGTGAAGGTTTGTCCAACCTCGACTACGCGTACATCGCTGTTGAGTTGGGTAAGAACCCCATCGCATCGGAAGTAATGAATTGCAGTGCACCCGACACGGGCAACATGGAAGTGCTCGAACGCGTTGGAACACCAGAACAAAAAGAAAAGTGGCTGAAGCCACTCCTCAACGGCGAGATTCGCTCTGCGTACGCAATGACCGAACCCGACGTGGCGTCATCTGACGCTAAAAATCTCGAGTGTCGTGCAGTGCGCGACGGTGACGAATGGTTGATCAACGGCGAGAAGTTCTACATCTCTGGTGCCGGCGACCCACGTTGCAAGATCATGATTTGCATGTTGCTCACCAGCCCAGATGCGCCACCACACAAGCGCCACTCACAAATCTTGGTGCCGATGAATACGCCGGGTGTAGAGATTCTCGGTTCGATGGAAGTCTTCGGCGAAGACGACGCACCGCACGGACACATGCATTTGCGATTCAACAACGTGCGAGTGCCGGCAGCCAACATGCTGCTCGGTGAGGGTCGTGGCTTTGAGATTTCTCAAGTGCGTCTCGGGCCGGGCCGCATCCACCATTGCATGCGCTCGATTGGTGCTGCAGAACGGGCACTGGAGTTGATGGTGCGTCGTGGTTTGTCGCGTGAAGCCTTTGGCAAACCCATCGCTCGCCTCGGCAAGAACACCGAAGTAATCGCCAAGGCACGAATCGAAATTGAAGCCATGCGACTCATGGTCTTGCGTGGGGCCAAGGCGATGGACACAATGGGCAACGCCGAAGCGCGCATTTGGGTGAGTGCGGTAAAGGCCATGGTGCCCGAGCGAGTGTGCAAAATCATCGACGAGGCAATCCAAGTGTTTGGTGGCGCCGGCATCTCGCAGTGGACCCCACTGGCCCGTATGTATGCCGGGCAACGCACATTGCGATTGGCTGACGGCCCCGACGAAGTGCACTGGCATGTGGTTGGGCGTGCCGAAATTGCTCGCTTTGAAGAGGAAAAGCAACCTGTGGCGAAGCCTGAACGAAACGGTCACAGCCACCCCGTTTCTTCCTGAGCCGTCGCACCGCTCAGCCAGCGGGCGCCGCTTGACGGGTCGTACGCCAACTTTGCTACCGTGACCGCTGCGGGTGACAACACCCGTCAACATGTGGGGAGGGCCCAAGAATCATGGCAGCCAAGAAAAAGACGGTGAAAAAGACAGCCAAGAAAAAGACCGCAAAGAAGCCAGCGAAGAAAGCCGCCAAGCGGTCGCTGAAAAAGAAGCCAGCGAAAAAGAAGCCAGTCGCCAAGAAGTCCCCAAAACAAGCTGTGAAGAAATCGCCAGCGAATTTAGGCCCAGCGGTGTCGGCTCAACGGATGTTCAATTTGGCAGCGCTATCAGAAACAGTTTCTGGCCCCGGCGTTGCAGCATCGCTGCCACAGCACGTATTGGCTCGTGGCAAGAAGGCATTCATCGTTACCGACCAAGGTGTACGTGGCGCCGGAATTGTGACGCCCATCGTGGAGAACTTGGAAAAAGCCGGTGTACCAACACTCGTGTTTGATCAGGTGTCACCCAACCCCACCGATGTAAACGTCGCCGCGGGTGTTAGTGCACTGAACAAGTTTGGCGTGGAGGGAACCGTCGTGGTGTTCATCGGCGGTGGCTCAGTGATGGACTGCGGCAAGTACATCGCGTTGGCCGCACCAAACGGCGTGGACAACCTGCACCTGGCGTTTGCACCAAATCTCGATGCAAATGATCGCATTGACTTCGGCACGCTCGCGCCACGCGCACAAGCCTCGAAGCCTGGGTTGCCAACGATTGCGTTGCCAACCACCTCGGGCACAGCATCGGAGACCAACGGTGGAGGTCTTATCACCGACACGCTCACCAACCCAAAGGTGCATCGCAAGTTGACCTTCAGCAATCCATCAGTGGCACCGGCCGTGGTGCTGCTCGACCCGACACTCACACTCGGCATGCCCGCGCGCGGCACGGCAGCCTGCGGAATGGACGTGCTCACACATGCCATCGAGTGCTACACGTCAGCAGGCTCAAACCCCTACGCCGATGCTCTGGCGCTGCACGCGATTCGTTTGACTGGTCAATGGTTGCCCAAAGTGGTAATCAACGGCAGCGACCTCGAAGCGCGAGCACAAATGCAAATCGCCTCGCATCTTGCGGGCCGCGCGTTTTCGTCGGGCCCACTGCTCGGGCTCGTGCACGCCACCGGTCACCCAATCTCGGGTCAATTGCATCAGGCGCATGGCCAGACGTTGGCCACGATGTTGCCGCATGTGATGCGGTTCAACCGCGATGTGGTGGCACGGCGTTACGCCGATATTGGTGAAGCACTCGGATCAGAACACGACCCTGAGGCAGGTATTGCCGCCGTGGAGAAATTGTCGGCGACGGTGGGCACCAACAAAAAACTGCGCGAGCTGGGTGCGTCTAATGACAACATCAACGACCTCACGCAGGATGCGCTGCGCGACCTCATCATTTTGAACACGCCGAAGTATCCAACTCGTGGCGACATCCACGAGTTGTATGCCCGCGCGATGTAGCTACGCGGCAAGTTCAGCGCGCACAAGCAAAGCAATTTCCGGCCAGTTGGCGCCCAAACCAGGGTGCAGGTCGAACGTTGCCACATCGTCGAGCGGAACCCAACGTGTTTCTGCTGATTCGTGGTTAGCGGCGTAGACACCGGCATCGTCTTTGGTAAAGGCGATAACGGTGTCGTAACGCCAACTGCCATGATCATCAGCAAAGACGTGTCGCACTTCCATGCGCGTGGAGTCAACACCGACTTCTTCACGGGCTTCACGAATAGCAGCAGTCACGATGTCTTCATGCGAATCGCGGGCACCGCCCGGCACTGCCCATGTGCCACCACCGTGGGTCCATCCGGCACGCAACTGCAACAGCACATGCGGTGGGTGCAAGTCGGTGCGCACCAGTAAAAGCCCAGCAGCCCCGTGCAGACCCCAGTGTTCGCGACCGCAGTCGCACAACATGAATCCGTCGCCGTCGCGGTGTGCCATTGTTCTTATACGTGCACGGGCACTGCAGTTGTGCCACCACGCAGACCCCAGCGATTGCCAGCCAACAAACGTGCCACACCGATGAGCGATGCCATGACGATCCCAGCGATGGCAAAAGTGGTGGTGCGCCCTAGAAATTCGTACGACACCCCAGCGAACGATGCAGCAATTCCGCCAGTGAGTGTTTGCACGCCGCCGAGCAGACCCTGGGCTCCGGCCTGACGTTCGGGTGGAGCAACCATTCCGACCGAGACGCCGGCGCTGGTAACCGTCATGCCGTCATTCAGCGTGTGCGCAAAGAAGACCACCATCAGCAGCCACGGAACCGAGATGATGCCGTACAGCGTCATGCACGCAGCACCGAACAACATTCCGAAACCACCAGCCCGAAACGGCCCGACACGTTGCACAAAACGCCCACCGTATGGTGCCATCACCACCATTGGCAGAACAAAAAGTGTGATGCCAGTGTTCGCCATCCATGTCGGGGCATCGAGGTCGTTCATCATGAGCGCCCACAGCGAATCGAAGGTTCCGATCATAAAAAACACCGCAACACCGATGAGCACACCAGCAGCGATTGCTCGGTTGCGCAACAAGTCGATGGCAAATCGTTCAGTCGGATGATCTTCGGCTGCCGTTTCAGGAATCGGCATCGTAAGGATGACTGCGGTCACGATGGAGAGTGCCACGCCGATTACCAAGAATGGTGCGGGAATCCCGAATGGTGCCACGAGAAATGCTGAAAGCATCGGCCCGGCGGCAAACCCACCAACCTCGCACGACATCACCCGCCCAAGATTGCGACCGAGATTTTGCGGCTCGCTAACGATGATGACGCGACGCATGGCGGGCAGGGCGCAGCCAATCCCGATGCCCGAGATAAAGCGCGAGCCGAGCAATTCAGGCAGCGAGTCAGAAAATGCCATGGCAAAGTTGCCAACGATGGCGAGAGTCAAGCCGATGAAGATGAGTTGGCGTGAACGACCGCGATCAGCCATTGGCGCGATGGCGATTTGGGCAAAAAACGAGGTAAAAAACCCGGTTGCGATCACCAATCCGAGCGACCCTTCGCTGATACCGAACTGCTCGCGATAATCGTCGAGCATGGTGAACATCACGCCGTATGCCGATGACTTCACGGCGATCGCCACGAACAATGCGATGAGTAAACGCTTGCGTGGCACGCAGCGAGGCTACTGACCAACGGGCATGTGGGAGTATCTGCGACAATGGAGGCGTGGGCGTGATTAATGTCATCAATCCGTTTGATCAATCCGTAGTTGGCACGGTTCCCCATGCGAGCACTCGCGATTGTCTAGATGCTGTCGATGCAGCCCACGCTGCATTTCCGACCTGGCGCACCACTGCACCGCGTGCGCGCGCAGAAATCCTGCGCAAAGCCTTCGATCTGATGGTTGCAGAGCATGACGCACTTGCGCAGTTGGTTGTTCGCGAGAACGGCAAAGTGCTCGCCGATGCAAAAGCCGAAGTCACCTATGCGGCCGAATTCTTTCGCTGGTTCAGTGAGGAGGCAGTACGAATCGACGGCGACTACCGTCGCGCGCCGTCTGGCGCGAATTGGTTGCTCGTGTCGCGCGAGCCAGTTGGTGTGTCGCTCTTGGCCACGCCGTGGAACTTTCCGGCTGCGATGGCCACGCGCAAGATGGGCCCGGCATTAGCGGCTGGCTGCACCGTGGTGCTAAAGCCGGCAAGCGATACACCACTCACTGCCATTGCAATCTGTGACATTCTTCGTCGCGCTGGTGTGCCCGATGGTGTGGTGAACGTCGTGGTGCCTGACCCACCTGGTGATGCTGTGTCAGCGATGCTGGCGTCGGGCAAGGTGCGCAAGCTGTCGTTTACCGGCTCGACCCGAGTCGGAGCGTTGTTATTGGCGCAAGCTGCCGAACGAATCATCAACTGCTCGATGGAATTAGGTGGTAATGCTCCGCTGGTGGTGTTTGATGATGCCGACTTGGATGTTGCTGTCGATGGTGCGATGTTGGCCAAGATGCGCAATGGTGGTGCTGCGTGTACGGCAGCCAACCGGTTCTTCGTGCACGACAAGATTCACGACAGGTTTGTCGACGCATTTGCCAAACGCATGTCAGCGATGCGGCTCGGTGATGGTCTTGACCCCCAGACCCATGTGGGCCCGCTGATTTCGCGCGCACAACAAGACAACGTGGCAGCAGCCGTGGAAGGCGCAATTGCTGGCGGTGCAGTCGCGGTGTGCGGTGGCAAACGTGCCGGTGACGCATCGTTCGGGTATCACCCGACCGTGCTCACCAATGTGGGTTTCGATGCAGCAATTTTGAAAGATGAAGTGTTCGGGCCCGTGGCGCCGATCGTGAAGTTCAGCGATGCCGACGACATTGTCACACACTGCAACTCGGTAGAACACGGCTTGGTGTCATATGTGTTTACGCGTGACGTTGGCAAAGGTTTGCGATTTGCCGAAGCACTCGAAACCGGAATGATTGGGCTGAACCGCGGCCTTGTGAGCGACCCGGCTGCGCCGTTTGGTGGCGTGAAAGCCTCTGGTATCGGCCGTGAAGGTGGTCATGATGGGCTGCTTGCGTTTTTAGAGACGAAGTACGTAGCAGGCAACTGGTAGCCAGCGAGCGACAAGCGGGAAAATAGCGAGTAGTTTCTGGTGGCGAGCAACGCACTCATGCCAAGTCGTGTGGATGCTCAACCAAACGTATGACCGACCGCACCGACACCCGCACCAATTGGCTTGACCCACGTCAGTTGGACGCCGTGCGCGACCAGGTGCCACTCGTGTATGTGGATGCGGTTCCTGTGCGCACCGATGACATGGGCAACGTCACACACGTCGGCATGTTGCTGCGCCAAACCCCCGACGGTTCAATTTCGCGAACAGTAGTTTCAGGTCGAGTACTGCTCAACGAACGTATTCGTGAAGCGTTGCTGCGTCATCTGGAAAAAGACTTGGGCCCACTCGCCCTGCCCAAGATTCCACCCGAGCCAGCACCGTTCACCGTGGTGGAATATTTCCCCGATCCAGCGGTGTCGGGTTTCCACGACCCACGTCAACACGCGGTGAGCCTGGCGTTCGTTGTGCCCGTCTCGGGGGACTGCCAACCCACCCAGGCTGCCCTTGACTTGGCGTGGTATTCACCTGCCGAAGCAGTGAGCGAGTCGGTGCGCCGCGAAATGACGAGTGGACACGACCGGCTCATTCGCCTGGCGCTGGCCTCCGTCGGCGTACTGCCCTAGAACGTCGTCGCCCCGGTGGTGGGGCAAACACCTGCAACTGCTCTCCGTCGGGCTGCTGCAGGGTCAGTGAAATACCTTCGTTGATGTCTGTGGGCTCAGCCGCTGCTTCGATGACTACGGCGGGTTGTTCTTTAGGTTTGCGACCCAAAATTCGGTCAAAAGCGACCATTCCTCCCGCCAGCATTGCGCCCACCGTGCCATAGCGCTGGGCGGCGCGACGCACCATGTGTGCATCGTCAGCAAGCGCTGGTTCGATTGGCGCGAGCTCGGTTGGTGCGGGCGCCGCAGTGTTGTCATCGGGCTCGGTGTTGTCATCGGGCCTTGTGGACTTCACGACATCCAACCTACGCAGAAAAATTCGTCAACAATCACGCACCGCTGGCGGTCATGCGAATACTCTCGTTGCTATGCCCGAAGGTGACACCATCTATCGAGCCGCCGCTGCGCTGCGCACTGCCTTGATCGGCAAGAAAATGGTGCGGTTCGAAGCAGCACGGTTGGATGGCATTGCGCCGCGAGTCGGGCAGACCATCGAAGAAGTTCGTAGCCGTGGCAAGCATCTAGAAATCGTGTGGGATGACGGAGTCGTGCTGCATACCCACATGCGAATGACGGGCTCATGGCATATGTATCGAATCGGCGAACGCTGGCGCAAGCCACCACATCGCGCACGAGTAGTGATTGGTGTCGCTGATTGGGTGGCCGTATGTTTTTCGGCGCCGGTGGTGGAGGCGTATCGCGACTTTGACCGCGCGCGACATCCGATTCTGGGGCGACTTGGCCCCGACTTGTGTCATGAAGCACCTGATTTAGAGGAGTGCGTGCGCCGCATGCAGACCTACGAGCCGGCCGAAACGACTATCGCCGAAGTGCTGCTCGACCAGCGGGTGATGTGCGGGGTGGGCAACGTGTATCGCTGCGAATTGTTGTGGGCTTGCGAATTCAACCCGTGGGCACGAGTCGGCGATTTATCTCATGATGAATGTCGTGAGGTAGTCCATCTTGCCCATGAAATGTTGCGCGCCAACCTGCAACGTGTTGAACGCATCACCGCCCCGTCAGTAGACGGTGGCCTCGCCGTCTACGGCCGCCAGGGCAAAACCTGTAACCGTTGCCACGATGTTGTGCGAGTGACCCACCATGGCGAAGCCAACCGTGTGTTGTATTGGTGCGCAGGTTGCCAGACCGTGCACACGCCAGCCGTGACTGCACCGCGACGCCTAGTTGATGACACACCGACCGATAAGCATCCGGCCGCACTCATCTTTTCTGAACCTGTTAACGAGCGACTAGGCGAATAAGCAACTAAGCGAATAAGCAACTGTCGTTAGGCAGTGGCGATTGCTTC
>JANQZQ010000017.1 GCA_030728545.1 Ilumatobacteraceae bacterium
GCGGCACACCACACACGGCTGCCATCTGCAGGTCGGCGATGAGTTCTTCTTCGCTCATTCGAAACTGCTTGGCCACATCCGAAAGCCGCACTCGCTTGCGTTTGATGAGCCATGGCAACAGCACCAGTAGCCCAGCCACACGCTCAGATGCACTACGCGGCCCACGCCGTTTGGGGCTGCGGGTCGGTCGAGCAGCTTGCTTCGCTGGCTTTCTTGCAGTCTGCTTCGCTGTCTGCTTAGCCGTCTTTTTCGGCGTCTTCTTCGGCGTCTTCTTCACTGGTTTTTTGACCGTCTTTTTTGCCATCACGCACGCTCCGCAATTTCGTCAAGCCAGCGCACCACAAGTTCTCGCACGTCAGGCGGCCCGATGACTTCGGCCTTGTCCATCATGGCAAACAACCACAGGCGAAACGCATAGCCGTTACTGCACGGAATCTCAAAGACCACCGCACCGTCGGCTTCTTCGCGCACCACTGCTGCTGCCCCAAAGTCGCGGGCCACGATGCGAGCAAGCGACGCATGCACGCGCACCTGAGCTGTGGAATGTTCGTAATCACCGGATGCCATCATCTGGCGTTCGGTTGGCACCGATTTAACGATGTCCACATTCTTTGGCATGTCGTAAGACTTCGCCTTGCCGACGCTCACACTGCTTTCAATGCGATCCACCCGAAACACTCGTTGGGCTTTGCGCAGGTGATCAAAACCCACCAAATACCAAAAGCCCTTGCGCGCCAACATTCCGTAGGCGTCAACGCTGCGGGTTTCTCCTTTATATAAAAACGTAAGCGGCGCGCGCTTGCCGATGGCGTGAAGAATCGTGCCGAGGTGCGGGTCGGCAAAACCGATCGACGCCCGCGGCCCGAGCTTGGGGTTCACGCGTTCGGCGCCGAGCTTCCACAGCGCTTGTTCGCCCTCTTGGGCGCCGAGCCGCACGGTGGCTGCGGCAATTTGCAAGGCCTGCAACTCGTCGTCGGTGAAACCCATGTCGGTGAGCTCGTAGTTGTTGCGATTCACCCGATAGGCGGTCTCACCTGCCTGGGCACCACCGAGTGTGATCATGTCGATGGGGATACCGAGATTGCGAAGGTCTGACTTGTCGCGCTCGAACTGGGCGCGTGCAGACTCGCCGTCTTCGCTGTATTGGTTCAACAGTTCGGCACGAATCTGCTTGAGTGTGAGCGGCTGCGAACGCACTGACAGAAGCGCCAACAGATTCAGCATTCGCTCGGCAGCGTTGATTTTCGATTTCGAATTGACCGATGCGGCTTTTGGTTTCTTGGTCACGGGAGTTCCTACTGTACTCAGCGAGTTATGCGCCACTGGCGATGTTGGGCCAACAATGCATCTGTCGATGCGTCGTGGGCTTTCGTTGGTGTGCCCTTCATGTCCTGTTCAATTTGGGTAGCTAATTGCTTGCCCAATTCCACACCCCATTGATCAAAACTGTTGACACCCCACAACACCCCTTGCACGAAGGTGACGTGTTCATAAAAAGCGATAAGTGCCCCGACTGCGCGCGGCGTGAGCCGCGAAAACAACAGTGTCGTGCTCGGCCGGTTGCCGGGCGTTGCGCGATGGGCTTGCAGCGTTGCAGGCCCGTCTACTTCATCACGAGCAACACCAAACGCCAGCGCTTGCGACTGGGCCAGCATATTGGCCACCAACACATCGTGATCGGCTTGTGACGAGCCGAGTGCTGCGCTACAACCGATGAAATCACATGGCACCACTTGGGTGCCTTGATGCAACAACTGGAAAAACGCGTGCTGTGCATTGGTGCCGACACCACCCCACACCACTGGGCTGGTGCGCACAACCGCTGCACCGTTCACATCCACCGATTTGCCGTTGCTCTCCATCATGAGTTGCTGCAGATACGCAGGCAACAGATGCAACGCCCGTGAATATGGAATCACGGCAGCACTGGCATAGCCGAGCACGGTGGCGTTCCACCAACCGATGAGCCCGTGCACCACCGGAAGGTTTGCATCTAGTGGCGCCTGTACAAAATGCTCGTCGATGAGGCGCATTCCGTCGCGCACTTCGTGCAAGGCATCAAGACCGAACACGAGTGCCACTGCAACAGCCACCGATGACGACACCGAATATCGCCCGCCCACGCTCTCGGGCATGGTGAGCACCCACCCTGCGGTGATTCCGGTCGCAGCAACTCGCCCAGGCTGCGCCGTTACAACGATGAAATGGTCGGCAACTCTTTGCACACCCTGGGCGGTCAGCCACTCGGTGGCACGGCGGGCATTCGACAACGTTTCGCTGGTGCCGAACGATTTTGAGCACACAACAAACAACGTGTGTTTACCCTGCAAGCCAGTCAGTGCACGATCCAAATCGAGCGGGTCGATGTTGGATGCAAAACGAACTTCGCGCTGCATTGGTCGCATTGCAGCAAGCGCATCGCAGACCAAAGCCGGGCCCAGATCGCTTCCCCCGATGCCGATGTTGACAACATGAGTAATTGACGACGGCACTGCAGCCACCGCGTCGGCTAATTTGCGGTCATTGGCTTGCGACTCAGCAAGCAGGGCGGCTATGGCGGTTGCATCGCTGGCAGCGCGTGTTGCCATGTGCGTTGCTGCGCGGCCTTCGGTTGCATTCACTGCCCCACCCGCCACCATGGCATCACGCTGCTCGACCAACCCACAGGTGCCAGCAAACGTCACTAGTGCCTTCATTACTTCGGCAGTGATCTGCTGTTTGGAGTAGTCGACCAGCAGCTCGGTATCACCTAGCGACACCACCTGCGAAAAAGCGGTGGCGCGTTGTGGGTCTTGGCTAAACAATTGACGAAGGGTTACACCCGACACCGAGCGCCCCAGCGAAACCAGCTGGTTGGGCACGTCGCGAGCGCCGCTCATCACTTAGATCAGCCTACCTATGTGGTTAGTGTCGGCATTCGGCATGAGTGACAGCAACCAAAGCGAGAATCGTGCTGGCGTAGTTAGCGGGCTCACCGCATACCTGATGTGGGGTGCACTCACCACGTTTTGGAAACTGCTCGACGACTTTGACGCATTCGAACTCATTGGTTGGCGAGTCGTCACCGCCATGGTCTTGCTCTTGGCAGTGGTCGTGGCCCAACGAAGCTTGGGGGCTGTCACCACGGCACTGCGCAACCCGCGGCTGCTGGCACGCATTGTTGCGGCGTCGGTGCTCTTGGTTGCGAATTGGACTCTCTACGTATGGGCAGTGGTCAACGAACACATCATCGAAACGGCCCTCGGCTATTTCATCGCCCCGCTCTTCACCACCCTGACCGGTGTGGTGATGTTGGGCGAGCGTCTGCGCGTGCTCCAAAAAATTGCGCTCGGTTTTGCCGGATTGGCAGTTGCAGTGCTCACGATTAGCTACGGTCGCCCGCCGTACTTGGCGTTAGCCATTGCCGGCACATGGACGATCTACGGACTGCTCAAAAAACAGGTGCCACTGCGCCCTATAGACAGCTTGACTGCCGAAACCGTCGTGCTGTTTGTGCCTGCCGTGGGGCTTGTGGCATGGAGTTTTTCGCGCGACGCTGGCATACCGAGCACTGCCACCACCGGGCAACTGGTGCTCGTATTGCTGACTGGTCTCATCACCGCGGTGCCATTGTTGTTTTTTGCTCACGCGGCTTTACGTTTGCCCCTCACATTGATGGGGCCACTGCAGTACTTGGTGCCGGTCATCAACTTTTTGCTTGGTTGGCTGGCCTACGGCGAGCCACTTGAAGCAGCACGCTTGGCCGGGTTTTTGTTGGTGTGGTGTGGCCTTGCGTTGTCGCTAGTTGACACGCTGCGCAGTCGCGCCACGTTTACAACCGCCAAAAAATCGAGTTAGGCGCTCACACTCGCACGCGCCAACGCATTACGCGCCATGTTTTTGTACACCTTGGCAACCGAACGCAAGCGCTGACGATCGCGCACCGTGACTGACAAACGAGCAAAGCCGCCGATGACGCCTGCAATCACATCGACCGCCGTCTGCACCGGAAGTGCTTCGGGCAATTCGCCACGCTGTTGGGCCTGCAAGCACAACGATGCAAGAAACGATTGATTGCGCGGTGACACCTGTTTGAGTGCCTCGCGCAAATCTGGGTGGTGCTCGGCTTCAGTCACGACACCGACGACGAAGCTGGCAAGCATCGGGTCTTCATCACCCAATTCAAGCATCGTGTCGAAAATTGCGTCGAATTTTTTTAGGAATGTGTCGTGTTGAGCAACTGCAACATCAAAAGCGTCATACACCTTGGCCTGCACATCGTCGTAGACGGCAACGAACAAATCCACCTTGGAAGGAAAGTAGTGATAGATCGCTGCTGCAGTAATGCCCGCGCCAGCAGAAATCTCACGGTTGGTCGTATTTTCGTAACCCCGTGTGGTGAAAGCCAATCGCGCTTCACGCAAGATACGCGTGCGGGTTTCTACTGCGTCACTCTGAAAGGGGCGACCGAGCCGACGCGTCATACTGCGAACATTAGGCGAATTGCTTAGAGCACACCGAGTCGTGGCGCGATGCGCGTATCTCTCGCGTCTGGGTCGCTCGTCTGGGTCGCTCGTCTACAGCTCGTGGCGCACCAGCGCAGCAAGTTCGATTGGGCGATCGCCCTGCACACTGTGGCCAGCGCCATCCACCAGGTGCACCACCGCGTCGGGCTTGCGCCGCATGAGTTCGGCAACGTCAGCATCGTCAACCACCGGCGAAACACCACCGCGCACCATCGTGAGTGGGCACGCCAGCCGCTCGATCATCTCCCACATGCCGGCGGCCACACTCGTGCCAGGGTCGCGCCGTGGGTGGCTGCGGCGGTCGTATCGCCACACCCAACTGAGGTCGTCGAGTTGGCGAGCATTGTGCAAAATACCGCGGCGCAGCGAGGTTCGGCTGCGAGTCGGGTTGTGTTCCAGCGTGCGGGTAATCAAGTCGTCAAAGCTTGCGAAACTTTGCGGCCCGTTGACAAAATCGGTTATTGACTTGGCTTTCTCGGGCGTGACACCCGGAGTGATATCGATCATCATCAATCGCGAAACCAAATCGGGCCGCTGATATGCCAACGCCAATGTGGTGAGGCCACCAAGCGACATGCCACACACCAACGACGCCGTCGGTGCATATTTTTCGATGATGAGCGCAATATCCAACGCCAGCGATCGCGGCGAGTAGTCACCGTCATCACGCCACGACGAGTGCCCGTGGCCAGGCAGGTCGATGGCCAGTGCTGGTTCGCCGAGCGCCAAACACACCGTGTCCCAAGTGTGAGCGTTTTGAGCACTGCCGTGCACGAACACAATTTTTGGCGGCGCAGCACCCCAGCGCAGCGCGCTCACACGCCGTGCGTCTTCAAGCTCGAACTCGATGCGAGTAACGACAGGTTGGGGCGAAACGGTTAAGCCATACTCGGCGATGTTTTCGTGAAACAACCCAAACTCGTTGTAGGGCTCTTTGGTCGCAGATGTCATGGGGCTATGTTGGCACGAAATCGTTACGGTGCAGTCGTCGTTGCTGCTGGCACGCTCGACGTAGAAACGGCGGCTGGCGCGCTCACAGGCACAGTCAAAGGCACAGTTGTTGAAGTTGGCACGGTGGTCGTGGGCACGGTGGTGTAATCCGGATCAGGGCGATCGGCTGGCGGTAGCGGCGAGCCGTATTCTTCGGGTTCTTTGATGCCGTCAAACACATAGATGCGATCGCGAAACTGCACCATTGCCGGAAACAGCGTGGCCACCGACATGGGTATCCGAATGCAGCCGTGCGACGCGGGCTGCAAGGGCACCAAGATTGCGCCGTGTACGGCAATGCCCTGGTTGAAATACACCGGGTTGTACAGCGTGCCCAACTTGGTTTCGCGCGTGCCCGTTGAGCGCCGAGTAAATGTGAAGATGCCAGGCGGCGTGATCGACTCGCCACATACGCCAATCTTTAACTGCTCACCCTTTTCGATTTGTTCGGGGCTGTCGTTACCCGCCTCACCTGGGTCGATCACCACTTCTTCACACCAGGGCTTGTTATCGCCGCTCGACATGTGCGAAATCAGCGTGGGGCGTCCACCTAAAAATGTGACGATGACCTGCTCGGGCAAATACACCTCGGCATGGCGTGCGGTGTCGGCTTGGCGGCGTGCAGCAATCTGCACGTCGCCGCGCAACACATCCCACATTGTGGGCGTGACCACGCCCGTTGCTTTGTTGCGTGGCACTCGCATGACCAATTTTTCAAAAGCCCACACCGCCTGAATCGTTGATCGACCGTAGATGCCGTCGATGGGGCCCGGAGCAAATTTGAGTTCGGCCAACCGGGTCTGCAGCATGCGCACATCATCGCCATCGACACCTTCTTTAAGTTCGCGCTCGATTGGCGGCAACATCGACGCTCGTGGTGCAACAGAAGTAGTAGTGACAACCACTTGTTCAAAAGCTTGGTTGTCGGAACGCTGATCGACGGCGACTGCCACCACGACCATGACCGCCATGACCAACAGAGCCGACACCCCGAGCGTTCGCGTGTTGCTGCGCGGGGTGAAGTTTGGTGACGACATTTTGCTAGCCCGCGGCAATCGGCTTGATGGCGTTCAATTCGCGCCGTAGTGCAAATGCCTCCCGCAGAATCTTCACAATGACCGATGGCGACGAGAGCGTCGAAATACCGCGAGTGCGTGGAAAGTAATCGACCCCAAACTGCACAATCGGATACCCAAGTTTTTTGGCCCGCACGATGAGTTCGGCATCGATGAACGAGCCTTCGCTCTTCAGCACAATGTTGTTAAAAACCGACGCGCGACACACCTTGAATGCAAAGTTCACGTCTCGCACTCGCACGCCAAACAACACCCGCACCAGGCCGTTGTACAACGACGAGTACACGACGCGGGTCAAACCTTCGTCAGTGCGATCAAATCGGTACGCGCTGGCGATGTCGGCTTCGTAGGTGCGCAACAGGCGCAGCGCTCGATGCAGCTCGAGCATGTCAAACGGCAAATCGGCGTCGGTATAAACGATGACATCGCCCGTGGCCGCAGCAAAACCCGACTTCATCGAGCCGCCGAGCTTGCGATTGGCCGGGTGGTGCACCACCCGCACGCGCGGGTTGCTGGCGGCTGCCTCGTCGGCCAACTGGGCAGTCGCATCGGTCGAAGCGTCGTTCACCACGATGAGTTCGTAGTCGCCCACTTCGCCCGAAGCCATCAATTCGCGTGCCACATCGTGGCCGGCGTTGAGTGCTCGCAGGATGTACTGCTCTTCGTTCCACATCGGGAAAAAGATCGACAATTTAGAAAAGTGCGGCACCGAAAACAGGCTACGAGCCATATTTGCGGGCAATCTGACGACATTGCTCACTACCCTTAGAGCAGTGAACACCGTTGTCGCTAGTCGCCCGTGGCGAGTGTTGGCGTCAGCAAGTTGGGTGGGCATTTTGCTTTGCCAGGTTGCCGTGGCGGTCTCGAGCCGCAATATCGGCAAGTCGGCGTGGTGGCTGGGCCCAGAATCCAACCCACAATTTCCACTCGTGTGGGCATTGCCGTTTGCCATCACCATCGCCGGGCTTATCGCCACACAGCGACCGCGTAAGTACACATTGTTCATTCACCTCGGTTGTGTGGCGGCTCTTGTTGGCGTGGCCATCGGTGATCTTGGCAATGCGCCAGGTGTCGCGCTGCTCGAGTTTGTACTCGCTGGCATTGCCCTGTTGGTTGCCTTTGTTTCGTTGGCGGCACGACCATGACCCGAGTGCTCACATCGCTGCCCAGTGATGAACGCGTCGGCATCGCTTTTTCTGGCGGTCTTGACACCTCTGCTGCGGTTGCGTGGATGAAAGCCAAAGGTGCAATCCCTTGTGCCTACACCGCTGATCTTGGTCAGCCCGACGAACCCGACCTCGACGCAGTTGCCAAACGCGCGAAGGAATACGGCGCATCAGTTGCTCGCGTAGTGGATTGTGTCGAGCAACTGGTGAACGAAGGTTTGGTTGCCCTGCAGTGCGGCGCATTCCACATCAGCACCGCTGGCAAAACATATTTCAACACCACGCCCCTCGGCCGCGCGGTAACCGGCACGTTGCTGGTGCGCGCCATGCAACAAGACAACGTTGACATCTGGGGTGATGGCAGCACCTACAAGGGCAACGACATCGAGCGGTTCTATCGATACGGCCTGCTTGCCAACCCGGCACTGCGCATTTACAAGCCCTGGCTGGACACTGCATTCGTCAGCGAACTTGGCGGTCGCGCCGAGATGAGTGCCTTTCTCACCAAGCACAAGTTGCCGTATCGCGACAGTGCCGAAAAGGCGTATTCCACCGATGCAAACATTTGGGGTGCAACTCACGAGGCAAAGTCGCTCGAAGAGTTGTCTACTTCTATGCACATCGTGGCGCCGATCATGGGTGTGGCGCACTACGACCCCAGCGTGCGCATCGACGCCGAAGATGTGCGCGTGCGCTTTCACGAGGGCTGGCCAGTGGCCATCAACGGTCGCGAGTTTTCATCACGAGTGGATTTGGTGCGCGAAGCCAACACAATTGGCGGTCGCCACGGCCTGGGCATGAGCGACCAAATCGAGAACCGCATCATCGAAGCCAAGAGCCGCGGCATCTACGAAGCACCTGGGTTGGCGTTGCTGTACATCGCCTACGAGCGACTGGTCACGGCGATTCACAACGAAAACACGCTGGAGAACTACCACCAGATGGGGCGTCGTCTGGGCCGACTGCTTTACGAAGGACGCTGGTTCGACCCGCAGGCACTCATGTTGCGCGAGTCGTTGGCGCGTTGGGTGGGCACTCTCGTGAGTGGCGAAGTCACCATCCAATTGCGTCGCGGCGACGACTACACCATCTTGAATACGACTGGCGACAACATCACCTACGCGCCCGAGCGCCTCAGCATGGAACGCGTGGAGGATGCCGCATTCGGCCCGCTAGATCGCATCGGCCAATTGACCATGCGCAACTTGGATATCGACGACACGCGCAACAAGTTGGATGCATACCGCACGTCGGGCACACTCGGCCCAGGCGGCCTTGAGGAAATTGAGTAGTTCCACCGAGGACCTACGGTTTAGGAAACTGGCGCTCTTTTTCGCGAGACTCTTTGTGCGGGGATGGTGCG
>JANQZQ010000018.1 GCA_030728545.1 Ilumatobacteraceae bacterium
ACACGATGCAGGCTTTGCGTGGCCGACACATAGAGATTCAGCAGACGCGTGAGCGGCAAATAGACCGCGGTTACTTCATCTAGGTCAAGCTGGTCGTTAATACCGCGCAGTGCCTCGAGATCTTTTTCGCGGATGGTGAGCGGTGTCTGGGCCCGCAATGCTGCCCACTCCTGACGATCAAATCGCTCAAAGCGCGCAATGTCACCCCTGTCAATCACGCAGCCTCAACGCTAGGCGACACGTTCTAAAAATGCTCGAAGTGGCGGGTTCACAATTTGTGGATGGGTGAGGTTCGATGCGTGTGCAGCACCCTCCACCCATACGATGTCGTCGGCGTTGCGTAAGTTTTTGTGCAGTGCTTCGGCACGCTCGGCGCTGATGGCTGTGTCGTGGGTGCCATGAATGATGAGTGCTGGGCAGGCGATTTCGCCGATTCGCGCAGTGATGTCGTCGCGGTCGAGCAAACATCCTGACGAGTGCACCATCAATTCCTTCGGCCGGGCCTTCCATTTGGCGATCCACTTCGCATTCTCGGTCGGCTCGGCGATGATGATGTTGGCGATGATGTTGGCCAGGTCATCTGTTGGCCCGTTAGTAACCCAGGCATCGACCATGCCGCGGTAGGCCGCGAGTGTTTCAGGGCCGTCGTTGTCCGACGCAGTATCGATCAACACCAGCGCGCGCACTCGTTCGGGGGCGGTGAGTGCAGCGCGCAGCGACAAAAAGCCACCCTGTGACATGCCACCAAGAACAGCGGAATCCACACCAAGGTGGGTCATGAGTGCCAAGCAGTCGTTGGCTGAATCCCAATAAGTAAATGGCTTGCCGTCGTATTCGGTGTCACCAAAACCGCGTTCATCCCAGGTGATGACCCGAAATTTGTCAGAGAGTGCTGCCACTTGTGAGTCGAACATCGTGGAGTCCATCAAAAAACCGTGCGACAGCACCACGACTGGGCCACGCCCACCGCTATCGCGGTAATGAATCTTTTGGCCGTTCAATTGGGCAAAGGGCATGGCGCCTCCTTCGTTGGTTGGACTTGCTAGGCGAACCTTAGTGGAGGTTGGTCAACGCGCAAAAGGTGATTGTGACGACACCGCATTTGGCGCCGTAAGCACATCAAAACCGTCGTCGGTGACGAGCACGGTGTGCTCAAACTGGGCAGTGCGCTGGCCGTCGATGGTGACGGCAGTCCACTCGTCATCCCACATGCGGTGCTTGTCTGAGCCGAGGGTGATCATCGGTTCGATGGTGAAGGTCATACCGGGGCGCATGAGCATGTTGTTGCGTGGTTCGTAGTAGTGCAAAATTTGCACGTCAGTGTGGAACTGCTCGCCGATGCCGTGGCCGATGAAAGCCCGCACGATGCCCATCTGGTGTTTCTTGGCGTGGGTTTCAATCGCTCGGCCGATATCAGAAAGCGGTGCGTTGGGTTTGACCGTTTCGATACCTAGCCACATGCACTCTTCGGTCACCTTGATGAGATGGCGATCTTCGTCGCTCACGTTGCCAACGGTGAAGGTGGCATTCGTATCGCCGTGTACGCCATTGATGTAGCACGTCACATCCAAGTTCACGATGTCGCCGTCTTGTAGCTCGCGTGAATCGGGAATGCCGTGGCAGATCACTTCGTTCACGCTTGTGCACACGCTTTTGGGGTAGTTCTGATAGTTGAGCGGGCTCGGGTACGCACCGCGGGCGATGCACAAGTCGTGCACATAAATGTCGATGTCATCGGTGGTGATGCCGGGCTTGACCATTTCGCCAGCCAAACGCAGCACCTCGGCTGCCGTGGCGCCCGCGTGGCGCATGCGTGCGATGATGTCGGGTGACTTCACTGCTGGCTCGGCTCGACGCTTGACTTGACCCGTTTCGGCATATGGGGGGCGACCAATGTGGTCGGGCACGCTACGCATGGGGCTCACCACGCCTGGCAACACGCGGCCTTCAAGGGGCTTATGACAACGCTTGTATTTGCGACCGCTCCCACACCAGCACAGTTCATTAGCGGCTGGCAGCGCCTGGGGTGGCTGCGGTGTGGAACGCACAATCAAAGGCTATGGGGTTAGGTCGCAGCTGCCACGGCAGGTTTGCGCATGATGCCTGGTGATGAACATTTCAGTCAGCTGCGCGACGACAGCGTGTCAGCGGCGACGAAAAATACGTTCGAAGCCCCAGCCGGTAACACGCAGCATGGATTCGCTAATAATCGTCTTGCTCATCTTTGAGTCGCCAGCGACACGATTTTCGTACACGATCGGCACTTCGACGATGCGACAATCACCACGTTGACGCAAGCGAAACAGCACCTCGGTAAGGAACGCGTAACCATTTGATGTGGTTTCGGCAATTGTTCCGGCTCGGATGATGTCGCCGCGGTAGGCGCGAAACCCCGTTGTGCAGTCACGCACACCGACACCCAGCATGACGGCGGTGTACCAGTTGCCACATCGCGATAGCAGGCGTCGGCCAAGTGACCAGTTGCTGACACCTCCACCAGATACGTATCGTGAGCCAACGACTACGTCGGCACCTTGGGCGATGCGCTCGAGCATGGTGGGAATGACGCGTGCGTCATGGGAGAGATCGCAGTCGATGGTGACAATCGCGTCGTAGCCGGCCGCAGCTATCTGTGTTAAGCCATCGCGGCTTGCCGCGGCATAGCCACGTGGGCCGTGGCGAGCAACGAGATGTACTTTGGGGTTTGTTACGCCATGCTCGCGAACTCGATCACCGGTGCCGTCAGGGCTGTTGTCGTCAACAATAAACACGTCAGCCGACGGGACTGCAGCCAGTACTCGCTGGAGAAACTCGTCGACATTGTCACGTTCGTTGTACGTCGGCGACATGACCGCAACTCGCACGTAGCAACCTTAGAAGGCGAGGGTGATGGCTTCGCTGATTGTCGCAGCCCGCAACACTGACGCCCGCTGTAGCTCGGGGGCCTTGCTGTTGGCGGGGATGAGCACTCGATTGAATCCCATTCGCTCTGCTTCGATGATGCGTCGCTCGAGGTGGGTGACATGGCGAATTTCGCCACCGAGCCCCACTTCGCCCAAGGCAACCATGTCTGCGTGCACTGGTTTATCAAGAGCAGCCGATGCCAATGCCAAGCACATCGCTAAGTCGCTGCCCGGGTCGTTGAGCCGCACACCGCCAACAACGGATGCGTACACCTCAAGCGATGCGAAGGGGATACCCGCACGGCGCTCGAGCACGGCCAGCAGCATTGCCAAGCGAGAAGACTCGACACCTTGTGCGCTGCGCCGTGGGGTCACACCAGTAGTGACCCTGGTGGTGAGCGCCTGTACTTCGACTAGCAACGGCCGCTGGCCATCAATGGTTGGCACCACCACTGAACCAGCAACACCATGTTGACGATCTGCCAGCAGCATGTTGCTGGCATCAGGCACCCCCAGCAAACCTTGTTCGGTCATTTCAAACAGTCCGAGTTCATTGGTGGTGCCAAAACGGTGCTTCACGGCTCGCACCATGCGCAATGAGTGCAGGCGATCACCTTCGAACGAAATGACGGTGTCGACCACATGCTCGAGCAACCGCGGGCCGGCGATGTTGCCATCTTTGGTGACGTGGCCCACCAAGATAATTGCCACGTTGCGAGCCTTGGCTTCTTGTACGAGTCGGAATGCGCACTCTCGCACCTGAGTGACTGAACCTGGTGCCGATTCGACAGTTTCATCGGCAATTGTTTGCACGCTGTCGATCACTACAAGAGTGGGTTTCACTTTGTCGATGGCTGCCACGATGTCGCCGAGTGACATGGCTGACACCAGTAATGTGCTCGAGCCATTAACGCCAATTCGGTCGGCACGTAGTCGAACCTGTTGGGCACTCTCTTCAGCACTCACATACAACGCCACACCAGACCACGCGCCGACAATTTGCAGCAACAATGTGGATTTGCCAATGCCAGGCTCACCACTTACC
This sequence comes from Ilumatobacteraceae bacterium, assembly GCA_030728545.1. Classification (GTDB taxonomy): domain Bacteria; phylum Actinomycetota; class Acidimicrobiia; order Acidimicrobiales; family Ilumatobacteraceae; genus F1-60-MAGs027. Next base: position 3,949 of record JANQZQ010000018.1, read on the forward strand.
AAGGTGACCGAGCCGGGCACGAGACCGCCGTCGAGCACTCGATCAAATTCGCTGATGCCGGTGGGGGTTGCCGCAGCCGAGGTGTGAGCAATATCGCCGATGGGGAGCGGTTGGCTAGCGGAATTGAGGGAACGGCTGACAGCAACTGTCTTGGAGACCACTGGCGAGTCGCCGCCCACTACGTCTTCGACCAACGTGTTCCAGGCGCTACATGTGGTGCACTGGCCATTCCACTTCGGGTGTTGGGCCATACATGCCGAACAGATGTAGACGGTTCGCAGACGTGGCACGCGCCAACTCTACGACGCGGGTGTTGAGCGGCTTCGGCGGTACACCACTGTGGCAATGTATGCCATTGCTAGAGCAACTAACACGATCATGAACACCAACAATCCGCGAGCTACGTACCAAGCCACCATCGCCGAAACATCGCGGTCACGCGTGAAGGCGGTGAGGGGGCTATCGCTGGAGTCAAGGGCAATATTCCAGGTGAAGGTGGTGGAAGTGTCGTCGGCTTGTCGTGGCGTGATGGTCGCTGTGGTCTGACTAATTTCACCGGGTTCGCCAGGCAGCGTGAGTGCGAGAGAAACACCCAGCACATCGCCGAGCACCCCGCCTTGTTCAGCGAGTGCCGCAGCAAAAGGTGCCTCACCCAGTGCCGTGAGCGCGTCGGCATCGGCGAACCCTGCCAAGCCCTTGGGTAATCCACCAACGCCACTGAATTGATACGAAGCATCGTTGACCCCGCCCGTGCGGGTGAGTGTGATGTTGCGCAGTGGCCCGTTGTCACCGGAGAGTTGTGTCAAAAAGAGTGATGCTTCGTCAACTGTCGCAAAGGTTCGGGCAGCAACGACTGACAAGCCACCGTTTGCTGCCGGGTTTTGCACATCGACAGTCCAACCTGCTGCCCGCAAGTCGTCAACATTGAGTGAGGTTGCTAATTCTGGTGCGTTGCGCACGGCGTCGGCATCCGCTGCAACAACCACCGAAATGGTGCCACTGCCGTTTTCGGCAACGGTCACACTCGTTGCGAGATCCACGCGACAGCCCGACAACACGACCACTGCCAGTGCGAGGCCAGTGAGACCAATTTTTTCCACCCTGTTGACTGCGCTGCGGACCGTAACCGTCCTCAGCATGCGACGGATGAATCCGCCGGAGGTATTCACTCGCTGGTGGCGTTGCCGCCTTCGCCTGCCCCTGCGAGATCGATACCTACAGGTGGCTTGAAGCCCTCGACTGCAGTGAATGTGATGCGTTGTTCACCTGGGTTTTCGGGGTCATCTTCGACTCCGACCACCACGATCTCACCCGCAACGAATTGCTTGTTCAAGAGCTGCTCTGACAGTGGGTCTTCAATCATGCGTTGCAACGCACGACGCAACGGACGAGCACCCAGTTGTGGGTCGTAGCCGCGCTTGGCGAGCAATTCTTTGGCGGGGTCGGTGAGTTCGAGACCCAGACCGAGGCCCTCAAGTTGACCCACAAGGCGCTTGCTCATGAGGTCCACCATTGACACGACGGCTTGCTGGGTGTGTTCGTGGAACACGATGACTTCATCAATACGGTTCAAGAACTCGGGGCGGAAGTGCACCTTTAGGGCTTCGTTCACCTTGGCCTGCATGCGTGTGTACGACATCGCCTCGTCGTTCTTGCCGAACCCAACGTTGGCTTTGCGCAAGTCTTGAGTACCAAGGTTCGACGTCATGATGATGACCGTGTTGCGGAAGTCAGTGGTGCGGCCCTGCGCGTCGGTGAGGCGACCCTCTTCAAGAATCTGCAGCAGAGTGTTGAAGACGTCGGCATGTGCTTTTTCAATCTCGTCAAAGAGCACGACCGAGAACGGCTTGCGACGCACGGCCTCGGTAAGTTGGCCACCTTCGTCGTATCCCACGTATCCCGGAGGTGAACCCACGAGACGACTGACCGTGTGCTTTTCCATGTATTCACTCATGTCGAGTGAGATCAGGGCGTCTTCATCGCCGAACAAGAACTCGGCCAATGTTTTGGCTAGCTCGGTCTTACCGACACCGGTTGGGCCCAAGAAAATGAAGGATCCGCTCGGACGCTTCGGGTCTTTGAGGCCTGCCCGTGTACGACGAATGCTTTGGCTCACTGCTTTGATTGCGTCTTCTTGGCCGATGATGCGCTTATGCAGCTCGGCTTCCATGTTGAGCAATTTCGCAGTTTCTTCTTCGGTGAGTTTGTAGACCGGGATGCCCGTCCAGACACTCAGCACTTCGGCGATGGCCTCTTCGTTGACCTCGTCGTACAGGTTGATGCCCTGGGCTTTGACGTCTGCTTCTTTTTGGGCGCGCTCATCCAGCAGGGTGCGCTCTTGGTCGCGCAGGCGGCCGGCTTCTTCAAAGCGCTGGTCCTCGACTGCCTTCTTTTTGGCAGCTTGAATGTCTTTGATTTTATTTTCAATTTCTTTCAAATCTGGCGGGGTCTTCATGCGCATGATGCGCAGGCGGCTGCCGGCTTCGTCGATGAGGTCAATTGCCTTGTCCGGCAGGAAGCGATCCGAGATGTAGCGGTCAGCCATGTTGGCAGCGGCAACGAGTGCTTGGTCTGTGATGGTCACTCGGTGGTGGGTCTCGTACTTATCGCGAATGCCCTTCAAGATTTCAATCGTGTGCGCCACCGACGGCTCGTCAACTTTGACTGGCTGGAAACGTCGTTCGAGGGCGGCATCCTTTTCGAAGTGTTTGCGGAATTCATCAAGCGTGGTGGCACCGATGGTCTGTAGTTCTCCGCGCGCCAGCATTGGCTTCAAAATTGAGGCTGCATCGATCGCACCCTCGGCGGCACCAGCGCCGACCAAAGTGTGGATCTCGTCGATGAAAAGGATGATGTCGCCGCGCGTGCGAATTTCTTTGAGCACTTTCTTAAGGCGCTCTTCGAAGTCACCGCGGTAACGGCTACCAGCGACAAGGGCACCGAGGTCGAGTGTGTAGAGCTGTTTGTTGGTCAACGTTTCGGGCACCTCGTTGGCGACGATGCGCTGAGCGAGGCCCTCGACGATGGCAGTCTTGCCAACGCCCGGTTCGCCGATGAGCACCGGGTTGTTTTTTGTGCGCCGCGAAAGAATCTGCATGACGCGTTCCATCTCGCGCTGTCGACCGATGACTGGGTCGAGCTTCTTGTCGCGCGCCAACTGGGTGAGGTTGCGGCCGAACTGATCAAGAATCTGGCTGCCACCTTTTTCGCTTGACGTTTCTTTGGCGCCAACCGGTTCGCCCTTGCCTTCGCCGCCAGCACCTTCGTAACCACTCAGTAGTTGAATGACTTGTTGGCGAACTCGCGACAAGTCAGCACCTAATTTGACGAGCACTTGGGCCGCGACACCTTCGCCCTCACGAATGAGCCCGAGGAGAATGTGTTCGGTGCCGATGTAGTTGTGCCCCAATTGCAGGGCCTCGCGCAATGACAGCTCAAGAACTTTTTTGGCGCGGGGGGTGAATGGAATGTGCCCGGAAGGCGATGATCCACCTTGTCCGATAATTTCTTCGACCTGAGCTCGCACGGCTTCGAGTGAGATATTGAGTGCCTCGAGCGCTTTTGCAGCCACTCCTTCACCTTCGTGGATGAGCCCCAGCAGAATGTGTTCGGTACCGATGTATGAATGGTTGAGCAGACGCGCTTCTTCTTGGGCCAACACGACTACTCGCCGGGCCCTGTCGGTGAAACGTTCGAACACTGCTTTTACCGCCTTACTGGGTTGGTAGAGATTCGCTGGGTAGGAAAAGTGTACCCCCACGACCACTTGGCCGATTGTGACGAGCTCGTGAAAGACCCGTAAACAAGTCACGCACGCAAATCGGCATTTTGTGACATCTTTCTAACCACTCCTGCGGCGCACCGGCATGCTGCGTACCACAGCATGCGTGCCGCACGCATAGCCTGAGAGCGTGAACTTGGCGTCGCCGCTACTTGATTTACCGCTGATGACCAGCGATCGCGAGCGTATCGAAACTGCGTTACGGGCCTCGGTGCACACGGCTGATGCATACCTCACCGAGATTGCATCGCACCTTATTCTGGCCGGTGGCAAGCGGCTGCGTCCTGTGTTGGCAGTGGCCGCAGCGCAAGTCGGCACGGATGCTCCCGTTTCACTGGAAGTAATTCAGGGCGCCATTTCGTGCGAGCTCGTACACCTTGGCTCGCTGTACCACGACGACGTCATGGACGAAAGCACCACCCGTCGTGGCGTCGAAACCGTTAACGCCAAGTGGGGCAACCTGCAGGCCATCGTCGCTGGCGATTTTTTGCTGGCGCGCGCATCCGAAATTGCCGCCTCGTTGGGTAACGAAGTATCGGGTCTGCTCGCGCGAACAATTGGGCGCTTGTGTGAAGGCCAAGTCGAAGAGCTACGCCACACCTACGATCGGGGCCGCACTGTTCCGTCGTATCTGGTCAGCATCCAAGGCAAAACCGCGTCACTGTTTGCGACGTCGGCACGAATCGGTTCGTTGATGGCTGGCCATTCACGCCAAGTGACCGACACAATCACCAACATCGCTGATGCCTATGGCATGGTGTTTCAAATCGTCGATGACGTGCTTGATGTGGTGTCAACTGACGAACAGTTGGGCAAGCCCGCCGGCCACGACATGGAAGAAGGCGTCTATACCTTGCCAGTGCTCTTGACCTTGGCCGTCGACTCGGCTGAGTCTCGCGAACTGTATGACTTGCTCGGGTCCCCTCTCACCGCCAAAGAGCGCACTAAAGCGTTGAAGATCGTGCGCAATGGTGGTGGCCTTGCCGCCGCCCTCGACTCGGCGCGCAACTATGTGGCGATTGCCGAAGCAGAATGCGCGAAGTTGCCTGCGAGCGCAGCCACTGATGCGCTACAACGTGCACCGCGGGCGCTGCTTGACTCACTCGTTGATCTTTAACACGCACTTCTAACACGCATCTCTAACACTGCTCAGTAGTCGAGCACCCGTTGTGCAGCGGCGATACCCGAAAGCACGGCACCCTCGATGCGCGGCC
>JANQZQ010000019.1:0-5503 GCA_030728545.1 Ilumatobacteraceae bacterium
TGGTCGCACGAACAGTTGTGAGTGGGGCAGCCTGCCCGTAACCGAACCCGAAGCATGGGGCCCGACTCGCAACCCACACGACTTGACGCGCACCTGCGGTGGGTCGAGCGGTGGCGCAGGCGCTGCAGTGGCCGCCGGCATCGTGCCACTTGCCCACGCCAGCGACGGTGGTGGCAGCATTCGCATCCCGGCGTCGTGCAATGGCCTCGTTGGTTTAAAACCAAGTCGCGGTCGTGTTTCGCTGGCACCACTCGGCGACGAAGCAGGGCTCAGCGTGCAACTCGCAGTCACCCACACCGTGGCTGACACCGCTGCCCTGCTCGATGCCGTGCACGGCGCCGGAGTCGGCGATGGTGTGATTGCACCACCACCAGCACGACCGTTCCTCAGCGAGGTTGGCGCACCCGTCGAACGGCTGCGCATCGGGATGCTCGACCACGACCCACACGGCGCGCACGTCGACGACGAATGTCGTGATGCGACACGCGCTACTGCGAAGCTGCTTGAATCACTCGGCCACAGCGTTGAAGAGTCATACCCGCAAGCAATGGCCGACGCAACGTTCCCTCCGCGATTCGGGGCGATGTGGGCCACAGTGCAAGCGGTGTCTCGCGATTCGCTTTCCGTGTTGCTCGGCCGCCCAGCCACGAGCGACGACATCGAGGCGGTGAACTGGGCACAAGCCGAATACGCAGCCCGGTCGTCGGCTGTTGACTATGCAAAATCGGTGGCTGCCGCAGCGATGTTTCGCCGCGCACTTGCCCAGTGGTGGCATGGCGGGTTTGATTTGTTGCTTACACCCACGCTGGCGCGCATCCCGTTCGCTGTCGGGTCATTCACGAATGATCCGAGTGATCCGATGAAGCCGTCGCGACTAGCCAGCGAGTGGGTGCGCTTCACCGCCCAGTTCAACATGTCGGGCCAACCTGCCATCAGCCTGCCGCTTGGCCGTACCGCGACTGGTCTGCCCGTCGGCGTGCAACTCGTGGCGGCCTATGGACGCGAAGATGTGTTGTTGCGGGTAGCGGCCCAACTCGAAACCGCCGCGCCGTGGAAGAGTTTTACCCCGACTGCGCTCGGATGACGATCCACAAGTAATCTGTTGCTATGCGCGTACGAGTAGACGAAGCCTCATGCCAAGGCCAGCAAATGTGTTCGATTGCTGCACCCGAGGTATTTGGTAGCGACGAACTCGGTCACGCCACAGTGCTCATCGTCGGTGATTTGCCCGTCGAGCTGCACGCCAAGACCCGCCGAGCCCAAGCCAACTGCCCTGAAGACGCCATCATCATCGAGGAGTAGTCATGACAACACTTGAAGAAAACGCCGGGCCGGTCAACGACCCCACCACGGACTTCAATATTTTTGACCCCGAGTTCGTGCGTGATCCGTATCCCACAATGGAAGAAATTCGTGAATCGCAGTGCCCGATTGCCCACTCTGGTCGCTGGGGCGGGTCGTGGTTTCCAACGCGTTATGACGACGTAGTCGCCATCGCCCAGGAACACGACATCTTCACTTCGCGCGACATCATCGTGGTGCCACGCTCCGCAGCGGCAGCCGAAGGCCCATACGCCGGTGTTGCTGCACCGCCCATCACCAGCGATCCACCCGACCACCACTGGCACCGCCGACTCATCCTTCCGGTGTTTGCGCCGCAGGCCGTGGCGAAATATGAACAAAGCACCCGCGACTTGTGCAACCAGCTCATCGACAAGTTCATCGCCAAAGGCGAGGCCGATGCGGGCACCGACTATGCCCAACAGATTCCGGTGCGAGTCATCGCCACCATGCTCGGGGTGCCCACCGAGATGGCCGATGAATTCACCGGCTGGGTGCGCGGCGTGCTCGAAGTGGGGCTCACCGATCCAAAAGTACGGCTGGAAAGCCGCCTCAAGATTCTGAAGTTCTTCCAGGCCCAACTCGACGATCGCAAAAAGAACCCGCGCGAAAACGACCTCATCACTGACCTCCTCAACTCGGGCGACAAGTATCCGGTCACCGATCAATACGTGCTCGGGGTCTGCAACCTCATGCTCGTCGCGGGCATCGACACCACCTGGAGCGCCATCGGCTCGTCTCTGTGGCACTTGGCCCAGCACCCCGAACATCGCGAGCAGTTGCGGGCCAACCCCGACCTGTGGCCAACTGCCATCGAAGAGTTACTGCGGGCCTACTCGCCTGTCACCATGGCTCGCATCGTGGACCGCGATACCGAGTTTCAAGGCTGCCCAATGAAGGCCGGTGACCGCATCTTGATGTCCTTCCCGGCCGCCAATCGCGACCCGCGCCAGTTCGAGCAACCCGACGAGGTCATCTTGGACCGCGAACACAACCGCCACGTGGCTTTCGGCTCGGGCATCCACCGCTGTGCTGGCTCAAACCTGGCCCGACTCGAACTCCGAGTGTCGCTCCAGGTGTGGCTCGAGCGCATTCCTGAGTTCAGCCTGATTGACCCCGCTGCCGTCACCTGGGCGGGTGGCCAGGTGCATGGCCCGCGCGTGTGTCGCGTGCGCTTCTAAGCCGCCAAACACCTCAGTTTGGTACTGCCGAGGCATCAGCGAAGTATCACCTAGCCATCCACCACCTGTGTAATAGGGTGGGCGTCTATGAAGAAAAACGAACTAATCAACGCAGTAGCACTCCATTCAAACGTCGAGAGGAAAGTGGCGAAAGCCGTCATCGAGGGAACTGTTGATGTCATCCTGGCCAATGTGGCCAAGGGTGAGATCGTCAATATCTCAGGCTTCGCTAAGTTCTTCAAGAAGAAGCGCCCAGCGCGTATCGGTCGCAACCCAGCAACGGGTGAGCAGATCCAGATCAAGGCAAAAACAGTTGCCAAGATCACCGCGCTGAAGGGTTTCAAAGACGTGGCACTTGGTGCGGTTCCTGCTCCAAAACTCAATACGTCAGCGCCAAAGGCTCCGGCCTCGGCAAAGAAGCCCGCAAAAAAGAAGCGCTAAACACGCTTTTTCTTCGTCGCCGACGGTGACGCACGCGAGCAATCGCTGCGCATCGTCGGCGCGAGGGTTCTTTTGTGGCACCAGTGCCACTCACCGGGTGGAGCATCGTCTCCTCGGTTTGCTACCTGCACCACTGGCGGTGCAGTGCGTCAAAGTTGGACATCGCACTGCTTGCTGAGCACTCCCAACGGGATTCGAACCCGTGCCGCAGCCTTGAGAGGGCTGTGTCCTAGGCCGCTAGACGATGGGAGCCCGAACGGCTCACAACGCTACCGCTCACGAATTTCGTTGCGGGTGCGCTATTTGTTGAAACAAGGTTTGTTGGGGAGCAAGGAATCGAACCCTGAATAACAGATCCAGAATCTGCTGTGTTGCCAGTTACACCACTCCCCAGAGTGTTGCGATATTTATTGTAGCCAAGCCTCTAGTTGACGAAACCCCGTGATTCGCCCGACCATAATGCCCAACGCTTCACGAACATTACGCCGCAATGCAGCAGTGCCCTGCGTGACTCCTGATCGTGTGGCAGACACATCGACAACAAAGCCCAGTTCGTCGGCCACCAGCCGAGCCCGCAATAGGTGATACGGATCGCTCACAAGCACGACATGGTCGATTACGGGGGCAACTAGGTCGCGACGTACGGCAGCCAACGATGCAAAGGTCGATACGCCGTTGGGTTCGACCAAAATCGCCGCAGCAGGCACCCCGTTGGCGATGAGATACTCAAGACTGGCTTGCGCCTCGGTAAAGCGATCGTTGGCTTGTTTGCCGCCCGTCACCACGATGGATGCCGCCGCCTCGCGTTTCCACAACAGCAACGCATGGTCGAGTCGGGCCTGCAGCTGTGGTGACGGTCGACCGTCGTATTGCGCTGCACCAAGCACAACGATGGCGTCCGCCGTGCGAGCACCGGTGAGAAACGAGTCGTCGCGACCCGTTGACCACACTTGGGCGAGGGTCACTAAGAAATAGACGGCCACCGACACCGATGCCACGCCAACAACGACAATTGCGCGGCGCACGAAGTTAGCCAGCGCGGGTGAGTGCAGCGTCAATGCGACGCAGCGTTTCGTCGCGACCCAGCACTTCGAGAGATTCAAACAATGGCGGCCCGACACTGCGCCCCGTCATGGCCACGCGCACTGGCGCCTGCAGTTTGCCGAGTTTCACGTCGCTAGCTGCGCCAACCACTTCGACCACATTCTTTAATGCCTCGGGGTTCCAGTCCACCGTGGCGAATTGATCACGAATCAAGCGCGTAAGTGGTCGTGCCCAGTCGGCTGCGAATGCTTTGTCAAACGCTGCAGAGTCGATGACCACATCGGCCATGAATAAGAAATCGATCATCGCTGGCACCTCTGACAACACCGCCACGCGGGTTTGCACATGGGGTGCGATGCGCAGGAACACACTCTGGTCAAAACGGTCGGCGGGCCACGGTGCCTTGTCGGGCGCCAGCCAAGGTTCACACGCCGCCACGAATTGCTCGACGGTCATCTTGCGCAAATACTCACCGTTGAATGCACTGAGTTTCTTCACGTCAAAGAATGCAGACGAGTGATTCACCGAAGACAGTTTGAAGTCGGCGACAATCGAAGCAAACTCGACTATTTCGGTATCACCAGTTGGTGCCCACCCGAGCGTCATCAAATAGTTCACCATTGCGGGTGCCACCACACCCTCGTCGCGATACTGCTCAAGAGCCACCTTGTCGCGACGCTTGGATAATTTCTTGCGCTGCTCATTCACCAGTACTGGCACGTGCGCCCACGAGGGCACGGGGTGGCCCAATGCCTGCCACAGCATTTGTTGTTTAGGGGTGTTCGGCAAATGCTCTTCGGCTCGCACCACGTTGGTGATCTTCATCGACACATCGTCGACCACATTGGCCAAGTTGAACACTGGTGTGCCATTGCCGCGCAGCAAGACGAAATCTTCAATCGTTGAATTGTCAAACTCCACTTGCCCGCGAACTTCGTCGATGACGACAGTTGTGCCGGTCGGTACCCGAAATCGCAGACTGTAACCCGGCTGAGCCGTCAACCCGCGATCGCGTGAATAGCCGTCGTAGCCCGGTTTGCCCGATGCCTTGGCACGCTCTTGAATTTGCTCTGACGTGAGATCGCAGTAATAGGCGTGCCCGTCGGCCAACAACTTGTGGGCCGCCTCCACGTGCGTTGCTGCGTTTGCCGATTGAAAGTACGGGCCTTCAAAATGTGGGTCGCTGCTGTCGATGCCAATCCACGCCAAGGCATCAAGGATTCCCTGCGTCCATTGGGGCTCGTTGCGCGACTCGTCGGTGTCTTCGATGCGCAAAACGAATACGCCGTCGTTGGCCAACGCCAGAATCCAGTTGTACAAAGCAGTTCGGGCTCCACCCACGTGAAAAAAGCCGGTCGGTGACGGCGCGAAACGATAGCGAGGAGTGCCAGACACCACAGTTGATACTAAGCGCGACCCAGCACCTCGCATCGCGAGTAACTTTGAGCCATGACCGAAACGGCACGTGCCGAGCACGAAGACCACCCCGACCACCG
>JANQZQ010000019.1:5603-8805 GCA_030728545.1 Ilumatobacteraceae bacterium
GAGATGCGCGAACTCATGCACAACCCCCAAGCCGAAACCTCAGAACTTGCTGGCATGTACCGCTCGCACGGTATGTCGGCAGCGCAGGCCACCGCCGCTGCCACCGAAGTGATGCGCGACCCGAAGCGCGCCGTGCTCGTGCACGCTCGCGAAGAATTCGGCCTCGACCCTGCTCATCTTCCCAACCCACTATCGGTGGCAATCGTGTCGCTCGTCAGTTTTCTCGTGGGTGCGTTACTACCGGTCATTCCATGGATCGTTAGTTCGGGCGACCCGGCGCGCATCGCATCGGTGGCCATCGGTGTGACGACTGCTGCACTTGTTGGCGCCACAATCGCTAAACAGTCAGAGCGCCCGATGCTGTTTGGTGGTCTGCGCCAAGTTGCCATCTTGATCGCGGCTGTAGCCGTCACTTACCTCATCGGCAGCCTTGTTGGCGTCAACTTGTCATGAGCGAACGAGTCTCGACCCAACCCAATGTGCTCGGTGAGCCGCTCGAGTCGTGCAGCCTTGACCCCGTCACCGGCTGGTATCGCAATGGCTGTTGCGAAACGGGTGGCGACGACACCGGTGTGCACACCGTGTGCGCAATCATGACCGACGACTTTCTTGAATTCTCCAAGGCTGCTGGCAACGACTTGTCGACACCGATGCCGCAATACGGTTTTGCTGGGCTCAAAGCTGGTGATCAATGGTGTTTGTGTGCCGGACGCTGGCAAGAGGCCTTCGAAGCGGGCAAAGCACCCCGTGTACGACTGCGATCAACGCATGCGCTCACGTTGGAGTTCGTGCGGTTGGACGACCTGCGAAAACTGGCTATCGACTAAGCGCCGACCAGCGCGCGCCACGAGTTGGGCATAGCTTTTTTCACCATCTCGGGCGTCATGATGATGGTTGATTGCGGCACCATGTCGACTATCTGGCGGGCTTCCACATAGTGGTGCACCACATTGCCGACGCCGGCAAACACGCTCTTGCGCACGGCGAGCAATTCCGCTGGTGGTGAGTCAAGAAAATATCCCCAGATCGTGAGTGCAATATCAAGGTCGTGGATGACCGGAGCGCGACCAAAGTGCGAAGCACGGCGCAATGCGATGCCAATGCAACCCTGAATCGCGTCATCCACATGTTCACCTGCCGACACCTTGATGCGTGGGCGCATTCGCTCGGCCAACTTCAACACATAGCCCTGGTCTGGGCCAGGATGGCCAAGCCGATCGGCGCGGGGCTGGCTGCCTGTTACCGATGCTTTGCGAGTGTTAGTCCAGGGTGCGGGCACGAATTCGGGCGAGGTGTAGGCCCGCGGACGATCAGTTGGGTTGACCGGAGTGTGTTTCGGTGCTGCCACGCCGACAGACGCTACTCAGTCTGTTTCGCTGAGCAGGGACACCAACGTGCGCGGATCTTTCGCCCAGGTGTCGGCACCCAGTTGCCGAGCGTCAGCGTCTGAAGTGACTGCTGCCCCGCCGACATACACCATCACGTCGTTGGGCACCACGCGGTTGACAGCCGCAATCACACTTTTTGCCGCCGGCAACGACTCGCGCAGCGTGACACCAACACACACAGCACGCAACTGGTCAATGTTTTGCACCGCCGTGGCAAACGACTCTGCCGGCATGTCCGGGCCGATGTCCGACACGTTCCAGCCACGACTCCGCAGCAAGTCGGCAACCATCGTGAGCGCCAACCCATGTCGCTCGCCACTCGGGCCACCAATCACGATTGTGCCGCGTGACGGCCCGCGATGGGCAAACCGAGCGCTCACTCGCGCAAAGAGTCGCGCCACGATGGTGCTGGCGCGATGTTCTTCGTGAATATGCAAGTTGCCCCCCGCCCAACGAGCGCCAATCGCAACGAGCGCTGGCGAAACAACATCCAAATACAACGAAAACAAGTCGTGGCCACTATTCAGCGCGTCGTTGAGCAACTGTTCGGCACCGACTTCGTCACCAGCCAAAAGACAGGTTTCAAAACGCCCAGCCCAATCAGCCGCGGCCCGGGCACCGCGCTTGGCGCGCACCACACGTTTTGACCCTGGGCTTCGTTTTGCTGATGTGCGCGTAGCAGCGAATGCCCGCACATCTGATGCCAGCACCTGCCATTCGCCATCCTGCTGGCGCGCAGCCAGTCGACCCGAGCGCACGTATCGATACACCGTCATGTAATGCACGTTGAGTCGCTGGGCGACTTCATTAAGCGACAGCGTGGTGTTTACTGCGCTCGGCACGCCATAACGCTACGACGACGCTGTCGTTGTATCTATAACTGTGCTTATAACTGTGCCTATAACTGTGATGCGTGTTTATTGCGCAGTTACTGGTGTGCTCGCCGCACCGCCGGGCACCACGGGCACCATGCCTGGCTTCCAGTATTGATACAAATCTTGAATGATTGAAGTCAACGCTTGGGCATCGGCACCAACCACCAGATCCACTGTCACCACGCTGGAATAGATATGCACGGCGCGCACCAAGCCGGTGGCAAACAGCCGCTCCGCCAGCACCGCGCCAAAAGTCTCGGTGCGGTGGGGTGTTGACTCGTAGTTTTCGTGCTCCTGGCCCGTCAGCGAACGGTTGAGCTCATATCGCACGCGGCCTGGCTCGTGCGAGCCGGTGACCGTAACGGCAACTGGTTGACCCATGGTTCACCAGACGCTAGTTGCTCGGCTGGCAGTCAACGCACCCGTGCAACTACGGTAAATGTCGTGGAAATTACCGAGTTTGCTCAACAAGCCAAAGCCTTTCTCGACGCCAATCTGGAGCCGAAAGAAACCGACAAAAAGTTCGTCTGGGGCGAGGGCTCTGACAACATGTCGATGTTCGAAGAAAAATCCCGCGAGGCCGAACAAGAAATGGTTGCATCGGCCAAAGCGTGGCGCGGCAAGAAGTTTGATGCAGGTTTCGGTTGGATCACCGGCCCGCGTGAATTTGGCGGAGCCGGGCTCACCGCCTCCCACGAAAAGGCGTACGCCGCCGTTGAAGCCAACTACAAAGTGCCCAATCAAAGCATCTTCACTATCGGCCTGGGCATGGTGGCGCCGACCATCTTGGCCCACGGCTCGCCTGAAGCCAAAGAAAAGTTCTTGCGCGCGATGTGGCGCGCCGACATTGTTGGCTGCCAGTTGTTCAGCGAACCAGGTGCCGGAAGCGATTTAGCGTCACTGCAAACCAAAGCCGAGCGTGACGGCGACGACTGGGTC
>JANQZQ010000020.1 GCA_030728545.1 Ilumatobacteraceae bacterium
GTTTCGCCCGTCATGCCAATGCGCCCGGAGTGGCGGGCTGCTTCGATCATGGCAGTAATGAATGCACGAAGCTGTGAAGAGCGCGTGATTCCGCAGCGCGAGCGCACCTCGTCGGGCAAGTGGTCGGCAAATACCAAACCCGTAGATACTGCATCTTCGAAGTCGTGACACACATAGGCGATGCGATCGGCCCACGACACCACTTCGCCTTCGGGTGTGGCCGGGGCAGGACGCGACCAGGAGTGATTACGAATGCCGTCGAGTGTTTCGCGACACAAGTTGAGCGACACCAATGCCACATCGGCACCCCACACGGCGTGGTCGTAGCCGCCTTCAACATATGGCGACAGCGCATCTTCACTGGCGTGTCCGCCGGGCCCGTGGCCACAGTCATGGCCGAGCGCAATGGCTTCGGTCAACGCAACGTTGAGCCCGAGTGCTCGGGCAATCGACACGGCGACTTGGGCAACTTCGAGAGCGTGGGTGAGCCGCGTGCGCTGGTGGTCTTGTGGAAACACAAACACTTGGGTTTTGCCGGCCAAGCGTCGGAATGAAGACGCATGCAAGATACGGTCACGGTCGCGCTCAAAGCAGGTGCGAAACGGATCGGGCTCTTCAGCGATGGCGCGATTGCCAGCGCCAAAGGAGCGTGTGGCGTGTGGTGCCAACATCGTTGACTCGTGTGCCTCGCGAGCATCACGCGGCACCAGCTCGATGCGCCCGGTGCCAGCCCACGAATCGGCATGAGCAAACCGAAGGCCGCCGTCGGTGGTGTGGCCATGCATCGTTGCTGCCCAAGACTCGGCGCGTGAGGTCATGGTTTCACGATACGCAATGGGTATGGGCTTGTAGCGTGAAAACCCCGCCACTACGGCGCGATGGGTCACTAGGAGCCAAGCCAACATGAGTGTGTTCGTCGACGAAGCGCAATTGAACGTGCGGGGTGGCGATGGTGGCGCTGGCTGTGTGAGCTTCCGTCGTGAAGGCCCTGAGGTGTTTGGTGGCCCCAACGGTGGTGACGGTGGTGACGGTGGGGCGGTGTGGCTGATTGCTGACCACAACGTGGCGTCGCTGGTGGCATTTCGCGACCACCCGCACCGCCGTGGCGAAGACGGTGTGTCGGGGATGGGTAAAGATCTGCACGGTCGACGTGGTCGCCCGATGGAAGTCAAAGTTCCCGAGGGCACGATCGTGAAAGATTTCGAAACTGGCGAAGTGCTTGCTGACTTGCGCACCACCGGCATGCGATGGCAGGCGATTCCTGGCGGGCAAGGCGGTCGTGGCAACGCACGGTTTTTGACGAACAAGCGCCGTGCACCGTCATTTGCCGAACAAGGTGAACACGGCCCGCAGCGTTGGTTGCTGTTGGAACTGAAACTGATGGCCGATGTGGCGCTCGTCGGGTTTCCTAATGCTGGTAAGAGCACGTTTATCTCAGCGGTGTCAGCGGCCAAGCCGAAAATCGCGAATTATCCCTTCACCACGTTGCAGCCCCACCTCGGGGTGGTGCGACTCGGAGAGGAAACCGAATTTGTCATTGCCGATATCCCCGGATTGATCGAAGGGGCAAGCGAGGGCCGTGGGCTAGGCCACCAGTTCTTGCGCCACATTGAGCGGGCCCGAGTGCTGTGCATATTGGTCGACCTCGTGTCGATGGAAGGTCTTGACCCTGCCACACAGGTGGAAGTGTTGTTGCGCGAGTTGCAGGCGTATCGTCCAGAGTTGCTCGAGCGCCCGCGCATCATCGTGGGCACCAAGCTTGATTCGGTCGATAGCGAAACTAAAGCCAAGTGGGATGCCACCGGTAACCCGATCATGTCGGCAGTGACCGGCGCTGGGGTGCGCGAGGTGTTGGGTGCTTTGGCCGAGTTGGTGCGCGACGCACGGGCCGAGCCAGAAGTCGACGACACCGAGATCACCATTCGACCTGAACCCGTGGGCACCCGCGTAGAAAAGACCGGGGACAACGAGTTTCGTCTGCATGGTCGCTCGGTGGAGCGTGCCGTGGCACTCAGCGATGTGAACTCGCCTGACGCACTCAACTACATCGATGATCGACTTACCGGTTTAGGCGTGCCACGTTTGCTGTCGCGGGCAGGCGCGCAGGACGGTGCAACGATTCACATCAGTGAGTTCAGTTTCGAATACACAGCCGAGTTGGGCTGAAGTCGGTCGCGCATGAGACTGGTTGCCAAAATCGGCACATCGTCGGTCACTGATGCCAGTGGGGCCATTGACATCGACATGATTACGTCGCTGTGTGCTCAGGTGGCCGAGTTGCGGTCAGCAGGTCACGAGGTGCTCGTGGTGACCAGTGGTGCCGTGGCCGGTGGGGTGGCAGCCCTCGGCTTTACCGAGCGGCCCACCGACACGGGCACGCTGCAAGCGCTGGCTGCGGCTGGGCAGAGTCGCCTGATGAGCCACTACAACACCGCACTCGACCAGCACGGTTTGGTGGGTGCCCAGGTGTTGCTGGTGCCGAACGATTTCGTCGATCGCGAGCAGTATTTGCACGCGCGGCAAACCATGTTGCGCCTGCTGGAGTTGGGTTGCGTGCCGATCATCAACGAAAACGATGCGATTGCCAGCGACGAAATTCGGTTTGGTGATAACGATCGAATCGCTGCATTGGTGGCACACAGTATCGACGCCGATGTATTGGTGTTGTTGACCGACACCGACGGGTTGTACACCGCCGACCCAGCCACCCACCCAACCGCCGTGCTGATTAGCGATGTGGCAGCCGACGACGAATTGATGTCGGTGCGCGCCGGATCATCGGGCACCACGCGCGGCAGCGGGGGTATGGCTTCCAAGCTTGCGGCTGCTCGAATTGCTAGTTGGTCGGGTGTGCGCACCGTAATTGCGCGGGCCACGCGGGCAAGGGTGCTGAGTGATGCAGTCAACAACGTTGCCAACATTGGCACCACGTTTGCCGCCCATGATCGCTCGCTGACGGCTCGCAAACTGTGGATTGCCTTTGCCGCCCAACCAGCCGGAGTCGTGGTGGTCGACGCCGGTGCGAGCGCTGCGCTGGTGACGCGCGGGGTGTCGCTTTTACACGCCGGAGTCGTGGAGGTGCGCGGTGATTTTGTCGCGGGCGACATTGTAGAAATTGTTGACACCTCCAACGCGACTATTGCGCGGGGGTTGGCACGCGTCGGTGCGCGTCAGGCTGCGGCAGCGGCCGGAAAAAAGAGTGTCGAATTGCCCGATGATGTGCCCACCGAGTTGGTGCATCGCGATGACCTCAGCGTGTTCTAGCTGCGCCTATTTTGTGAGTCAGTTTTTGTTGTGCGACTGGCGGCTCAAAAGTGGTCGCAGGTTAAGCAACGTAGGTAGTGAGGGCGTGCCGTGTCTGTGGTGCAGCAGTTGCACAGTGACTACGGCAAACACCAGATACGACATGGCAAACGCCAAGCCCAGCCCGAGCACGTCATAGCGCGTAACCAAGACCACGGCTAAAGCGATATTGAGCGCGTTTTGTCCGACGTTGATATAAAACGGGGTGCGGGTGTCGCTATGGCTATAGAACCCGCGCAGGGCAAACAAATACAGCGAGAACCCAACTAAGCCAATTGCTAAACCAGTGAGTGCACGCGCAGTGGTGTCGACTGCTGAAGTGCTGAACTCGCCCCAACCGAGCACGACGCGCACGATGGGCTTGGCCAACAGAACCATCGCAAGGCACGGCAGCAGGGTGAGACCCACCGTGAGTCGGGCACCGTTGGTGAACTGGCGTTGAAAATCAACGCGGTTGCTTTGTGCTGCGGCCCGTGCCAGCAGCGGGGTGACAGTGGTGGCAATGGTGACGGCGAGCAAGCCATGCGGTAGTTGAAACAGCACCATTGCTTTGGCATATGCGTCGAGGCGACCCGAGCCCGGGTCAGCGAGGTTCTTCACCACGATGAGGGTGATTTGATTTGCAGCGATATAGCCAATGGCCCAACCCGACAACATGAGCAGCGAACGCACCGCTGGGTGCGTCGGGGCAAAGCGCGGCATCGGCAAGGCGTCGGCCCGCACCGCAGCGATCACCACCGCTATCGACATGGCGGCGATGCCGACGGTGGGCCCGAGCGAGAACCACCAGAACAAACGTGTGCCAACTGCGGCATCGGGTAACCCGACTTGGGAGATGGCCGAGTCAACACTGATGGCGAGTAACGCTGCGATAGCCACCACGTTGGCTGCCACCGGTGCCCACGCAGCAGCAAGAAACTTGCCATGTGCGTTGAGTGCTCCGGCGGCGAGCGCATTGAGGCCGTAGAAAAATATCTGCACGAAAAACACGCGAGTGAGCGCGGTGCCAACGTCACGAAACGTGGCTACGTCACCCGCAGGGCTGAGCGAATAGAGGCGAAAGACGAATGGCGCCACAACGATGGCCAAAGCAGTGATTGCCGCCAAAGCCACCATGCTGGTGCCGAACACGGCGGCTGTTGCCGAGCGATCATTGCGTTCACGGTGGGCAACTAACAACGGAATCAAGGTGGCCGTGAGGGTGCCGCCCAGCAACAGCTCGTAGATCACGTTGGGTGCGTTGTTGGCAATATCGAAGGCGTCAGCAAGGGCGGTTTGACCGATAACGGCAGCAAACACCGCAATACGAACGAGCCCAGTGGCACGAGAAACCAGCGTGCCGCTGGCCACTGCGAGGTTGCTCGCGAAGTGCGAGCGCTGATTCATCGTGGTCAAATGCTATGCCTAGCGCTCGTGGAGAGGGTGTATTGCTGAGTAGCCTTGCCGCGATGAGCAGCGACTTTGTATCAGTTTCCCAGGTGCGCGACGGACTCAAAAAAGTCAATTATCTTGCCGACGAAGGCATCGCTGGTGTGGTGTATTTGGCCCAGCGGCTGGGCAAGCCTGTGCTCATCGAAGGCCCAGCCGGAACCGGCAAAACGCAATTGGCCAAGAGCGTGGCCGAACTTACTGGGGCTCGACTTATTCGCTTGCAGTGCTACGAGGGCTTGGATGAATCCAAGGCGCTCTATGAATGGAACTACAAAAAGCAGTTGCTGCGTATTCAGGCCGACAAAAAAAGCGACAGCTGGTCAGATGTGCACGATGACATTTTCAGTGATGAATTTCTGCTCACGCGCCCGCTGCTCGAAGCCATCTCTGCGCCCGACCCAGTAGTTTTGCTCATCGACGAAGTCGACCGAGTTGAGGTCGAAACCGAGGCGCTGCTGCTCGAGGTGTTGAGCGAGTATCAGGTGTCAATTCCTGAACTCGGCACAATTTCTGCCAAGCAGATTCCGATGGTGTTTTTGACCTCGAACAACACGCGTGAACTCTCCGAGGCATTGAAGCGTCGTTGCTTGTTTTTGCACATCGACTACCCCGATATGGAACGCGAGAAAGAAATCGTGTTGGCCAAGGTGCCCGACATCAGCGTGAATTTGGCCGACCAGATAGCGCGCATCGTGCGGAGCATTCGCCAGTTGGATTTGAAGAAGGCACCCTCGGTGAGCGAAACACTCGACTGGGCCCGCACCCTCATCTTGTTGGGTGTTGATCACATTGATGCTCAGCAGGCCAAGGAAACCCTGCATGTGTTGCTCAAGTACCAAACCGATATCGCCAAAGCCGCCAAAGAGCTGTCGGTCGACGAGTAAAGGGCGTTATGCCGGTCATCGATTTGATGTCCGGGTTCGTTGCGGAATTGCGGCGAGCCGGGCTCCCCGTCAGCCTCACGGAAAACCTCGACGCCATGGAGGCCATCAAGGTCATCCCGATTGAGGACCGCGACGCGTTCAAATATGCGTTGGGCGCCACGCTGGTAAAAAACTCTTCGCACTGGCGGGTGTTTGAAACCATTTTCGAGGTGTATTTTTCGCTGCGCGGCTCGCAGTACAACATTGTCGACCCGAGCGACGATCAAGCCGACGAGTTTTGGCGAGACGAACAAGATCAGGCTCAGCAAGGCCAAGGTGAAGGTCGCGGGGCGGGTGGCGGAGGTCTTGAGGCACTCACGCCAGAAGAGTTGGCGAACATGCTCATGCGCGCCCTCATGCAAGGTGACCAAGCCATGATGCGGGCGCTGGCACGCCAGTCGGTGGCTCGCTTTGCCGGCATGGAGCCAGGACGCCCAGTTGGTGGAACGTATTACTTGTATCGCACGCTGCGCAATTTGGATTTAGACAACATGCTGGCGAAGTTGTTGGAAGCCAACAAACAATCAAATCAGCGTGAAGCAACCAATCTCGAACAGCGCCTCACCAAAGACGAATACGAAAGCCGGATTGAGCAGTTTAAAAAAGAAGTCGAAGCCGAGATTCGTCGCCGGTTGGTGGCCGATCGCGGTGCTGAGGCGATGGCCAAAACTTTGCGCAAGCCACTGCCAGAAGATGTGGAATTCATGCATGCCAGCCGCGAAGAAATGCAGTCGCTGAAAAAAGCGCTCTTCCCGCTCACTCGCAAGCTGGCAGCACGTTTGGCTCGCAAGCGTCGTCATGGTCGCAAAGGCCCGTTGGATTTTCGCAACACCGTGCGCCATTCGTTGAGCTACGGCGGTGTGCCAGCTGAGCCGAAGTTCAAGTATCCACGCCCTGCCAAACCCGAACTCATGGTGGTGGCCGATATCTCTGGCAGCGTTGCAGCCTTCGCGCGGTTCACGCTGATGCTGGTGTACGCAATTCAAAGTCAGTTCAGCAAGGTTCGTTCATTCGTATTTATTGATGGCTTGGATGAAGTGACGAAGTATTTCAAGGCCACCGAAGACATCCAAGAAGCGATCCACAAAGTGAACACTGAAGCCGATGTGGTGTGGGTAGACGGGCACTCGGACTACGGGCACGCATTCGAGGTGTTCTGGGAGCGTTATGGCAAAGACATCAACCCCAAGACCACCGTGTTGTTGTTGGGGGATGCGCGCAACAACTATCACGCTTCACAGAGCTGGGTGGTGAAGGAAATGCGTAAGCGAGCGCGACGCGTGTATTGGTTGAACCCCGAGCCGCGTTCGTATTGGAACACTGGCGATTCGATCGTGGGTGAGTACGGCGGTCATACCGACGGTGTTTATGAATGCCGTAACTTGCGACAACTCGAAGGGTTCGTCGAAAAGCTCGTATGAACGACACACGAATTGTGTTGGTGCGTCACGGTGAATCTGTGGCCACCGTTGAGCGATATCTGGGCGGCTTGCGCACTTGTCGTGGGCTCACCGAGCACGGCCGTGCTCAGGCTCAAGCGCTGGGTGCACGTTTGCAGCGCACCAAGGAGTTGCAAGTTGATGCGGTTGTTTCAAGTTCGTTTCCACGCGCGATGCAAACAGCCGACATTGTGGCCCCGTTCGTTGGCCACAGCGACCTTGACGTGCGACCCGGCTTCGGCGAGCACGACCCGGGCCCGGATTGCGACGGACTCAAGTTTGATGACTTTGTGGCCAAGTACGGCCGACCTGATTTTGCGGGCGACCCGAATGCTGTGGTGTTTCCGGGTGGCGAGACGATGGCGCAGTTTCATTCGCGAATCGTTGCCGCTTTTCGAGAAGTCGAGCGCGACTATCGCGGCAAGACCGTCATAGTCACTTGCCACGGCGGCACCATCGACGGCCTGTTGCGCCATTGTTTGCAAACCCCATCAACGGGACGCTTTGAGGTCTTCACCAAGAATTGTTCGATTACCGAGTTGGTGCAACCACGCGAGAACATCTGGCGGCTTATGCGTTACAACGATCATGCCCACTTGGCTGAGCTTGGTACTGCGCTATAAGCAATGCCTGACCAACGCGATGACGTGGTGGTTGATGTAGCCATAGTCGGTGGCGGGCCGGCTGGCTTGGCACTGGCACGGGCCCTAGCGCTGCAGGGTGTCGAGCCGGTGGTGGTTGCAGCCTCAACCGAGTGGCACGCCACGTACGGCGTGTGGCGCAACGACGTTGCCGATTGCGACCTGGGTGGTGAACTTGACTCGTTGGTGCGCGGTGCATGGCCCACGGTGCGAGTGGTGGGCAAGCGCCAACATCTGTTGCAGCGACCATATGTGGTGTTCGATAATGCGCGTTTGCGCAGCAGCTTGCTGGCGGGGGTGCAGGTGCAGTGTGACACCGCGGTGCAAGCCGAACACACAACTGACACCACTTCGTTGCGACTGCACAGTGGGGCCACGATCACTGCGCGACTCGTGATCGACGCAACAGGAAGTGGTGAGCTCTTGGCACGTCGCACCCCAACAGGTGGTGCGCAGACGGCGTATGGCTTGCTGCTCGGGGCTGGGTCCAAAACTGGGTCGGCAATTGTCGCTCGTACATCTGGTGTCGAGCCCGGCATATTCACCTTGATGGATTGGAGCACACCGCCCACTTTCTTTTACGGAGCACAGTTCCACGATGGTCGAACTCTTGTAGAAGAAACGTCGCTGTACGCGAACCCGCCACGTGGGCTAGTTGATCTTCGTACGCGGCTCGCTGCGCGACTTGGTGTTGATGCCACCGAGCAGGCAGATTCGGTCGAGCGAGTACACATCGCCATGGGTGGGTCGTTGCCGGCACGCACTACGCGCGTAGTGGGGTTTGGTGCAGCGGCAGGCTTTGTGCACCCGGTGACTGGCTATTCCGTTGCTGCGTCGTTGCGGGCTGCGACGAGAGTGGCAGACGAAATCGTGCAGCAGTTGTCGCGCGGCACAGCAGGAACTGATCTGTCGTTGGCCGTTTGGGGTGCGGTATGGCCGAAACACTCGGTGCGTGCTCGCGGCTGGCATGACATGGGCTTGGC
>JANQZQ010000021.1 GCA_030728545.1 Ilumatobacteraceae bacterium
CGATGTCGTCGTGGATGACGTGGTGTGTGAAGATGTCCCCGACCCGCAAAGCGCGTGCAAGTTGCTGGTTGCGGGCGACACCATTCTGAGTTTTGCTGGTATCCCAACACCTACATTGCCGGCGTTGATTGAAGCAGTCACGAATCGCCGAGTTGGTGAATTGGTGGCACTTGAGGTGCGCCGATCCGATACAGATGTGGCGGTGGCTATCAACGTGAAACTCATGGCGTCGCCAGATGACGCCAGCCGCACCATTATTGGTTTCATGCCACGCGACACACGAACGGTAGAGACGCCGTTCGAAGTGGGCATCGACACCGATTCAATCGGTGGTCCATCGGCAGGGCTGGCGTTCACACTCGCCTTGATTGATGAGTTGTCGCAGGGCTCGCTCACCGGCGCAGTGAAAGTCGCGGTGACAGGCACGATGGATGGCGACGAAAGTGTTGGCGCGGTCGGTGCGATTCCGCAAAAAGCAGTTGCTGCCCGCGATAGTGGTGCCAAGTTGTTTCTCATACCCGCGAGCCAATCGGCGGCCGATATTGCCCAAGCTCGTCGCGTTGGTGGGGCACAGATGCGCGTTGAGACAGTGGCGACACTGCAAGATGCGCTCGATATCTTGCGTGGAATTGGTGGCGACCCACTGCCCGATGCCACAACGAGCGATTAATAGGGGCGTACTGTTGAGGGCATGGCCCTTGACTTCCAGCGACCCGACCCGTCGTCGCCGGCTGCGGTCGCCGCTGCCCAGTTCACGCTGAGTCGTCGCGGATACCGCGAGGAAGAAGTGCGGGACTTTCTGCGACAGGTCTCGGTGGAAATGGCTCGACTCTTGGAACGCGAGCGATTTTTGGAGAGCGAACTGAAAGCTATGCAAGCGCGTGGGCCAATTGACGTAGGCGCAATCGATGAAGCTGCAGTAACTGAGTTATTGGGTGCCGAAGCGGCGCGTGTTTTGAGTGTGGCCCGTGAAGCCGCCCAAGCAATGCGCACCCGTGCTGCTGAATCGGCCGAGCAGGTGGTGCGCGACGCAACTCGTGAGGCAGCCCGACTACTTGAAGAGTCAAATGTCGAAGCATCCCGTCGCCGATCGGATGTTTCGGGCGAAGCCGAACAAGAGCTTGAGGTGGCCAAACAACAGGGCCGCGAGATGATCGCCGAAGTGCGCGCGTATCGCGAGCGGGTGTTGACGGATTTGGCCAAGCGAACCGAAGACGCCCGTCGCGAACTTGAGCACTTGGTGCACGAGCGCGAGCGTTTGCTGGGGGCTTTTGAACGGGCGCGACACGCGGCCACCGATGTGGTTGGGGATTTGAATGAGTTTGATGAAACCTTGCGTGGAACAGGGGTAACGCCGCCGTTGGTGCCACCAGATGCACCACCACCGCCACGCCCAACGCGTCCGAGCAAGACCCCAATTTTTGACGCCAAACAATACGAGCACGAATTGGGCGAATCGCATCAGTCTGCGGAAGCCACTTCTGTGGTGCCAGACGTAGCACCGAGCAAAGACGAAGTTGCCGGCAAAGAGGGCGTCGCCATCGTTGATGACGTTGAGCACGTTGACCATGTGGATGAACCCGTTGCCACGGTCGAAACAGTCACAACAGTCGAAGAGACACCCAAGGCGATAGTTGAGACGACAGAAGTGTCGGAAACAGCAGAGGTTGTGCAGCTTGCCGAAGTGGTGAATCTGTCTGATCGTCGTCGCCAAAAAGAAACGCCACGAGCAAGCCACGTGGCACCCGAACTTGACGCACCAGAGCATCCGGTGTTCGAGCGAATTGAAGGCTCATCACCCGGTGAACAGCCTCAATCTGCATCACCAGACCCAACATCGCCTGCTACCACCAGCCGGGTTGACGAAATCTTTGCACGTTTGCGCACTGCCAGCACTACCCGTGTAGCCAGTGAAACCACGCAAAAGATTGCTACCCCAGGTAAGCCACCCAAGGTGGACGAGTCGGTGTTTCAGCGCCGAGCCGAAGTTGTTGACCCAGCGCTGCCAGCCTTGATTCGGGCAATAAAGCGCCGCTTGGCGGACAACGAAAATGCCGTCCTCACCCACGTGAGCACAAAACGGTCGAAGCTCACACTCACAGCGCTGCTGGCAACCCCTAGCGAGCACGCCTTGCAGTACACCGAAGCAATTCGTGAACTCGTCACCAGCATTGCTGTTGATGCAGCACGCTCGCACTCTGCTGCGCGTCGCTCGGATATGCGTGCAGTGATTGCGCAGGGAGCCATACTCGAAAAAATCACCGAGATGTTCATGGCCGACTTCATCAGCCCGCTGCACGAGCGCGTTGCAGCAACACTCGCCACATCTGCTGGTGATCGCGATGCGTTGCTTGTTGCACTGCGAGCACTGTTCGCTGAGTGGAAGTCGCAACACTTGGAACCGGTCGTCAGCGATATCGCCTATTTCTCCTATGCACGCGGATTGTTTCTAGGTTGTGACACAAAAGCTGGTGTTTGTTGGGTTGTTGATCCACAAGGCCCAGCATGCGCTGATGCCGAAGACAACTCACTGGCAACAGGGGTGCGTCGCGGAGATGCATTTCCAACGGGACACGCACATCCGTTGGCTCATGCTGGATGTCGCTGTCTAGTTGTTCCGTTGAACAAGTAGCCTTCGGCGTCATGCGCATCCCTGAAGATCTTCCTCCTCGTCGTCCCGTGTTTTCTGGTGGAGGCTTTGGGTTTAGTCGACCACGTCGCAGTCGCATCATTCTTTCGGCGGTGCTGATTGCCATCGTCGCCCTGTTCGTGTCGGCACGCAGCGTTGTGGGTTTCTATATTGATGTGCTGTGGCATCAGTCGGTTGGCCGCACCGACGTGTTTTGGGGAATCCTGCTCACCCGCCTCGGTTTGGCCAGCGTTTTTACGCTCATTTTTGCGCTTTTGTTGATCCTCAACATGTGGGTGGCAGACCGACTGCGCCCCGAGTTCGTTCCGACCACCCCCCAAGAACGCGCGCTGGCTGGTTATCGACAATTGACAACAGGTCGGGCGTGGAGCTTCCGGCTCATCGTCGCAGCACTGCTGGGTTTTTTAGTCGGATCACCGGCCGCTGGACAGTGGCAGGACTGGACGCTGTTTCGTAACTCCACCGACTTTGGGGCCACGGACCCGTTGTTCAACCAAGATGTCGCGTTCTATGTGATGCGACTTCCGTTCATTGAGTTTGTCGTCGACTGGACATTTGCTGCGCTGGTACTTGCCACGCTGGTGACTGCCGGGGTACACGCTCTGAACGGTGGGATTCGTCTCCAAATTCAAGGACGCAAGGTCACCCCACTCGCAAAGTTGCACCTCAGCGTGTTGTTCGCAGTGCTGTCTCTTGTGCGAGCCGTCGACTATTGGTATTCGCGCTACAACCTCACGCGGTCGACGCGAGGTGTCGTGCAAGGTGCAACTTATACCGATGTCAACGCCCAGCTGCCTGCGACGCAACTCATGATTTTGGTTTCGCTGGCGGTTGCCGTGTTGTTCCTGGCCAACTTTCGCCAACGCGGGTGGCGACTGCCGGTGTTGGCCACTGTGTTGTGGATCGTCATTGCAGTCACTGCCGGTGGTGTGTACCCGGCGGTGGTGCAACGGTTCATCGTGCAACCCAACGTGAGCACGAGGGAATTACCGTTTATCGATCGCAATATTGCGGCAACTAAAGAGGCTCTCGGCCTGGCGGATATCTCGCGCAATGTGGTAAATCCGCAGCCGATTACCGGAGCGCAATTGAACGATGATCCAAGTCCGTTGCGCAATGTGCGCCAGCTTGACCCGATTCAGATGCGCGATCGCTTCATCCTTGATGAAGGCCGCACATCGTTCTACGCCGTTCGGGATCTCGACGTAGACCGTTATGAAATCGACGGTCGCACGCAACAAGTGATGGTGTCGGCGCGTGAACTCAACTCCGAAGGTATTCCGAACCGTACATGGGTGTCGCGACACTTGCTCTACACCCATGGCTGTGGGCTCATCGCTGCCCCTGCCAGTCGCACCACGACAGATGGAAGACCGGTTTATGTCGATCTCGGTGTGACGCGTCCTGAGTTGTATTTCGGTGAAGGTATCGATTCGTATGCAGTAGTGGGGACCGAACAGGTCGAACAGCCGTGCGTTGGCGAACCAACTAAGCAGACCACCCCAGGCGGGGTGCAGCTGTCGTCAGTGCTTCGTCGAGTGGCCTATGCCATTCAGTACAGCGAATACAACTTGTTTGGATCAGGCCTTATCAATTCACAGTCGTTCATCATCCATGACCGTAATGTGACCGATCGTGTGGACCGTCTGGCACCATTCCTTCGTTACGACTCCGATCCGTATCCGGTAGTTGTCGACGGCACGGTGCAGTGGGTTTTGGATGCCTACACAATCAGTGATCGTTACCCCTACGCACAAGAGGCGAATACCGACCAGTTGTCGCCAGGTGGTGGGCTGAACACCTCGTTTAACTACGTGCGCAACAGCGTAAAAGCCGTCGTGGATGCGTTCAGCGGAGATGTCACGTTTTATGTCATTGACCCCAACGACCCGATCACCACCGCATGGTCGAAAGCCTTTCCAAAACTTTTCACGGATGTGAGCCAAGCACCTGCTGAACTTGTCAAACACTTTCGTTATCCCGAGGACCTGTTTCGTGTGCAGACCAACGTGTACGGTCGTTACCAGTTCGATGATGCGACGTTGTTTTTCAACCGTGACGCGGCGTGGAGTGTGGCCCAGGCACCTGCAAGTGAACCCGATTCTGTAACTGGAGTCGTGGGTGCCATTGGTGGCGGTGCTGCCGACGGCATTGACGTTCGGGACGCCAGCGTCTTGCGTTTCGAGCCGTACTACACCATGTTCCACGGTGGTGATGGCCTTGAAACGCCAATGTTCTCGATGTTGCGACCGTTCGTTCCATTTTCGGCAGACAATGCACGAAAAGAACTGCGGGCACTGATGGTGGTGTCGAGTGATCCGCAATCGTACGGAAAGATTCAAGTTCTCGAGTTTCCTGAGCCGCTGCCTGAGGGTCCGGCAACCGTGGCAGCCGAATTCGGCAGCGACCCGATTATTGCTCAGCAGATCACTCTGCTCGACCAGCGAGGATCGCGCGTGATTTTCGGTGACTTGCAGGTAGTGCCAGTGCAGCGCGGTCTTATGTACGTGCGTCCATTGTTTGTGCGTCCGGATGATCCTTCGGCCAAACAGATTTTCGTCCGCAAGTTTTTGGTGTCATACGACAATCGGGTGGTGATGGCTGACAACCTCACTGAGGCAGTTGGACGCTTGTTTCCAGGCTTTAACACCGACCTCGGTGAACGCATCAACGATGGCTCGGTTGCACCAGCCGACCCAACACCAGACGCGTCAGGTGGCACCGTCACCACCACGACCCTGCCCGCACAAGACACTTCGTCATTGACGGCGGTCGAGCTACTCGCCCGTGCTGATGCTTTGTTCGACGAGGCAAATAGTGCTCTGGCACAAAACCCACCTGACTTTGCTACGTATCAAGCACGACTGGCACAAGCGCGTGAAGTTTTACGTCAAGCGATTTCGCTGGTTGGCGGCTGAGCTATCTCACGTACGGGTTTTGCGAAGCAGTTCAGCAAGCTCGGCGAGGTCATGGCGAAGCGTGATGGCGTAGCGAGCCTGTTCACTGGCGATGCGCACCTGGTTGGCACGTAATTCAGTCACGGTTTCAGCACTCGCTGCGTCGGCTGTTTGCGCCAAGCGCTCAAGTTCGGTGTCTAGTTCGTGGATTTGATTGGTTAGCTCGGTGGCCATTTGTGTTATCCGAGCGTCAGCACTTCCCAGGCGAGAATCCAACGCGTGAAGTTGATTACGCAGAGTCGCAACATCGGCATCCCGTTGGTGAGCTTCATTGCGCAGCGCTGTGATTTCGTTCTGCAAAGTGCGCAGAGTCGAATCCACTGATTTGCGATGACGATTGAACATCAGTGAACACCGGTACGGGGAGAAATTTGTCGAAAAAAGTTGTTGTCGCACAGACGGTAGGCTTTGGATATCCGACGCGGGGTAGAGCAGTCCGGTAGCTCGTCAGGCTCATAACCTGAAGGTCGCAGGTTCAAATCCTGCCCCCGCCACCAGTCATTATTTTGTTACCCGCTGATTTTGCGGCAGCATTCGGCGTCGATGCCAGCGAAGGCGAAACGGCGCAATCGCTAACCGTGAGGTCAGGCCGATCAGTGCTGTAAAGATGAGCGCGCGAACGAATACCGAGAGCGATCCCAGGGTGGGGCCCAACACGATGGTGAACCCAAGTGCAAGCGGATACACCCATGCAACTTCAGAAAGGAACATGCCAATTTTCGTGCGATGAGGCGTGACGTGGGTCTGAGCCGCAAAAAACTCATCATCACCAGCGGTGACCGTGACACGCTCGGCAGTGATTAGGTCGTCTGACTTGGCGAGCAGATTATTGCGATCAGCTGATCGTTCCCACTGTCGCAAGTGAACGGCATCAATGAATCGAAACACGATGTGGTATTCGTCTGACTCATTGCCAGGATGCAGCAAAGTTGCCCCTAGACAACCAGGGAACGCTTGCACTGTAGAGATCATCTCTTTTGACCACGTCGTGAATTGCGCCGAGCAGCCGGGTTTGACCGTACGGGCGATGGTGATGGTCACCGACCCGGGCGCAATTCGCGGGAGCTTTTCAGTATCAAACGACCCTGTCAGTTCAGCCACGACTTCACAGTAGTTCTCGTAACCGCCGCACTAGCGCTACTTCGTGGCTGATACACCAGCCGGCTCGTAGAATGAAGATATTACTTCTGCATCGAGTGCATCCATCCTTGATACTGGTGTCAAGGTCGTGCGTAATGTTGGCGGATTCATAGTCGGTCAAGGTTCGCTCGAACGACTACCGGCATTCGTAGACGCTCGACGTGAGCTGGTGGGTGGCGGCGCAAAAGTGGTGTATCTCATCGATTCGTACTTCGCTAACCAGCCGGCGATAGTCGCACGTTTGAGTGCACGCACCAGCGATGTGGTGCGCTATGTAGATGCGACCCACGAACCAACCACCGATGGAATTGATGCAATCACGAATGAGTTGCGCGGGTTACTGACCGGATTACCCGCCACAATCGTGGGGTTCGGTGGCGGCACCACGATGGACACTGCTAAGGCTGTGGCTAATTTGCTCACCAATACTGGTGGTGCAGCGGATTACCAAGGCTGGGATCTGGTGAAGGTGGCGGCTGTGCACAAAATTGCGGTGCCCACCATCTCGGGAACAGGTTCTGAAGCAACCCGCACCTGTGTAATGACGAATGCCAAGACCGGGTTGAAGCTCGGTATGAATAGCGACTACACGATCTTCGACCAAATGGTGCTTGACCCCGACCTCACTGCGTCGGTGCCGCGCGACCAATACTTTTACACCGGAATGGACGCCTATATTCATTGCATCGAGGCGCTGGCGGGTTCCTATCGCAATGCAGTCGGCGATGCCTATTCACGTGAAACCGTCAATCTTTGCCGCCAGGTGTTTCTTGCCGACGACATGATGAGCGCAGAGGCCCGTGAACAGTTGATGGTGGCGTCGTACCTTGGCGGTTGTGCCATCGCCACGAGTTATGTAGGCCTGGTTCACCCATTTTCTGCCGGTCTCAGTGTGGTGCTTGGGCTGCATCACTGCATTGCGAACTGCATAGCGTTGAATGCGCTCAGCGAGTTCTACCCAGCGGAGCATGCCGAGTTTCAAACGATGATGACTAAGCAGAAGGTGTCACTGCCGGTTGGCGTTTGTGCGAATCTGTCCGACGAGCAGTATCAGCGATTGGTGGCTGCGACCGTGGTGCATGCGAAACCGTTAACCAACGCACTTGGCCCAAACTTCCGTGACGTGCTCACCGACGAACGGGTGACCGAAATCTTCCGGAGAATGTAGCCATGCCTGGCTTCGAAGTAATTGGCGCCGAAGAGCAGGCAGAAATCAACGATATTTTTGCGCGTGGCGGTGTGCTGTTTCGGCACGGGTTTGATGCATTGCGTAATGACTGTTACAAAGTTCGGGATTTCGAGGCGGCGTTTGCGTCATACATGAAAGTGCCACACGCACTAGCGGTGAGTTCGGGCACTGCTGCACTAAGGGTGGCACTCGCCGTACTTGATTTACAACCCGGCGACGAAGTCATCACTCAAAGCTTCACGTTCGTGGCGACTGCCGAAGCAATCATCGAGTCGCGCGCGGTGCCTGTGTGCTGCGAGGTTGACGGCACGTTGAATATGGATCCGGCTGATCTTGAACGTCGTATTACACCTCGCACTCGCGCTGTGATTGCAGTACACATGTTGGGAACCCCCGCTCGAC
>JANQZQ010000022.1 GCA_030728545.1 Ilumatobacteraceae bacterium
CCACTGCCCCGGCTTCGGCGCAGATGTGCACACTGGCCAGATAATCCCACACGCCGTGCGACGACAAATCCACCCATCCATCGAGAGTTCCCTGTGCCACCAAACAGATGTCTAGTGCTGCTGCTCCGAGCGCGCGAAACTGTGCCCAGCCAGGGTGCTTTTTCGGCAAGCCCGACACCCCAACCACCGCGTCAGATAACCGAGCACAGGGTGATGGCGAAATCGGTGTGCCGTTGTGCAATGCCCCACCGCCGGTGGTGGCGGTCCAGCGATCGGTGTTGGTGAACTGATTGGCCACGAGCGAAGCCCGCTGACCATTGGCATCGATCGCCGCCAAAGCCGTGGCGTACCACGGCACGCGACGACTGGCATTGGTCGAGCCGTCGAGTGGGTCCATCACCACGATGATGGCGTCATCGTGCCAATCCCCCGTGCGACCACTTTCTTCAGACAGCACCGCGCAACCTGCACCGTGCAGCACTTCAAGCGCTGCAGCATCAGTACGCAGATCGATGGAATACTGCGTTGCACGTTGACCCGACAGCCCCCAATCGGTGTTGGTACTCAGTACTGCATACGTGGCATCGGCAACTTCGTGCAATACACGCAGAATGTCGTCGTTGGATGATGCAACGGAAAGCTTTGTCATGCGACCGTCACCGTACAGGAGCCACCCCGCGAACTGTTGCTACCCACTCAGCGCTCGTCGCGCACGAACGGCTGCCCCAACATTTTTGGCGCACCCAACAGGCGGCGGGCTCGTGGCGTGGACAACAACACCAACACCGCCAAAGTGATGAGATACGGAAACATCGCCACGATGGTTGGCGGCAAGGTGCGAATCTGCAAGGCCTGCAGCGTAAACGGCACCTGCAAGGAAAACCCGAACAACACCGCCCCACCGAGTGCCCGCAGTGGTCGCCACGAGGCAAACACCACGAGCGCAAGTGCAATCCAGCCGATGCCGTTGGTGGTTGCGGCCTGATTCCACGCTGCAGCCCGCGCAAACATGTACCACGCTCCAGCAAACGTCATGAGTGCCCCGCCCACCATCGTGTGCACCCAGCGAATGCGTGCCACGGATCCGCCTTGCGCATCGACTGTGGCCGGTGCATCACCAGTAGCGCGCAACAACAACCCTGGCCGGGTGCGATGCATATAAAACGACGCCCCACCAGCCGCTGCCCAGGTGAGATATGTAAACAAGTCATGACCAAACACCACTGGCCCGACGAACGGCAAGTCTGATAGCCAACCCAACTCGAGTGGCCGAATAACCACCGGCAGCGGGTCGCCTTCGATGGGTTTACCGATGAATTGCGATAAACCTGTCCCAAAGATCACCATCGCCAGCCCAGACACGATTTGATTGGCTCGCAACCCGACCGTGAGTGCAGCATGAATCGATGACAGCACCACACCAACGAGCACTGCGATGAGTAATGCCAACCACAAGTTGCCGGTGCTGTCGGCCACCACAAACCCTGTGACTGCCCCCATCAACAACATGCCCTCAACACCCAGGTTGATTACGCCACTGCGCTCGGTGATGATTGCCCCCAACGAAGCAAGAATCAACGTGGTGGCAATGCTGATTGCATCAGCAAATGTGAGCAGCCAAATGTTGGAGTTCACGTGGTGGCTTTCTGCACCCGCACCAAGGTGACTTTGTTACGCCGAAACAATTCGCCGCCAAGGGCAAACAACAGCACCGCGCCTTGCAGCACTACGGCAATGGCGATCGGCACTGGGTCGTTCGACACTTGCAGTGCGTTGCCGCCCGTGCGCAGGCCAGCAAACAACACGGCCGCCAACACCACCGCCAAAAAGTTGTAGCGCGCCAGCGCCGCCACCACGATGCCGGCGTATCCCAACCCCACTTGCAGTAAGCCCGGGTCAACTTTGCCCGCTGGGCCAACCACATACATCGCGCCGCCAACGCCCGCTAGTGCACCAGACACCAACAGCACCGACGACTGCAACCAAGCCGAGCTCATGCCGGCATAGCGCGCCGTGTTGGGCGAATCGGCATACACCGCAGTTTCGTATCCGTAATTAGACACCCGCATGAACCAAAACAACATCACGGCCAGCAGCACAGCCACGAAAAATGTGGGATACGTGTTGGTGCTCTTCTCAGTAAAAAACGACAGCGGTGAAAGCCGTGCGCTGTCAGCGACGGCACGGCCCTGCGGAAACGACGTGGTCGGGTCACGAAAAAACCCTTGCGACCCAAAGATGAAATAGTTCACCAAGTTGAGCGCCACATAGTTGAGCAGCAACGTGCTGACAATTTCGCTCGTGCCAAGCCGCGCGCGCAAAAACGCGGGCACTGCAATCCACGCCGCGCCTGCCAATGCGCCAAAGAGCAGCACGCTCGGCACTGCAATCAACGGCGGCAACGAATCAGCCAGCACGATGCCTGCCCAGGCACCACCAATCATGCCGAGATACATCTGGCCTTCTTGGCCAATGCTGTACAGATTCATGCGAAATGCAAAAGCCGCGGCCAACCCTGTGCAAATCAGCGGTGTCGCCAAACCGAGGGTGTCGGTAATGCCATAGAAGCTGGTGTAGCCGTTGTCCAACAAATCGAGATAGGTGCGAACTGGCGGGTGCCCAGTGAGTGCCAGAAACACTCCACCCACCACCAACGCAGCAATCACCGACACCACGGGCACAATTACCACTGCCGACTTGGGCACGGCCATGCGCTGCTCCATTTGAATGCGTCGGCCCAGCACGATCATGTGGCGATACCTGCCATTGCTCGGCCCACGCGATCCACGTTGGTGTCGAGCCCCGACTGCTCGAGTGTGATGCGGCCGCGGTACAACACCATCACGCGATCAGCCACTGTCAGTACCTCGTCGAGGTCTTCGCTCACCAGCTAGATGGCCTTGCCTGCGTCACGTGCTTCGTCAAGCAGTGCGTGCACCGTTTCAACAGCCCCCACATCCAGCCCGCGCGTTGGCGAACACACCACCAGCACGCGTGCGCCGCTCACAGCAAACAACTCACGCGCCAACAACACTTTTTGCGCATTGCCGCCCGACAACTTGCGCGTTGGGGTGAGCGGCCCCGGCGTTTTTATCTCGAGTTGCTTGATAAATGTTTCAGCCTCGTGCAATGCCGACTTGCGATCCACCAAAAAATTGCGTTCGCGCGTCAACAGCAAGTTGTCTCTGATCGACATCGAAGGCGCCAAGCCCGTGCCAAGTCGATCTTCAGGCACATACGCCAAGCCCGCTCGCCGCGCCCCACGCGCCCCGTGCCCCGCCGTTGGTGTGCCACACACGGTTACGTTGCCCTGCTGGGGTGTGCGCAGACCAGCGATCACTTCGGCAAGGTCACGTTGACCATTGCCGGCCACACCGGCCACACCGACGATTTCGCCACCCCGCACCTCGAGATTGATGTCGGTCAACATTGCTGCACCGTCTCGCTCTAGGTGCACCTGCGAAGCCGACAGCAGCACATCTCCCACCTGCGATTTAGCGCGTCGCGGCACGATGTTGATCTCTCGACCCACCATCAACTCGGCCAATCGGCGCACATCGGCCTCACCCCGTCGCACCGAACCAGTCACCCTGCCACCCCGCATCACCGTGATGCGATCAGAAATGTCAACGACTTCGCCCAACTTGTGGCTCACAAACACCACCGACTTACCCACATGTGTCATCGCGCGAACGGTGCTAAAGAGCTTTTCTACTTCAGGTGGTGCCAATAGTGCAGTGGGTTCGTCCAACAAGAGAATCTCGGCACCCTGATACAGCGCCTTAACGATTTCTACCCGTTGTCGCTCGCCCGCCGACAACTCGCCTACTACCGCTCGCGGGTCAAGTGGCAGGCCGAACTCTTCAGTAATCGCTGCAACCTTGGCTTCGATCTCTGCAGTGGCCAACACGAACGACAGCGACTTGTGACCAAGCACCACGTTTTCGGCAACTGTGAAACGATCCACCAAGCGAAAGTGCTGGTGCACCATGGCAATGCCGTGAGCCAAACCATCACGCGGGCTGTTGAGTCGAATCTCTTTCCCGTCTCGCACCACTTGCCCGGCTTCGGGTCGGTACAAACCACACAGCACCGACGCCAGCGTGCTCTTACCCGCACCGTTTTCGCCCAACAGCGTGTGTACTTCACCACGCGCCAGATCAAAGTTCACTTGATCATTAGCAACAACACCAGGAAACCGTTTGGTTACCCCTCGTGCGGCAAGAGCCAGCGCGCCCTTTTCGTCGTGTTGCATCGATGCGCTGGTCACCATCGCCAAGTTTGCCACACAAAGCAAAGCGCCCACCCCGCTCGCGCGAGGTGGGCGCAGTATTGCTACTTAGTCGGCGGTTCAGCCCTTTGCGGAGCCGATAACACCTTCCACCAGATACGACTGGCCAAGCAAGTCACCAAGTGCCGCGCTGGCACCTGCTGCAATTTGCTCATTACCTTCGTTGTCACTGATTGGGCCAGTGAATGGCAGGAGCGAACCATCGATGATGGCAGCTGCCTTCTCGGCGATCAGATCTTGTGTTTCTTGCGAGACACTCGATCCGAAAGTTCCGAGGGTGATCATGCCATCAGCCATGTTGCCGTAGTACGACGAGTTGTCACAGATACCTGCAGCAACGTCCTTACCTAGCTTCACGTAGTGCGGTCCCCAATTCCATACCGGGCTGGTGAGCCAGGTGTCGGGGAAGTCTGCTGCCCGCACGTCGGAGTTGTAACCAACCCACTTTGCGCCGGCTTCTTTGGCTGCTTCACCCGTGGCTGAAGAGTCTTGGTGCATGCCCAACACGTCTGCGCCAGTGGCCAAGAGCGACTCTGCTGCTTCTTTTTCTTTTGCAGGGTCATACCAAGTTGACGTCCACGCCACTTGCACGGTGGCATCCGGGTTTACCGAACGAGCACCAAGGGTGAACGCGTTGATTCCACGCAACACTTCTGGAATTGGGAAGGCTGCAACATAACCGAGCTTGCCGCTCGTTGAGGCTGCACCAGCGGCGATACCCGAGAGGTAACGCGCTTCTTCCATGGCACCGAAGTAGTTACCCATGTTGTCGGCGTTCTTGTAACCCGAAGCGTGCTGGAAGCACACATCTGGGTACTTCGCGGCAACTTCAAGCATTGGGTCCATGTAGCCGAATGAGGTTCCCAAGATGAGGTTGTAGCCGTCGCGTGCGAGCTTGTCGTACACCGCAGTTGCTTCTGCACCTTCGGGGATGAGTTCAAGTCGAGTTACCTCGATGCCAAGTTGCTCTTCCATGTAACCAATACCCAAGTCGTGCATGTAGGTCCAACCCTGGTCGCCAGGTGTCGTGATGTACACGACGGCGGCTTTGACCATGCTGTAGTCCTCGGCTGGTGCCGTGGTTTCTTCAGTTGCCGCTTCGGTCTCTTCGGTTACTTCTTCGGCTGCGTCATCGCCACCGCAAGCTGCGGCAACAATCATCGCTGCGGCAGCAAATGCTGCTGCGATTACCTTTCGTCGTTTCATTCGTGCTCCCCTAATGTGTGGTTGTTGCGCCGAGCGGCGCCCCCAGAGAATAACACGCTTGCAATTTGCCCAACAAGCGATGCCCCTGCGCTCCCTGGCCCAACTGCCCCAGCCAGCCACTCGCCCTGGCGTAGTGTTTTGGCTGTGCAATCGGCGTTGCGTGGGCTAGTCGACGAATCAGTCACCATTATCCGGGAGGTGGCCGCTGAGTTCGAACGCCCCGTCATGCTGTTTTCTGGGGGCAAAGACTCGGTAGTCATGCTGCACTTGGCCGTTCGGGCATTTGCCCCAGCCCGGGTGCCCTTCCCCGTGATGCATATCGATACAGGGCACAACTTCCCTGAAGTCATTGAGTTTCGTGATCGTGCCGTGGCCGAACTCGACGTGCAGCTCATCGTGAGTTCGGTGCAGGCCTCTATCGACGCCGGCCGCATGCAAGACGCGACTGGTCCGCGAGCCAGCCGCAACCCACTGCAGACTGTCACCCTGCTGGATTCCATCACTGAGCACAAATTCGACGCCGTGTTCGGTGGCGCCCGACGCGACGAAGAGCGTGCCCGAGCCAAAGAACGGGTGTATTCGTTTCGTGACTCGTTCGGCCAGTGGGACCCAAAAACCCAACGACCCGAACTATGGGGTATCTACAACGGCCGCCACCAGCCGGGCGAGCACTTTCGCATCTTTCCGTTGTCGAACTGGACCGAACTCGACATCTGGCGCTTCGTCGAAGAATACGACATTGCGTTGCCGAGCATTTATTTTGCGCATCGCCGCCGAGTGTTTCGTCGCGACGGCATGTGGATGGCCGAGACGCCATTTTTGTCTGCCGATGCCGACGAACCAGTCACCGAACAAACAGTGCGGTTTCGCACCGTGGGTGACGCCACCTGCACTGCTGCAATCGAGTCGACCGCCAGCACGCTTGCCCAGATCATTGCCGAAACCGCCGCCGCCCGCGTAACCGAACGTGGTGCCACGCGCGCTGACGATCGCATCAGCGAAGCCGGCATGGAAGACCGCAAGAAACAGGGATACTTCTAAGTGGAACGCCTGCGCTTTGCCACTGTTGGTTCGGTTGACGACGGCAAGTCGACGCTCATTGGGCGACTGCTGTTCGATTCAAAAAGCATCTTCGAAGACCAACTCGAGCACATCGAAGCCGTCAGCAAGCGCCGCGGCACCGACTATGTCGACTTGTCACTGTTGACCGATGGTCTGCGCGCTGAGCGCGAGCAAGGCATCACCATCGACGTGGCCTACCGCTACTTTGCGACACCAAATCGCAACTTCATCATCGCCGACTGCCCCGGCCACATTCAATACACCCGCAACATGATTACCGGAGCATCCAACGTGGATCTGGCAATCGTGTTGGTAGATGCCCGCACGGGCATCGTCGAGCAAACTCGTCGTCACAGTTTGTTAGCTTCGTTGCTTGGTGTGCCACACCTGGTGATTTGTGTGAACAAAATGGATTTGGTCGATTGGTCACCCGAGGTGTTCCATCGCATTCGCAACGAGTTCGAAGAGTTTGCCTCGCGACTTTCTTTGCGTGATGTCACGTTCTTGCCGATCAGTGCGCTCCAAGGCGACAACGTGGTGAGCCGCTCGCCCAACCTCACATGGTTTGAAGGCCCCACATTGTTGCATCACCTAGAAAACGTTTACACCGCCAGCGACGACAACCGCGTCGACGCTCGCTTCCCCGTGCAGTATGTGATTCGCCCGCAGCGTGCCGAGCACCACGACTATCGCGGTTATGCGGGCCGTGTGGCCGGTGGAGTGTTTCGTGTTGGCGACGATGTAATGGTGCTGCCGTCGGGTCTGACCACCACGATCACTGGTATTGACTCCCCAAATGGCCCGTTGACCCAGGCCCAACCTGGCGACGCAGCAACCTTGCTCTTGGCTGATGATTTGTCCATCGCTCGCGGCGACATGATTTGTCGGCCCAACAATCGACCACGGCAATCGCAGTCGCTCGAAGCCATGCTGTGCTGGATGGATGACGCAGCCCCACTGCAACCCGATCGCATTTACACCATCAAACACACCACCAAGTTGGCGCGGGCAAAAGTTACCAAAGTGTTGTACCGCCTCAATATCTCCACTCTGCATCGCGAAGCCGACGTAAAGAGCCTGGCACTCAATGAAATTGGGCGAGTGGAATTGCACACCACTGCCCCGTTGTTCTACGACGACTATCACGCCAATCGGGCCACCGGCTCGTTCATCCTCGTTGACGAACACAGCGGCCAAACCTGTGCCGCTGGCATGCTGCTGTCGCCGCGCACATGAGCAATGCCAATCAGCCCGTGTGGCACGAACCTGCAGTGGCACGCGACCAACGCTGGCGTCATCACCGATTGCACGGGGCCACCCTGTGGCTGACGGGCTTGTCTGGCTCGGGTAAATCCACCATTGCCGACGCCGTTGCGCGTGAACTGCTCGAGGCTTCGGTGCTGGCGTATGTGCTTGATGCCGACAACTTGCGCCACGGCCTCAACGCCAACCTGGGTTTTTCTGATGCTGATCGCAGCGAAAATGTGCGTCGCGTGGGTGAAGTGGCGCGATTATTTGCCGACACCGGCATCGTGGCGATTGTGCCGATCATCAGCCCGTTTGCTGCCGATCGTGCCCGCGTGCGGGTGGCTCATGCGGGCAGCGGGCTCGACTTCGTCGAAATCCATGTTGCTACTTCGTTGGCCGAGTGCGAGCGGCGCGACGCCAAGGGCCTCTATGCCAAAGTTCGGTCGGGCGAAATGCGCGGGGTGAGTGGCGTCGATGCGCCATACGAGGCACCGGTTG
>JANQZQ010000023.1 GCA_030728545.1 Ilumatobacteraceae bacterium
CACGAGCAATTTCGTGCGTGGCGTGCCGGTGTGGGCCACACTCATCGCCTTGGTGCACGAGGGCGAGCCCATGCTCGGTGTGGTGTCGGCCCCCGCGCTGGGCATGCGATGGTGGGCAGCACGCGGGCTGGGTGCGCACCACAGCACCAGCAACGGCGCAACCATGACAGCCCAACCAATTCGTGTCAGCGACGTGAGCGAACTACGCCGCGCCAGTGCCAGCATCACCGTGACCGAGTCGTGGCACGCTGCGAACAAAACCGAACAACTCAACTCACTGCAACGCAACGTGGGTCGCTTGCGCAACTACGGAGATTTTTGGCAACACATGATGGTGGCGCAAGGTGCAGTTGATTTTGCTGTTGATGCAATCGGGCTCGGGCCGTATGACATCGCTGCACTCGCGGCGATTGTCACCGAAGCCGGCGGCAAATGGACCAACCGCAACGGCGAAGCCAATTGGCGATCAGACTCACTGATAACGAGCAACGGTCGCCTTCATGGCGCTGTGCTCAGCGCGCTTGAAAGCGACCGTTAACTCAGATTCATTGTGTTCCGCGTGAGCGGAACGTTGCAGCGTGCTGCGTTACATCATCCCCATGCCGCCGCCGGGCATGCCGCCGCCTGCTGGTGCGCCGCCGCCCTTTTCAGGCTTGTCGGCAACCAGGCACTCGGTGGTGATGACCAAGGCTGCGATGGATGCGGCATTTTGCAATGCTGCGCGCGTGACTTTGGCTGGGTCGATGATGCCGGCTTTTACCAAGTCGGTCATTTCGCCAGTTGCTGCATTCAAGCCAACGTTGCCCTTGGCAGATTCAATTTGCTGCACGGCAACTGCACCTTCCATACCGGCGTTGTCAGCAATATGACGCGCTGGTGCGGTGAGTGAGTCGTACACGCTGCGTGCGCCAGTGGCTTCGTCACCCGTGAGTGACTCGACAACTTTCAACACGGCTGGGCGCGCACGCACGAGGGCGGTGCCGCCACCGGCGACCACACCTTCTTCGATTGCTGCACGAGTTGCCGACACGGCGTCTTCGATGCGGTGCTTCTTTTCTTTGAGCTCCACTTCGGTTGCTGCGCCGACCTTGATAACCGCAACACCACCAGCAAGTTTGGCGAGGCGCTCTTGGAGCTTCTCGCGATCCCAATCGCTGTCGGTGTTTTCGATTTCGGTCTTGATTTGGTTGATGCGACCACTGACTTCGGCCTTGTCACCGTGACCATCAATGATGGTGGTGTTGTCTTTGTCAATGATGACGCGCTTGGCACGACCGAGCAGGTCGAGGCCGGCGTTCTCCAACTTCAAGCCAACTTCTTCGCTGATGACCTGGCCACCAGTGAGGATTGCCATGTCTTGCAGCATCGCCTTACGACGATCGCCGAAGCCTGGTGCCTTGACAGCCGTGGAGTTGAACGTGCCACGAATCTTGTTGACCACGAGTGTGGCGAGTGCTTCGCCCTCGACGTCTTCAGAAACGATCAGCAATGGCTTGCCGGTCTTCATCACACCTTCGAGCAACGGCAGCATCGACTGCACCGTGGAAATCTTGGCCGAATGGAACAAGATGTACGGCTCTTCGAGCACGGCTTCTTGACGATCTTGGTCGGTCACGAAGTATGGCGACAAATAACCCTTGTCGAACTGCATACCTTCGGTGAACTCGAGTTCGATGCCGAACGTGTTCGACTCTTCGACGGTTACGACGCCGTCTTTGCCGACTTTGTCGATGGCATCGGCGATGACCTTGCCGATTGCCGCATCAGCAGCCGAGATAGTGGCGACGTTGGCGATATCGCTCTTGTCGTCAACTTCTTTGGACTGCGACTTGATCGACTCCACTGCTGCAGCAACTGCTTGTTCGATGCCGCGCTTCAAACCCATCGGGTTTGCACCGGCAGCAACGTTACGCATGCCGTGGGTGACCATGGCCTGAGCCAACACCGTTGCGGTGGTGGTGCCGTCGCCGGCTACGTCGTTGGTCTTGGTGGCAACTTCTTTTACCAACTGAGCACCCATGTTTTCGAACGGGTCTTCGAGTTCGATTTCTTTGGCGATGGACACGCCGTCATTGGTGATGGTTGGTGCACCAAACTTTTTGTCGAGCACCACGTTGCGACCCTTTGGTCCCAGCGTGACTTTCACTGCGTCAGCAAGTTTGTTGACGCCGGCTTCAAGAGCGCGGCGTGCTTCTTCATCGAATTTCAGCATCTTTGGCATGTGATGTTCCTGTTTCTGTTGTGGTTACGGAGTAATTATTTGGAAACGATCGCGAGCACATCGCGGCTCGTGAGGATGAGCAGGTCGTCGCCCTTGTGTGTGACTTCGGTGCCGCCGTACTTGCTGTACAACACGACGTCGCCAACCTTCAGGTCAAGTGGGAAGTACTTGCCAGCGGTGTCGCTCCAGCGACCTGGGCCAACGGCGAGCACGGTGCCCTGCTGTGGCTTTTCTTTGGCGGTGTCGGGGATGACGAGGCCTGACGCGGTGGTCTGTTCGGCTTCGGATGGCTTGACCACCACTCGGTCATCAAGGGGCTTGAAGTTCATATGTTTTCCTTTTCGTGCAGGTCTCCCGGGCGGGAGACGGGCTGTCTTTTCGCCACAGAGACGCAGTTAGCACTCTCTGTTGGCGAGTGCTAATGCTAGGGGCGAGGCTGGGGCGGCAACAACCCGAAGGGGCGCAAGAGTTGCTGGACGAGCGGAATTGGCAGCCCGATCACCGTGCTGAGGTCGCCACTCACCTGGGCGACAAACACGCCCGCCTTGCCTTGCACGGCGTAGGCACCCGCTTTGTCGAGTGACTCCCCCGTCAGCAAATACTGCTCGAGTGCATCGGCGGCAATGGGGGTCATGGTGACCGTGGCCGAATCGAGCACCGCCTGATAGCTGGTTTGCTCACCGGGTTGATGGCCAGGTTCATGGCCAGGTCGATAGCCAGGTCGATAACCCGTCACACACACTGCGGTGTGCACATGGTGGGTGCGCCCAGCGAGCCGCAACAACATCTGGCGGGCGTCATCGATATCGCGTGGCGTGCCAAAAATCTCACCATCAACATCCACCGTGGTGTCAGCACCCAGCACCACAGCGTTGGCACCGTGGCGCGTAGCCACACTCAAACACTTTGCTGTGGCCAATCGCAGCACATGCTCGCGCGGTGATTCGCCCTCCACCGGCGACTCATCCAGATTGGCGGCGTCAACTATGAACGCCACGCCCAATTGCGTGAGTATCTCGGCACGCCGCGGTGAACGCGACGCCAACACCAAATGGGTCATCCACCGCTCATCGTGGTGAGCAATGCATCGGCAGGCACTTCTAGATCGTCGAGGTGGTCAAGATAGCCGTGCGGCAACACCACGTTGATCGGGCCGTTGGTGTGGCCGCGCGCAAGTCGCTCACCGCCTTCGACCAAAGCAAGTGTCGGGTCGAGCGAGGCTGCCAAAGTGCGCACGTCGTCGAGCGTTGAGACTTCAGAAAACGCACGTCGCGCTTCGGGCCCCACCGGGTATCCGGTGAGATACCAACCACAGTGCTTGCGAAACTCGCGAATGCCCTTGGTGTCGTCGTTGCGGCCATTGTCGCGATGATGCTGCATGAGCGACTCGGCGTGGGTCAACATCACAGCGAGCACTGCACCGAGCAACGGAGCGCTCTGGCGCGGGCGGCCAGTGAAGCCATCAATCAAATCACGAAACAGCCACGGCTTGCCCAAACAACCGCGACCAATGACCACACCATCGCAACCGGTTTCGGCAACCATTCGCAGTGCATCGTCGGCGCACCAAATATCGCCGTTGCCCAACACCGGGATGCCCTCGACTTGTTGTTTCAACGTGGCGATGGCCTCCCACCGCGCGCTCGGTGCATAGTGCTGCTGGGCGGTGCGGGCGTGGAGTGCGATCATCACCGCGCCAGCATCGCGACAAATTTTGCCTGTGTCTATATATGTGATCAGGTCGTCGTTGATACCCATACGAAATTTGCACGTAATCGGAATGCCGTACCGACTGCCGGCACGCACCGCTGCCCGCACGATTTCGGCCAGCAGATTCTTTTTCAGGGGCACAGCTGCGCCACCACCCTTGCGCGTGACCTTGGCGGCTGGGCAACCGAAGTTCAAGTCGATGTGATCCACCAAATTTTCGCTACCCAGCACCTCGACCGCTTGTTCAACAATGACGGGGTCGCTGCCATACAACTGCAGACTGCGAAACGTTTCGTCGGGGGCAAACGACACCATCGAGCGAGTGCGCGGATTGCCGTAGACCAGCGCAGCCGCCATGATCATTTCGTTGACATACACCAGCCCCGGCCCGAAGTTGCGACAAAGTGACCGAAACGGTGCATTGGTGACACCCGCCATCGGTGCCAGCACCACGGGTGGCCAGACCTCGATACCGCGGCTTGGTGCGCCATGCGTCGATGCCCCACGCAGAACCAACGGCTTAAGCGTCGATGTCATCGCTGACCCGCCCCGAGTTTTAAGTTGGGGTTCGCCCCAGCGTCGAGTGTCGACACTTCGCCACGACGCAGGCAATACCAACCGGCACTGGCAATCATTGCTGCGTTGTCGGTGCACATCTCGCGTGACGGTAACACCACTTCCATGCCATCGGTATTGCCAGCCAAAGTCATCTCGCGACGCAACAGCGAGTTGGCAGCCACACCACCACCCAGCGCAATGGTGCGGGCGTTGATCTGGCGTGCTGCCCGACGAGCCTTGTGCACCAAAACATCGACCACAGCACGCTGAAACGAAGCGGCAACATCATCGGTAGAAACACTGGGGTTGGCCCGCACGTGGTTGATGACCGAAGTCTTGAGCCCGCTGAATGAAACGTCGAGACCATCGTTGAGCATTGCCCGCGGAAAGTTGATGGCTTTGTCATTGCCGCGCGTGGCCGCTGCGTCGATGGCTGGGCCACCGGGGTATGACAGGCCAAGAAAGCGCGCCACTTTGTCGAACGCTTCACCGGCTGCATCGTCGATGGTTTGACCAATGACCTGATACGAGTCGTAGTCGAGCATCTCTACAAACAAGGTGTGCCCACCAGACACCAAGCCGAACAACATCGGAAACTTCGCGTTTGGTTCATCGAGCAAGGCCGCATAGAGGTGCGCTTCAAGATGGTTGACACCAATGAACGGCACATCCAACGCCAATGCCGTTGCCTTCG
Organism: Ilumatobacteraceae bacterium; assembly: GCA_030728545.1. Lineage (GTDB taxonomy): Bacteria > Actinomycetota > Acidimicrobiia > Acidimicrobiales > Ilumatobacteraceae > F1-60-MAGs027. The sequence goes on from JANQZQ010000023.1 coordinate 5,184, forward strand.
CCGCCGACACACCCACCAACAATGCGCCAATCAAACCGGGCCCAACGGTGGCAGCAACAGCATCGACGCGTGAAAGATCGATGTTGGCTTGCTGCATCGCCTGTGCAGTCACATGCGGCAACGCTTCGAGATGGGCGCGGCTCGCAATTTCGGGCACCACACCACCAAACCGAGCGTGCTCGGCAAGTTGGCTGGCCACCACCGACGACAACACGTCGGTGCCACCCATCACCACGGCAACGGCGGTTTCATCACAACTGGTTTCAATACCCAGCACCACCGTCGATTCATCAACCGACACTTTGTTCTTTGGCGCCTTGTTACTGGGCGTCTGGCTATTGGGCGCCGTCATGAGTCGCTGCCCCGCTCGGCTTCGATCGTTTGCAGACGCGCTTCATACGCCTCGCTTTGAATATCGGTGCACCACATAACAATGGCGTCGTCGCGATTTTCATAATATTTTGCCCGCACTCCGACTGGCGCAAAACCAAACCTTCGATACAACGATTGTGCCGACACGTTCGACTCACGCACTTCGAGCGTGAGCGACGCCATGCCAGCACGACGCGCTTCCCACGCCAAATCCAACATCAGTTCGGTGGCGATGCCGCGGCGCCGCATGGCCACATCCACAGCCACATTGGTGATGTGCGCAGCGGTATCCATATAGATCATGCCGCCGTAGCCGACGATGCGACCAGCAAGTTTGGCCACCAAATAGTGGCGCGAGCCGCGCGCTTGCATGGCAAGTTCGTCTTGAAACACGCCCTGGCTCCATGGCTGCGGATACGCGGTGAGTTCAATCGGAAGAATTTCTGGCAAATGCGCACGCCGCATCGGCTCGATGGTGAGTGCATCTGGTGGCGTGGCGCCATCTGTGACACCAGTTGCCCACTCGGTTTTGTCACGGCGCAAAAATCGGCTGAGGATGCTCATGCATGGCTCCGCTGTGACCAGTTGATCTCGGCGTCGGCCTCGCGCAAATACATCGCTGCCACCGTTGGAACCTCAGAGTTGGATTCATGCGTGACGTGTTCATGCGCATCGCTACGCAGCAGTTGTGCATGGGCCAGCAGCGCCACCTGTTTGGCGTGCGGCCAATTCAACGAGTCGTCGCCAAACGCGATGGTCCACGATTGCGCCCCGAGCGCAGCTGTGATGTCGTCGCGATGGCGATGAGCAAAATCGCCCACGAGCAAACAGTTTTGGGCTCGCTCGCGAATTGCCACCAGCAAATCTTCGATGCTGCCTACCCGTGGTGCGTCAACACGCGTCATGCCAGCCCGTGCTGAATCAACACGCGTCATGTCATCCCGTTCCGGTGCGCCACCACTATTTACGCGGTGTGTTGCCCACGCCACTTCGCTGCGCCGCGCATCGATAGTTGGCACCACGATGTCAACGTGTGAAGCAGTCGCTGCAGGCACGCCAGCCGCCATGGCTGCCAACCCGTCAACCCCAACAAGTGGCAATGACAGTGCATACGCCAGTGCTTGGGCCGATGCGATACCCACGCGCATGCCCGTAAAGAGCCCAGGCCCCATATTCACCGCAATTGCCGCAAGCTCGTTGAGCCCCAAGCCAGCGCGCTTCACAACAAAATCAATCATCGGTGTTACGTCTTCGGCGTGCCTTCGCTCGCTGCGAAGCTCGCTGGCAGCAAGCACCACCTCGCCATCTACTACGGCCACACTCACCACATCCGTTGCGGTATCAATACCCAGCACGATCATGATTCACCACCTGCTTGAGGCGTGGCAACAGCACCCTGGCCGAGTGCAGCAAACAGTCGGGTTACGCGCGGCCCCCAGGTGGTGCCGCGTGACGCCACCGTGATGGTGCGTTCGGCTTCGCCAGCGTGAGTAAACGTCAACGTGAGTGCTTCGGTGAATTCATCGCCGGACAAGTCGCCCCATTCCACCACCAGCACCGCTCCGCCCCGCCGTGCGTCGTCGAGCCCCAAGTCGGCGAGTTCACCGGTGCGCTCGAGGCGGTACAAATCGGCGTGGCACACCACCAGTTTGCTACCGCGATATTCGTGCACCAACGTAAACGTTGGCGAAGTCACTGTGTCGCTAACACCAAGTGCTGCACACAACGCTTTGGTGAACGTGGTCTTGCCGGCGCCAAGATCGCCCGCCAGCAGCAACACATCGCGAGGTCGCAATTCGGCTGCGATAATTTCTGCATAGCGCGCAGTGGCTTGCGGCGAATGCGATGTCAGCAGCAATGCCGTCATGATTACGCACCCACAAAATCGCGTGGCACACGTGGCGAAATAGCGCACACCACTTCGTATGAAATCGTGTCGAGTGCTGCGGCCCAATCGTCGACAGTTATCGATTGCTGGCTTTGCGTGCCGAAAATAACCGCCTCGTCGCCAACCGCCACCGCATCGTCGCCGCAGTCGACCATCATCTGATCCATCGTCACGACACCCACGATGCGCCGGGCTCGACCACCGACCAACACCCGCGCTGAGGTTTGCCAAGCGCGTCGTGCAATGCCGTCGGCATAACCCAGCGGCAAGGTAGCGATGGTGCTGTCGCGATCTAACACGGTGCGCAAGCCATAACTCACGCCCTGCCCTGCTGACAAACGTTGCACATGCAACACGCGGCTGCGCAACGCCATAACCGGTTGCAAACCTGCCACCAGCGAGGCAACACCAGCGCCTGGCTGCAGGCCATACAACGCAATGCCTGCGCGCACGAGCGTGCAGTCGAGGCCGAGTGCGCGCAACGTTGCCGCCGAATTGGCCACATGCACGTGTTGCAAGTCGGGCGCTACCGCGCGAATATCGCGCACTGCGTCGTTAAATGCAGCAACTTGCTGCATCGTTGCGCTGTGTGCAGGGTCGTCGGCAGTGGCAAGGTGGGTCATCACACCGTCAAGCACCAGATGTTTGCTGTTGGCAATCATTTGGGCCCGCGCGACTGCTGC
>JANQZQ010000024.1 GCA_030728545.1 Ilumatobacteraceae bacterium
GGTCACCGTTTCACTGTACAAGTGCATCAAATGCAGCGACTGCACGCTGCACGAACAAACGCACCTTGGTGGGATCTTTGCGACCAGGTTCATGCTCGACACCACTGCTTACATCCACACCAAACGGCTGCACGTACGCAATGGCATCAGCCACGTTGTCTGGTGTTAAGCCGCCAGATACCACACACCGCACGCCTTGGGGAACCGTGTCAAGCAGCGACCAGTCATATGGCACACCTGATCCGGGTTCGGGCGAATCAAACAGCACAAGATCGGTGCGGTAGCGGTCACATCGTTGTGCGTCGGGCGAACCTGCCACAACAGCCTTCATCACCCAACCGATATCGGCGACTACTTCGTCGACCATGGTCGCTGTCTCGCGACCGTGCAACTGGGCACCGCGCAAACCTGTTTCGCGCATGATGCGCACCACAGTCTGCGGGTCATGATCCCGAAACACACCGACCGTAATTACCCCTGGCGGAAGTCGTTTAACAATGTCGGCAACTTTGCCTGGCACCACTTGCCGCTTCGACGGAGCAAACACAAACCCCAACGCAGTGGCTCCCATGGCCACGCTGAGCAGGGCATCTTCTTCGTTGGTGATGCCGCAAATCTTGATGAACATCGTGATTACGAAGGTAGCGGTACGCGCAATTCACTGACGGCTTTCTCAGGGTTCACTGCTCGCACAAGATGCTCCCCCACTAACACTGCCCGATAACCAGCGTCCGCACAGCGACGGGCATCGTCAGCGCCAGTGATTCCCGATTCAGCCACCGCCACCACATCGGGCGGAATCAGCCCGGCCACCCGCACTGCACGTGTCGTATCAACAGTAAACGAATGCAGGTCGCGTTGGTTGACACCAACGAGCGTGGCGCCGATTGATAGGGCTCGCTTGAGTTCGGCTTCGTCATGCACTTCCACCAGAGTGCTCATACCGAGTGCTTCACTCGCGGCGTGCAGCCTGGCCAGTTCGTCATCAGCCAGTGCTGCCACGATCAACAACACGGCGTCCGCCCCCATGATGCGGGCATCCACTACGTCGCGTTCACACACGGTGAAGTCTTTGCGCAACACCGGCACCCCGACGGATGCGCGCGCAGTGACCAAGTCGCCCGCACTTCCGGCGAAGTGTGGCTCGTCGGTAAGCACCGATAAGCAACTGGCCCCACCCTGCACATAGCTCGCTGCAAGCAACGCTGGATCGAGGTCGATGTTGATATCGCCCTTCGACGGTGATCGACGCTTAATTTCAGCAATCACCGCCAACGTGGACTGGCTGGCCAGTGCTTGCGTGAAACCACGTGGGGCACCAACACCCACCTGCGCATAGAGCCCATCGAGGTCGCGCGTGTCGCCGGCCGCGCGCGCTCGATGAAATGCAACGATGCCGTCTAGATACGTCATGCCGCGTACGACATGTGATCAGAACCCGAGGCGGGCAAGGAAGTATTCGCGCAGACCCTCGATTGGCACACGCTCTTGCGTGGTGGTGTCACGATCGCGCACGGTGACCGCTCCGTCTTCGAGCGTGTCGAAATCGACCGTTACACAACATGGTGTGCCGATTTCGTCCTGGCGGCGATAGCGGCGCCCAATGGCCTGAGTTTCGTCGAAGTCACACATGTAATGGGCCGACAACATGCCAAAGACCCGCTCGGCCACGGGAGACAACGTGTCTTTCTTGCTGAGCGGCAGTACTGCAATCTGATACGGCGCGATGCGCGGATGCAGACGCAAGACCGTACGGGTTTCGTCGTTGACCATGTCTTCGTCGTAGGCCGCCAACAAAAAGGCTGCCATGGTGCGGTTCACCCCGGCTGCGGGTTCAACCACATAAGGCACATAGCGCTCGTTGGTGGCCGGATCGAAATAGTCGAGTCGCTGACCCGAATGCTTGGCGTGCTGCGTGAGGTCATAGTCGGTGCGTTGGGCGATGCCCTCTAACTCACCCCAACCCCACGGAAACAAGAATTCAATATCACAGGTGCCGGCGGAGTAATGCGAGAGCTCATCTTTGTCATGTTCGCGCAAGCGCAGCATCTCGCGCGCAATGCCGTGGCTCACGTACCACTCGAGCCGTTCGGTCTTCCAGTATTCGTACCATTTCGCACTGTCGGCAGGCGGAACGAAAAACTCCATTTCCATCTGTTCGAATTCGCGAGTGCGGAAGATGAAGTTACCTGGGGTGATTTCGTTGCGGAACGACTTACCCACTTGGGCAATACCGAATGGTGGCTTCTTGCGACTCGTCGCGAGCACGTTGGCGAAGTTCACAAACATGCCTTGGGCCGTCTCGGGGCGCAAGTACACCTCAGCGCCAGCCCCCTCGATGGGGCCAGCAGCAGTCTTGAACATCAAGTTGAACGCTCGCGCTTCGGTAAAAGCGCAACCCTTCATTTTTTCGGGGCAATCACGCGTGTCGAGTTGATCTTGGCGAAAGCGTCGTTTGCAGACCGTGCAATCCACCAATGGATCACTGAAATTGGCGAGATGGCCGCTGGCTTCAAACGTTTGCGGCGGGTTCAAGATTGCGGCGTCGATGAGCACCACGTCGTTGCGGGTCTGCACCATGGCGCGAATCCAAGCATCTTTGACATTGCGCAACATGAGGGCGCCAAGCGGGCCGTAGTCGTAAGAGGATCGAAATCCGCCGTAAATCTCAGCACTCTGAAACGCAAACCCACGGCGCTTGGCCAGATTGACAATTTGCTCTAAATCTTTCGCTGGCATCGCATCCAGACTACTCGTCAGCCGAGTTGCGGTGTTTCAAATAATGAAGAAGAACGGATGCGACGCTCCAGATGGTGCTCCATCGCCTGACGCGCAAGCATCACGACTTCGTGCATGACTGGTGCCGAGATGTCGTCACGTCGAAGTTGCACCGCGATTCGACCACCGAGAATGTCTTGAATCACGCTCAGCGCTGCTGGGGTTGCCGACACACCTCGCCGATGCGCCTGACACTGGGCGCCACTGGCACTCACGTCGTAGGCAACGAGACCTTCAACACACCCGCACACCACACAACGATCAACACATGGACCCACACCTTCTTCGGCAAGGAGGCGAAATTGCAGAGCAGGCAAAATCAGCGGCTGAAACTTGGTATTGAGTTGTCGCAAGGCACCCACGAGCATGCGATACAGATGTGGGGTCGGTGAACGATCGTGAGCCAGTTGATCCACCATTTCGCACATCGCCAACCCATCGGTGGTTGCCTCCAAATGGGCCCGCGTTTGGGTGGAGATTTCGATGAGCTCAACTTGATTCACGATGTCGAGTTCGCGGCCGCGATACAACTGCACCTGCACGTGGCTCATCGGCTCGAGCCGTGACCCGAAGCGCGAACTGGTCTTGCGCACACCCTTGGCCACTGCTCGCACTTTGCCCGAGTCTTGGGTGATGAGCGTGACGATGCGGTCTGCTTCGCCCAGTTTGTGGGTGCGCAGCACGATGCCCACGTCGCTGTACACCGGCATTACGAGTCAACGCCCCCAAAACGGCGGTCACGACGGGTGAAGTCGTCGATGGCCATCTCTAGATGTTCGGCGTCGAGAGCATGCCAATCGGCATCAAAAAACACCAGTTCGGCGTACGCCAGTTCCCATACCAACGAAGCTGGCATCTGAGTTGCTGGCCCGAGCACAATCACGAGGTCGGGTTCATTCGGTGCAGGTGCACTGAGAGCTGCCGCCAAACGATCTTCGGTGATCTCACCCGACGCTCCAACTGCAGTTGCACCAGCTGCGATGCGCTCTTTTCCGTCGGCGCACACATCCACGATGACCGTCACGCCACCGGTCGGCAGCATCACAATTTTCTCGGCATACCGCACCCCGCCACACGCTGAAATCAATTGTTGACGAATACTTTCGGCATCTAACGCGGCGCCAGCAGCCGTCGGCACCAGCGTGGCCCAAGCCGCGCCACCGCCAATTGCGGCTTGCGCTACCACGTTGATGCGGGCTCGCCATTCGTCTGGCGAAGTAGCAGCCCATTGCGCCACGGTGCCAGCACACAGCAACACATGCGAGAGCGACGATGTACCAGCCACCCGTACATCCTCGCATTAGCAAGTAGTTTCAGAGCGCACCACCCACCATGCCCGACCCATTGACCAGCACCACCAAAGCACCAACGCCGCGTGGCACACATGTGGCTTGCATCATGGATGGCAACGGACGATGGGCTAAGCGCCGCGGGTTGCCGCGCACTGCCGGCCACACCGCAGGTGAAGAAACGTTGGCCGAGATCGTGCGTGCCGCCGCGCAGCGCAACGTTGCCTATCTCACGGTGTTTGGTTTCAGCACCGAAAACTGGGTGCGACCCCCGTCGGAGGTACGCCATATTCTGGGGCTACACCGCCGACTGTTTGGGCGAATCGATGAACTCAACGCCAACAACGTTCGCGTCAACTGGATCGGCCGCCCATTTGACGAGCCCGGTGCACGCACACCAGCACCGGTGCAAAAAGCAATTCGCGATGCCATCAACGACACCAAGCACAACACCGGCATGGTGCTTACCGTTGCATTTGACTATGGCAGCCGAGTAGAGATCTCCCGCGCGGCCCAGCGCGCCAAAACGAAACAAGCATCCGCAGAAGTGAGCCTTGACGCAATTGCTGCCGAGTTGTACGCCCCCGAACTACCGCCCGTCGATGTATTGGTGCGCACCTCGGGCGAAACCCGCATCTCTAATTTCTTGTTATGGCAGGCAGCTAGCGCCCGCGTCTATTTCACCGACTGCTCGTGGCCCGACTTTGGTGCCACTCAACTTGATGAAGCTCTCGCATTGTTGACCACCACACGATGACACCTGCTGAACAAAAAGCGGTCAACCTGCTCGAACGAGTGGTAGCCCAGATGCCACACGCCGAGCACCGCAGCGGGCAAACCGAGATGGTGCAGCACGTGGCCAACAGCATTGACACTGGTTCGGCACTCGTCGTGCAGGCGGGCACCGGCACCGGCAAGACACTCGGCTACCTCGTGCCCATCTTGGCCGCCGGCCAAACAGCCATCATCGCTACCTACACCAAGGCCCTGCAAGATCAACTAGCAAGTGTCGACTTGCCACTGCTGCAAGCGGCGTGTGCCGATGATCCTGATCTGGCGTTTTCTTGGGCGATTCTCAAGGGTCGCAACAACTACCTGTGCCGACAGCGGATGTCAGAGATCGAAACCGGTCACGACCAATTGGCGCTCACCGATGCACCCCGTGACGTAGCCGAAGATATTCGACGCCTCGTTGAGTGGGGTGCTGGCAGCGCGAGCGGCGAAATGTCGGATGTTCCCTTTTCGTTCGGTGATTCGGCGTGGCGAAAGGTCAGCCTTGGATCAGACGAGTGCCCCGGCGCAAGCAAATGTGCTTTCGGCGAAACCTGCTTCACTGAAGTCGCCAGAGCCAACGCCAACAACGCCAATGTGGTTGTCGTTAACTTCACGCTCTACGGCTTGGACTTGGAACAAGACCGTGAATTCCTCCCCGACCACGACGTGGTGGTGTTCGACGAAGTACACGAATTAGAAGATGTCATCAGCGACACAGCGTCGGTCACGATTACCGGCCGCATGGTCGCCAACGCAGCCGAGACAGCCCGCGCTGCCTTGAGCTCCCAGAAACTTGCCAACGCCCTCAACAAAACTGCCAAAGAACTCGACGAAGTGCTGAGTCGATTTAGCGGTCAGCGCCTCGCTTCACCGTTACCCGACGACATCGACGCTGCGCTGCGCAACGCTGGCACTCAGTGCGACCTCATTCTGGAAAAGCTGCGAGCCTCGCCCAAAGAAACACCCGAGCATCTTCGCGCCACTGCCGCAGTGAGCCGCATGCTCGAAGCCTTGCGCAAAGTGCTGGTGTCGGGGTCCAACATCGTTGCCTTTGTTACCGATGTACGCGGGGCCGCGCGCTTGACGGCCGCCCCAAAACGCGTGAACCATGTGTTAGCCACCGTCTGGCAAGACACCACGGCGATTCTGACAAGTGCAACCATTCCACCGGGGATGCCGAAACGTCTTGGCTTGGGCGTCGAAGACGACGCAATCGTGCGCGTGCCGAGCCCATTTGACTACGCCAAGCAATCACTGCTCTACCTGGCCGACGATCTGCCGATTCCTAATGCCCCAGATCGCGCTCCACGATTGCAGGCACGCATCCGCGAACTCATCGCCATGTCAGGTGGCTCGGCACTGGTGTTGTTTACCAGTTGGGGCGTCTTGCGTGACACCGCTGCGGCGCTCAATGGCCAGCTCGGTAAGGGCATCAAGATGTATGTGCAAGACGACATGCCCAAAAAAGCTTTGCTCGATGCGTTTCGCTCCGACACCACATCGTGTTTGTTTGCTACGCGTGGGTTCTTTCAGGGCGTTGATGTGCCCGGCGATGCGCTTCGCTTAGTCATCATCGACAAGGTGCCGTTTCCGGCCATGCACGACCCACTCCTAGATGCTCGGCGTGAAGATGCCGGCAACGGTGCGTTCATGGTGATCGACGTGCCAATGGCTGCCGCCGCACTGGCCCAAGCGGCTGGACGATTGATTCGCACTGCCACCGACCGCGGAGTTGTCGCCATTCTTGATCCACGGTTATCGCAAAAGCGCTACAAGAGCGCGGTGTTGAGCGGAGTCGAGCACATGCCGGAAACCAATCGACTCGTCGAAGTCGAAGATTTCTTTACCAAACAGCGGGCCTAAGACTCGGGCGTGAAGCGATAACCAAGACCGCGCACCGTGATGACATGGCGCGGTTCGTTGGGTGAGTCTTCGATCTTCACCCGCAGTCGTCGGATGTGAGCATCCACGAGGCGGCTGTCGCCTAGATACTCATATCCCCAGACTCGTTCCAACAATTGATCGCGACTCAGAACAATGTTGGGGTGATCGGCAAATTCAATGAGCAACCGTAATTCGGTCTTAGTTAACGCCACTTCAACGCCAGCTTTCAACACCAACGCCCGCTCGCGGTGCAGTTCCACATTGCCGAAGTGCGTGACATCGGGTGAGGGTCCAGACGACTCGCGCACCAGCCGTCGCAGCGCGGCGCGAATGCGCGCAGCAAGTTCTTTGATGTTGACTGGCTTGGTCACATAGTCGTCAGCACCGGCTTCGAGGCCGGCTACCAGATCGTGGGTGTCGGTCTGGGCGGTCACCATGATGATCGGCACCGTACTTTTCTGGCGAATTTCTCGACACACCTCAAACCCCGAGATGTCAGGAAGCCGCAAATCGAGCAGCACCAAGTCGGGCTGCTCGCTTTTGACCATCGATAAACCCACCCGTCCGTTCGGGGCCTGCAAGACGACGTAACCCTCGTCTTCTAGTGCCAAACCGAGTGCGGCACGAATGCTCGGGTCGTCTTCCACCAGCAAGATGTTTGGCATACTGCAGCAGTCTGCCAAACAAATTCATTTTGTTACGCAAAACGCACAAGTTTGTAAGTCTGGCGTCATCTCGCTCGGACAAGATGATGCAGAGCCGGTGCGGGTCATGCTCCCCCTTGATCCCACCGGCTCAACCATTTTTACCGCTGATAGATCTGCGCCATGCTGTAGGGGTGCCATCCGAACCGAGGTCGCCAGCCGAATCATCGCGCCCGCGCAACTTGCGACCTGGCTTGCGCCCTCGCATCGCCACATACTTAGCACTTGCCACATTCGTTGCTGTCGTGATTCTCAGCGTTGTCACTTTTGCCGCTACCCGCAATTATCTGCTTGACACCTCGACAGCCGCTGCCCGCTCGCAAGCCATTGCCAACGCCCAACTTATTCGCTCGCTCGTGGGCGCTAACCGCATTGACGCCGGCGAAGTAGTCACCAACCTGCGCACCGAAGCCTCGGGATTCGCCGTGTTGCATCTGGGAGCCGAAGATCTCTTCTATGCGCAGGCACCGCTTTCTTTCACTCAGTCCAATCTTCCTTCCACGTTCGTACGCAACGCAATAGACGGGGTCAGCGGCATCCAGCGCGTCGAGTTCGCTGGGCGGCCTTACCAAGCGGTGGCAATCTCAATTCCCGCTATCGATGCAACGTACTTTGAAGTGTTTGCGATTAGTGATGTATCCGACACCCTCGGCACCATTCGTTCAACCCTGATTGCTGCCGTACTAGGAATCACCGTGGTGGCCGGTGGCATCGGCTACTTGTTGAGCGGCAACGTGCTCCAGCCGCTGCGCCGAGTGACACAGGCCGCCAGCACGATTGCTGGCGGGGCTCTGGCCACTCGGTTGGAACCCGAATCCGATCCCGACTTGCAACAGCTCGTAACAAGTTTCAATGACATGGCCGATGCCGTCCAAGAGCGCATCGAACGTGAAGAACGATTCGCCAGCGATGTGAGCCACGAATTGCGGTCGCCCATCACCTCGCTTGGTGCTGCGGTGGATGTGCTGCAGGGGCGTGCCGAAGAATTATCAGACCGCAATCGGCAGGCGCTTGACATCATCGCCACCCAAGTGAAGCGATTCGACCGCACGGTCATGGACTTGCTCGAACTCAGCCGGCTTGATGCACGAGCCGGCCAGGACCAGCTCGAAGAAACACACCTCACACCACTCGTCGAACGAATTGCTACACGACACGGCTACGGCGATGTTTTAGTCGTATCTGACCTGGGTACCGAGGATGTCGTGGTGGTGGACAAGCGTCGTATCGAACGAGTACTGCTCAATCTCTTGGACAATGCCCGCGATCATGCCGGTGGTGCGTCCGACATTCTGCTCAGCAGCAGCGAAACGGAAATTTTGCTTATCGTCGACGACAACGGTGCAGGCATCGGCGTCAGTGAACGAGTTCGAATCTTCGAGCGTTTCGCGCGCGGCACGGCCTCGCGCAACTCCGTTGGCAGCGGTCTTGGTTTGGCGATTGTCTCCGAGCATGCCCAGGCCATGGGTGGGCGCGCATTCGTCGACACCTCCCCCAGTGGTGGCGCGCGATTCGTAGTCACGATTCCACGCGGGGAGCAGGCATGAAGTTCGCAAGCGCCGTTGTCTTGACAAGCCTGATCATGCTGACCAGTTGCGGTCTGCCCAGTGAAGACCGCTTTACACCGCTATCGCGCGACCAGGTGCCTGATGCACTAACAGCTACCAGCACCACCACAACGACTACTACATCGGTACCAGTTGAGACCGAAGCACCGTCAACCACAGTGACCGACGTGCTGTATGACCTCGTTGAGTTCTATTTTGTGAGCGCTAACCGCGTAGTGCGCAGCGAACGTCAGATTGTGAGCCCGGCCACACCCACCCAAGTTGTTGAGACATTACTGCGAGGCCTCGACTCAGCAGCCCAAACAGCAGGCTTGCGCAGCGCTTTGCCACGCGGCACCAATGCCACAGTTGAGGTGCGCCGTGGCATCGCCCGCGTCTCGGCCGTCGCCCCGTTTCTGTCTGAACTGGAGCCACTCGACCAGCGTTTGGCAATCGCTCAGTTGGTGCTCACACTCACCCGCCGCCCAGGCATCGGCCAAGTAATTTTTGTGGTGGATGGCGCCGAAATTTCGGTACCCCGCGGCGGTGGTGACCTCACCGTTGCTGGAACACCGGTTACCTATGACGACTACCTTGCGGTGCTCTCCACCCGCGACTAACTCAACTCGGGAATTCGTTCGCAGCTAGTAACCCAGGCGCTCGATGCGATCAGGTCGTTGTTGCCAGCCGTCGTCAACTACCACAGCCAGCTCGATATGAGCACCTTTGGCCAGCTGGAGCCGCACTGCCGTGCCCACTTCTTTCAATACCAAACCACCTTTGCCGATAACCATGCCTTTTTGGCTGTCTCGTTCAACGATGATTTCACAGCGAATCCGCGGCCATTCGTATTCCGTTACCCGCGTAGCAATCGAATACGGCAACTCATCGCGCATGCGCCCCAGTAGTTCTTCCCGAACGAGATCGGCGATCCACAACATGTCGGGTGTTTCGCGCACCACTTCTGGCGGATACAGCGCCTCGCCAGGTGGCAGACGTTGCGCAATCCAATCCATTAGTTGCTCAATTCCTTCCCCAGTTTTTGCCGATACCGGAAAATATGCGAGCGCATCGAGTGAGGCCACCGCCAAGAGTTGCTTCATGACCTTGGCGCGCGATGTGGCATCGATTTTGTTGACCACCACGAAACTTTCTTTAATGTTCAGCCTGTCTGCTACGAACTGGTCGCCGCGCCCAAAAGGCATGGTTGCATCGATAACCAGACCGGTGATGTCAACTTCGCGAACTGCCTCCATAGCAGTTGCATTCACTCGCTTGCCAAGTGCGGTGACGGGCTTGTGAATGCCGGGCGTGTCAACGAACACAATCTGAGCGTCGGTGCGATGCACAATGGCTCGTACCCGAGTGCGAGTGGTTTGGGGCTTGTCGGAAACGATTGACACCTTGCGGCCACATGCCGTGTTGATGATGCTTGACTTACCGACATTGGGGCGCCCGACAAGGCTGACAAACCCGCTATGCATCGTGCAACGACGCTACTGAGTCATGGGCCACTAAGCCGTTCTTCACTGTTTTCGTCTGCCAGACTCAACGTCATGGCTGAGCGTCGCAAATGGATCGATCGCATGCAGCCGCAGACTTTGCAGATCGCCACCTGGCTGTTGTACATCAACGGTTTTTTCGCATTAGTCGAACTCATTGATGGGGGCGGCGTGTTGCATTATTTTCGAGTGCGATACTCATTCGGAATTTTCTTGGGCCTAATCATCGTGGCGGCTTACGTGGCGGGCGCTTTTTTGATGGCCAACGAAAGAAAAATCGGCTGGAAGATTTCAGTTGCCGTCGCTGCCACGCCATTCGTGCTCACCTACATCGCTTATACCCAGCTCAGTGCCCCGCTGCGCTACCGGTTCTTTGGGGCCAGCTTGTTGGCGTTTGCCTTTGACGTGGCCGTTTTAGCCCTGCTTTTGCACCCCCAAAGCAAAGAACACCAGCGAATCTGGTATCACTAGAGCATGACCAAAACAATCATGAAGGGTGCCGACGGCGTCAAAGCCCACGTCGGCAAGCACCTCGGCTACAGCGACTACCTCACCGTGACCCAAGAGATGATCAACACCTTTGCTGATGCAACCGGTGACCACCAGTGGATTCACGTGGATATTGAAAAGGCCAAGCAGGGACCCTTTGGCGCACCCATCGCCCACGGTTATCTCACATTGTCACTCGGGCCAACCTTGCTGCCGCAGATCTATGGCGTTGAAGGTGCAGTGATGGGCGTCAACTACGGCACCAACAAGGTGCGGTTTCCATCGCCAGTGCCCGTGGGTTCGCGCCTGCGCGTTGGCGCAAAGTTACTTGAGGCCCAAGACGTTGCTGGCGGCATTCAAACCACCATTGAAGCTACGTTCGAAATCGAAGGCGCCGCCAAGCCAAGTTGTGTCGCTGAGCTGGTCTTTCGCACCTACTTCGCTTAGCGAAACTGTTTCGCCACAGCGGCGAACAAATCCAACGTGGTGGTATCGGGATAATCGGCGCACCACGGCACGAAGCCCACGCAACCAAGCCCCACATACTCAGCAACTTTTTCACTCACTTGTTCGGGCGTTCCGACGAGCGACGTGGCCTTCCACTGCTCGAGCGGGTGGCCCCACAGACTTTGTGACCCAGCTGCGTCAAGTTCTTTCTGCGTTTCGCGCATGAATACCTCGGGCGACCACGTGAGTTTGATTTCGTCAAAGTCGCGACCCACTGCCACGCAGTGCTCCGCCAGGATGTTCTTCTTTCGTTTGAAGTCTTCGACGGTGCCCCCAAAGTTGGCGTAGTCGGCGTGCCGCGCCACCACTCGCAGGGTGAGTTGCTCTCCGCCGCCTCCTATCCAAATCGGTGGATGCGGCTTTTGCACGGGCTTGGGGTCGCAATTGCCGCGGTCAAGTTTGTAGTACTTGCCGTTGTAGGTGGTTTCTTTCTCCGACCACATGGATTTAACGATCTCCACACTTTCGCGCAACATGCCAATGCGATCTTTGGGCGCCGGAAACTCGTAGCCGTAACCCCGACATTCGTTTTCATACCAACCAGCGCCAATCCCCCAATCGAGCCGTCCGCCGCTGATCACGTCGATAGTTGAGGTGATTTTGGCCAACAGCGCCGGCTCGCGATACAAGTTGCAGCCCACCATTTGACCGAGACGAATCCGGGAAGTTCGTTGACTGATCGCTGCAATCGTGGTCCAACACTCGAACACTGCTTCGTGGGCGGGCTTGGGCACATTATGAAAATGGTCGTACACCCAAATGGAGTCGTAGCCCAGTTGTTCGGCGCGCACTGCAATCTCCACCGCCTTGGCCCACTTGGCCTGGTCGTCGGGAATACTCCGCAGTTCCATCTTCCAGCCTTGCGGCATGAAAACACCAAAGATCACTTTGTTGGCAGCGGTCATAGTGGCAAGTCTCCTGTCGCAGATTTGGTGGTTCCATGGTCTTTATAGGCCGCAATCGTGCGCTGAGCGATTCGCATTTGGTGCACCTCATCAGCACCGTCGGCGAACCGGCTCCAACGCGCTTGTTGCAACATGTGGGCCAGCGGCGTGTCGTTGGAGTACCCAAGTGCACCGTGCACCTGAATGGCGCGGTCAACTATTTGCCACAAACTGTTGGCCACGAAGTGCTTGGCCATCGACACCTCAGAAGTGAATGGCAAACCTTTTTCAATCTTGTACGCCGCATGCAGCACCATGAGCTTGCACTGATATAGCTCCATCGCTGAATCTGCGATCAGCCATTGGATGCCTTGTTTTTCTGCCAACAGTGAGCCGTGCGAAAAACGATTCAGCGAACGATCCACCATCATGTCGAGGGCGGTCTCGGCTTGGCCAATCCAGCGCATGCAGTGGGCCAAGCGCGCCGGGCCGAGTCGATACTGCCCAAGCAGGTGCCCTTGCCCACGCCCACCCAACATCTGACTTTGATGCACTCGCAGGTCCTTGATTTCGATCTCGCAATGGTTGTGACCACCCGACATGGTTTCGATGTCGCGAACGATGTTGAAGCCTTCACTGGGAATATCAACAATGAAACACGAGTTGGCGGCTTGCGGCAGGTCTGGGTCATCCTCGGTGCGTGCCACGAGCAAGGCGAACTGCGCACCCCGCGCCCCAGAGATAAACCACTTATGGCCGTTGATTACCCATTCATCGCCGTCTTGATACGCGTGCGTACGAATCAAAGTCGGGTCGCTACCGGCCACTTCAGGCTCGGTCATTGCAAAACATGAACGAGCTGTACCTGCGCAGAGTGGTTTCAAATACTTTTCTTTCTGCTCGGGTGTCGCCCAATGCATCAACGTGTGTTGGTTGCCCTCATCGGGGGCCTGGGCATTGAGCACGAATGGTCCGATGCTGACTTTGGCTGCTTCGGCAGACACTGCGGCCATCGCGGTCGGGCCAAGACCCATGCCACCCCATTCCGCAGGCATATGCGGGAGCCACAATTTTGCTTCGTCACGTGCCTTGGCACGCAATTCGACAATCGCTTTCACCACCTGTTTGCGTTCGCTTTGATCGGTGGCGTCCCAACGTGGGCGTACGACATCGTCCATGAACGTGCGCACCCGCAGGCGAACGTCTTCGACTTCGGGTGGAAAAGAGAAATCAATCATGTGACCAGTGTGCCTTACCACTGCCGACAATCACGAAGCCAGCTCACCGTAGTCTTGCCTCGTGAGCACGGTGGACAAACCCGACCGCAAAAGTTGGGATACCGCGGCCCTTCCCGTTGGTGAGGCCAAGGCGGTCGCAGTACGCCAGATGTTTGACACCATCGCCCCCCGTTACGACCTAGTGAACCGCATCATGACCTTTCGCCTTGACGTGCGCTGGCGCCGCAGCACGGTGGCGGCACTGGCCCTCGGTGATGGTGCTCTTGTGTTGGATGTAGCCAGCGGTACCGGGGATTTGTGCCGTGAACTCAGCCGCCAGCGCCTGCAGCCCTTGTCATGCGATTTTTCATTTGGCATGCTGGCTGCCGACACAAGCCACGCCCCGCGCGTGCAAAGCGACGCCCAACGCCTGGCAATTCGCACAGGAGGCGTAGATGGCATTACGTGCGGTTTCGCACTGCGAAACTTTGTTGACCTATCAGCACTGTTTGCCGAGTTGGCCCGAGTGGTGCGCCCAGGTGGCCGAGTAGCGCTGCTAGATGTTTCGGTTCCCACCAATCCCTTGATCCGCTATGGGAACTCGCTGTATTTCGGCAAAGTAGTGCCGCGAATCGGTGCGCTGTTGTCAGATCGCGCTGCGTATCGATATTTGCCCCGCAGTGTTTCGTACCTTCCAGCACCGCCCGAACTTTGTGCAATGTTGTCACGCGCAGGCTTTGTTGAGGTCAAGCACCGCCAACTGTCGGGTGGTCTGGTGCAGCTGCTTACTGCTACGCGGGCCTGATGATGTATCGGTTCACAACGCGTCCGCTTAGTGACTTTGTCGATGAAGTGCCCGACCTCAACGACGTAGCGGGCGACGATGGCGTGTTGTTCGTGCGCGATGGCACAGGTTTTGCCGGGGTCGAGAGTGTTGCGCGGGTATCGCTGAGTGAGTGCGCCGATTTTTTCGCACAATCCACGATTGATGATCGTGTGGATGCGCCCGGCTCGCGCGGTGTTGCCTTTGGCTGGTATCCCTTTGGTGGCGTTGGCGGCGAAGCGATCATTCCAGCAATTTGTGTGGGTAAGCACTCGTCGATGCCGCCATGGGTGACGTATGTCGAGGGCAACGAGTCGCAGGTTGCCGCAGCGCTCGCACCTCGTCACGCGCCAACGACTGAGGCTGGTTCGTTTACTATTCGACCAGGTGTCGAAGTCGCGCAGTATCTGGCGGCAGTGGCCGCAGTTCGCGACGCGGTGCGCGATGGTGAAATCACCAAGGCTGTCATTGCCCGCGACATTCTGGTCGAGTCATCGCAACCCATCGCGGTAAACGCACTCTTGCGTCGACTGAAGGCATCATTTGGCTCGAGCTATCGCTACAGCATCGATGGCCTGGTCGGGGCTTCACCTGAACTCTTAGTTGCACGCCAAGGTGATGTGGTGACGAGTCACCCTCTGGCCGGCACCGCGCCACGTACGGGTAACCCGACTACCGACGATCAACTGGCACAGCAACTGCGAGCGAGTGCCAAGAACCAAATCGAGCATCGCGTGGTCATCGACATGGTGCACGACACGTTGTTGCCGTGGTGTTCATATCTTGACTGGCAACCTGAGCCCGATGTGGTTGCAGTCGCCAACGTGCAGCATCTTGGCACGTT
Source organism: Ilumatobacteraceae bacterium (assembly GCA_030728545.1). Classification (GTDB taxonomy): domain Bacteria; phylum Actinomycetota; class Acidimicrobiia; order Acidimicrobiales; family Ilumatobacteraceae; genus F1-60-MAGs027. The sequence goes on from JANQZQ010000024.1 coordinate 15,243, forward strand.
GATCGAGGGCCGACTCTCGCAACCCATCCCCCATGTGCTGCGGCTGGTTGAGGCATTGTCACCGACACCAGCCTTGGGTGGGTTTCCGCGCGATGCAGCACTGCGGCTTATCGCCCAACACGAAGGCATGCAGCGAGGTCGTTATGGCGGTGCCGTCGGGTGGTGTGATCGTGACGGCAACGGCACTTGGGCAGTAGCGATTCGATGTGCGGAGTTGAGTAGCGACCGCCGCACGGCCCGACTGTTTGCTGGCGGCGGCATCGTTGCCGATAGTGAGCCCCTGGCCGAACTCGACGAAACTCAAGCCAAGTTTCAGGCCATGTTGTCGGCGCTGGTGCGACCGTAGGCCTCTGCCTACAACGTGGCGTTAACAGCGGCGATGATCGCCTGGTGCACCACATCGTGCTGCACCACGTTTTCTTCGCGACTCGTTTTAACCACAGTCACTCGGGGGCCTGCGAGTTGCACGGCGTCGAGCAGTTGCTGTGATGTTGCAGCAACTTGGGTGGCCACACCGTGAGCCGCAGCCAAGCCAACTAAGTCGGCTCGATGCGGTGTGCCAAACAAACGTTCAAAGGTGTCGCTGCCTAAGGTCGCGCGTTGCGGCAAGAACGAAAAAATGCCCCCACCACGGTTGTCAACTACCACTACTCGCAGATCCACAGATCGCTCGGCAATACCTAGCAACCCGTTGATGTCATGCATGAAGGCAATGTCACCGATGAGCAAACCCGTCGGTGCTCGTGATGCAGCAGCAATGCCCACGGCAGTTGACACCACACCGTCAATGCCGTTCACCCCGCGGTTGGAGTGCATCACCAAGTGATCGCAAGCGCCGGCGTACCACTCGACATCTCGAATAGGCATCGAAGACGACACCACGAGGTTTGCGTTGGCTGGCAATGTAGCCACCAACGTGCGCGCTACGCCTGGTTCGCTGAGCACTGGTTCGACATCAAGGGTTTGTGCAACGATCCGGCGGGCAGCGGCTTCGGCGCGCTGCCAACGCTCGCTCCATTCAGCATCGACTGGGGCTGTCACCCGCATGATGTCGGCGCAAATTGTCGCAGGGTCGCCTACGACATGCAGCGACACGCGACGATCAGGGTCGATCAAAAACGGCGACGCACTCACTGCAACGATGTCAGCACCAGACTCGCGCAGCCAGCCATTAACCACCTTCGACGCTGGCAAGGTTCCTAGTCGCAGCACCACCTCTGGGGTGAAGTTGCGCGCCACGTCAGCATCTCGCAGCCACGCATCAGCATGACGAATTGCATTTGGGTTATCAGTGCGCGAGCCACCGAGCGGGTCGGCCAAAATCGGCCAGCGCAAATGCGCTGCCAAGGCAGCCACTACTTGCTGTTCGGCACCCCGCGCCCCCGCCACGATCACACCGCGACGACCGTCAAGATGCGTTGCCAATTGGCTGAGCACATTGGTGCCAAGCGCAGCCGTCTTCGGGCGGTTCAGCGAGGCGGTTTCGTCACGCGGCACCACGAGCGGAGTGCCTGCATCAAGTAGTGGCTCGCGGAAAGGCAAGTTGAGATGCACAGGTCCAGCTCGCTCGGCTTGCGTCGCACCCAGCGCGCGTCGCGCGGTGCGTCGCCAAGTGTTGGTGTCGTCATCATCTGGCACTCCGGCATCAATGAACAGTCGCACAGCATTGCCGTACAAGTTGCGCTGATCAATTGTTTGTGCAGCACCAACACCTTGCAGTTCAGGAGGTCGATCCGCAGTCATCACCAAGAGCGGCACTTCGTTGTGTGATGCCTCGATGATTGCCGGATAAAAATTGGCAGCGGCGGTTCCAGACGTGCACAGCAGCAACGTGGCTAGCCGTGTGACTGTCGAGATGCCCAGGGCAGCAAACGCCGCACTGCGTTCATCGTGAAACACATGCAAGGTGATGTCTGGTGCACTCGCGAGTGCCACCACCATTGGGGTCGAGCGCGAGCCCGGGGCCACTACAGCATGGCGCACGCCGAGACGGCACCATTCATCGACCACCGTGGCACAGAACGAAGCGGTCACATTCGTCGATTGCATGCCTCTATCGTGGCAGCAATGCGGGTAGAAGTGGTTTCAGACCTGGTGTGTCCTTGGTGCTACATCGGCAAACGGCGCTTTGACAACGCCGTTGCTCAAGTCGCTGCCCAACGTGCTACCCCACGTGCTAGCCCAGTCAGCTCGCCCGCTGTCACCATCACGTATCGGGCCTACCAGCTCGACCCCGGGGCCCCGCAAGACACGGCACCCGAGCCAGTGCGCGATGTGTATGCCCGCAAGTTTGGTGGCGTCGCTCGAGCCGACGAAATTTTGGCCAACGTAACAGCCGTGGCCCGTGACGAAGGCATCACCTTCAACATGCACGATGCAGTGCGCGCCAACACGCTGCGTGCCCATCGTCTGCTCAAGTTGGTTGAACTCGAAGCCCCGTTGTTGCAAGCTGCAGTTAATGAATCGATCATGGCGGCCTATTTCACCGAAGGACGCAATATCGCCGACGTAGCCACACTCATCGACTGCGCGGCACGCGTTGGTTTTTCATCAAGCGCCACCGCTGAACAGCTCGTCGGCGACGGTATCAGTAATGGTGTCAGTAATGGTGTCAGTGAAGGTGCCAGCAGCATCACTGCCCGCGCAGTGGCAGCCGATTTACTGTGGGCCGCCGACCGCGACATCACCGCGGTGCCCACATTTGTGATCAACGACTCGTTCGCCGTGCCTGGCGCGCAAGACACCTCCACCTTCGTGCGTCTTTTGACCAAAATGTCCAATCAATGACGGCCCCACTTCACCAACTCGCTCATGAAGTGATCGGCGACGGGCCCCACCCGTTGGTATTTGTACACGGCTTCACCCAAACTCGCACGTCGTGGCGCACCGTCGCTCAGACCGTTGTGGCGGGTGTACCGGCGTCGCGCGCAATGCTCATTGACCTGCCAGGTCACGGCGAGTCACAGCAGGTTGCGGCTGATATTGCCGAGTCTGCTCGACTCGTCACCGAATGCGGCGGCCAAGCCACGTACATCGGTTACTCGCTGGGGGCACGCGTGGTGCTCCACGCATTGATCAACCAGCCGAACGCTGTGCAACGGGCTGTGGTCATCAGCGGCACGGCAGGTCTTGCAACACCTGCCGAACGCGACGAGCGAGTTGCTGCCGACGAACTGCTTGCCCAACGGATTGAAGCGATCGGTGTTGAGGCGTTTGTCGACGAGTGGCTGGCACTCCCCTTATTTGCCGATGTGCCGCTGGCAGCAAATCAGCGCCGCGAGCGACTCACCAATACTGCGCAGGGCTTGGCCACCAGCCTGCGACGCTGCGGGCAAGGCACACAGACACCGTTGTGGAACGAGTTGGCGCAGATCACCACCCCACTCCTGGCCATTGCTGGCTCACTTGATGCAAAATACGTAGCCCACGCTCGACGGTTGGCGACCACAGCACCGCAGGCCACGTTGCGAATCATCCCCGACGCCGGCCACGCCACGCATTTGGTCGCCCCGCAGCTAGTGGCTGACGAAATTATTCACTGGATTACCAACCCCACGGCATACAGCACACCCACCACGAGTTGAGCCCGGGCAGTCATGCCCAACGCTCGCACCAAGTCGGGTGTTGAACGCGCGGCACGAACGGTGGAGATTGCCGGGAGCGCAGCCAGCAACCCGACCAAGCCAAGCGCCGCTAGCGGCTCGTCGAAGGCTGCAACCACCATCGCCACAGCGGCAGCAACGAACATCAACGAATACGCAGATCGTGCTCGGCGTGGGCCCAACCGCACGGCCAGCGTGATTTTGCCGCTCGTGCGGTCGTTGTCAATATCTCGAATGTTGTTCACCATCAACAACGCCACTGCCAGAAAACCAGCCACTGCACCCGACACCAGCGCCAAGCGGGTGACTTGCTCGATAATCACGAACACTGTTCCTGCTGTGGCCACCAAACCAAAAAACACAAAGACGAACACTTCGCCGAGACCGAGATACCCGTAGGGCTTTGGCCCACCGGTATATGTCCAACCCGCTGCCATGCACACCACGCCAACAGCTAGTAGCCACCATGATGTGCGTGCAGCAAGCACCAAACCGAATACTCCTGCGACTGCAAACGAGATCATTGCTGCTCGTTTCACCGCCGCCGCCGAGGCTGCGCCCGACGCCACCAGACGCATTGGGCCTTGTCGATGATCATCGGTACCACGCACCCCGTCGGAGTAGTCGTTGGCGTAATTCACTGCCACTTGCAGCGCCAGGCTTACGACGAGTGCGAACCCGCCGTGCAGCACTACTCGCCCCGCATCTACGCCTGTTTCACCAGCCACCACCGCCATGCCGACGGCCACTGGCACCACTGCAGCGGGCAAGGTTCGCGGCCGCGCCCCACTCACCCAAGCAGCGCGAGTTGTCATCGCTTCGCAGATTAGTCGGCACCGTGCACCAACGTCGTGGTGCCTGAAAAAGCCATAGCGTGGCGATGTGCCAAGGCTGATTGCCATTGACTTCGCCGCGTCAGCACATTTTCGCAATGCCGTGCAGCAAATCTGGCACGACGGCGATGTGGTCTTGGCGCTAGATCAGCGATTGCTACCGGCGGCGCGTCGTCGAGTCGCTGTTGCGTTGGGCGCCGACTTACTCGTCGACGAACACGGAACCCACCAGCTGTCAACCGAAACAAATGCGAGTTCACCATCTGCAACTCGTTTCGTTGCGTTGCAGCCCGATGACGCACTCGTCATTGCCACGAGCGGTTCTACCGGTGCACCCAAAGGCGTCGTTCACACTCACGCCGGTCTGGCCGCACACGCTCAGATGACCGGTGAACGGCTGGGCTTGTCGGCAACGGATCATTGGTGGCTTTGTCTGCCACCTGCGCACATCGGTGGTTTTGGCGTCTTGTATCGGGCGTTGCACTTTGGTGCCCAACTGAGTTTTGCCGCCCACGTTGACGAAGGCTCGCTGCAGGCTGCACTCGCGGCCGGGGCTACGCACACCGCTGTGGTGCCCACTCATCTTGCGCGTCACGACTTTGCACCATGGCAAGCCGTGTTGGTGGGCGGAGCGCGTTCAGGAATGCTGCCAAGCAATGCCATCAGCACCTATGGGCTCACTGAAACTGGTGGTGGCGTGGTCTATGACGGCGTCGCACTCAACGGTGTTGCTATGCAACTCATCGCCGGTCGCATTTTGTTGCATAGCCCGAGCATGGCGCGCACTTACCGTCACACCGCGTTGCCCCTCCAAGACGGCTGGCTAGACACCGGTGACGTGGGAGTAATGGTGGACGGCCGCCTGCGGGTACAGGGCCGCGCTGATGATCTCATCATCACCGGTGGCAACAAAGTCTGGCCGCATGTGGTGGAACAGCGTTTACGTGAACATCCACTCGTGCGCGACGTCGCAGTGCGCGGCCGACCCGACCCCGAATGGGGCTCGATTGTGTGTGCCTACGTAGCACCGGTGTCTCCCACTAATGCTCCGACACTTGAAGCGTTACGTCATCACGTAAAAGAAACGTTGGCCGCGTACTATGCGCCGCGTGAATTAGTGGTCGTCGACAGCATCCCGCGCACCGCATTGGGCAAAGTTATTACTGCAGAACTTCCGCAATGAAACGCACCAAGGAGCCGGGTCCCCGCCTCCCGGCAATTTTTTGGCGCCACTTTGCTGCGTCGACAACATCCAATCTCGGTGACGGTCTCGTCGCTGGTGCGGCTCCGTTGTTGGCCCTCACCCTCACCGACGACCCACGGTTGCTCAGCTCGGTCAGCGTGGCTGCCATGTTGCCGTGGTTCGTTATGGCACTTCCAGTCGGAGTTTTTATCGACCGCCACGAACGACGGCGCATCATGGCTACGGCCAACGCACTGCGAGCCCTGCTTTTTGCAGCCGCAACCACCGCCATTCTCCTCGACGTCATGACCATCTGGTGGCTTTTCGGCGTGGTGCTAGCGCTTGCAGTGTGCGAAGTGTTCTACGACATGTCCGCCCAAGCGTTCTTACCATCAATCGTTGATGAACATCAGCTTGAAACAGCTAATGGGCGCCTGTACGCCGCCGAAGTCGCTGCCAACTCTTTCGTGGGTCTGCCGTTGGGCACCTGGTTGTTTGTTCTCGCAGCAGCCGCACCATTCGGTGTCCAGGCGGTGGCTTTGGTGATAGCGGCGTTTTTGATCGCTTCAATTCGACCCAAGTATCCGTTCGTCGCAACACCCACCGAGGAAAATTACGTACAAAGTTTGCGCACGGGCTTGGCGTGGCTCTGGCGCCACCCACTGTTGCGATTGCTGGCTCTCATGTTGGGGGCAGCGAACATGTGCCACATGTTTGCCCAATCCATCTTTGCAAAATATGTGCGCGACGAACTGGGTCTTGGCCCCCGCGGTTTTGGCTTGCTGCTGGCCGCAACTGCCATCGGCTCAATCGTCGGCGGCCTCGTTGGTGCACGGCTGGCACGGCTCATTGGGCCGGCTGTTGCGATTGTGTTTTCGTATGCGATGTTCGCAGCGTTAGAAATTATCCCAGCGGTGCTGCCACGAGTCTGGGCCGTGGTAATCGCCGGCGTACTCATGGCTACGTTCGGAACCGTTTGGAATGTAATCACGGTGAGTTTGCGCCAACGCCTCATTCCTCCAGAACTATTCGGACGCGTCAACAGCGTCTATCGATTCATCGGCACAGGCACTTCTGCTTTCGGCGCGCTCATCGGCGGACAGATCGCGTTTTACTTTGGCCTCCGAGCCACTTACTTGGTTTCGGGTGTCACACTCGGCATCATCCTCGTGATTGGCGCGCCACGATTGCTGCGCCATTCGCGCACCTACATGGCGCCCGAGCGCACCCCTGCTCCGCCGTCGATCACATAAGTTTCGCCAGTGATCCAACTGGCTTTATCCGATGCCAAAAAGAGCGCCAAGTTGGCGATGTCTTCCGGCTCACCCAATCGACCTGTTGGCAGTTGGCTGGCCATTTTCTCGCCGTAGTTTTCCAGCAGCACCGAGGCGAAGTCGGTCTTCACCAAACCTGGCGCGATTCCCACCACGCGCGTTGGCCCAATTTCACCAGCCAGTTGCCGCGTCATGTGAATAAGTGCTGCCTTAGTGAGGTTGTAGACGCCCAAGAATCCTTCAGCACGCAGTCCACCGACTGATGCGATGTTGATGATTACCCCGGGATGCGCCTTCAGGTGGCCTTCCCAGGCCGCTTTGCACCAAAACAAGGGGCCGCGCAGGTTGACCTGAAACGTCTTGTCATATCGCGACTCATCCACCCCGAGGGTGGGGCCCATGTATGGGTTGGTCGCTGCATTATTCACCAAGATGTCGAGTGCTCCGAAGCGTTCGATGGTTGCAGACACACAAGCTCGACCTGCGTCAACGTCACCGGCGTTAGCAGCAAACACTTCAACATCACCGACCATGTCTTTACGGGCTTCAACAAGTGCGTCGTGTTTACGTGACGAGATCATGACTTTTGCTCCGGCTGCAGCGAAGTGGGTGGCTATTGCTTTGCCGATTCCCCGCGACGCACCAGTAACTAACGCAACCTTGCCATCCAAACGAAGTTCCATATCGGGAACCCTAGTTGGCGATCGGGTTGCCGCCTGCCCTCGGCACGTAGCGCACCACAGTGACACGACGCCCGTCAAGCTCTTCGACTCGCAACTGATAACCCTCGGCATCAACGCGATCACCAATTCGCGGCATCCGACCAATCAAGCCGAAAACGTATCCGCCGATGGTGTCGTACTCGGCGGTGCTCAGCGAAATACCTAGCCGTTGGTTCACGTCATCGAGACCCACCGCACCTTCAACCAACATGTCTCCGCCTGGCAGCTGCCGAAAGCGACTGTCGGCATCGTCGTGTTCGTCGACAATCTCGCCGACGAGCTCTTCCAAGCAATCTTCCAGCGACACGATGCCGCTAAACGCGCCGTATTCGTCGGCAACGATGGCCAGGTGGTTTCGCGTGCGCTGCATTTCACGCATTAATTCGGCCACTGGTTTGCCTTCGGGCACCACGTGGGCTTCGCGCATCAATGTGCTTACCAACTCGCCACCCTTACCCTCACGTTCGACACGCATCAAGTCTTTGGTATTCACCGTGCCTGCAACGTCGTCGATGTCGTCGTCATCCACCCGTATCACGGGCATGCGACTGAATCGGTGCTCAATGGCCACGGTGAGCGCGTCCGAAACAGTCACGGTTTCAACAACGGTGACGACATCATGGCGAGGTCGCATAATTTCACGCACCACGGTGTCACCAAACTCAATTACGGATTCGATGAGTTCCTTCTCCTCAACTTCGATTACCGAGTCTGCTGCTGCGGCTTGCACGATGCCGAGGAACTCGTTTTCGCTGATGAACGGCCCGGCATCCAGGCCTTGGCCCTTCACCATCAAGTTCGTTACGCGAATCAAGAGGTTGGAGATCACCCGCAACGGCCAGAATGCAGCTAACGCCGAAACAAAAGGCGCAGTGGCAGAAGCCCCGCGCACCGAATACAGCACGGCATACGTCTTGGGCACTGCCTCGGCCAAAACAAAGAACAACACCACGTTGAGTGCGACTCCAATCACTACACCCGGAGCCCCAAACAGACGGTTGGCCACCACACCCGTCAGAGTCGCTTGCAGGGTTTGCAAAATATTTACGGTCAACAACAACGGGTTCACCCAGCGTGTGGGGTCACTAGCCAAACGCACCAGAACACCACCACGTTTATGCCCGTCGGCCAACAAAGCCTCGGCTTTTTGCTGACTGATTCGTGACAGCGACATTTCGGCCAACGAGAGCAACGTCAAGACAACGAGCAACACACCGACGGCAACCAAAATCCAAATATCAATGGTGGTGGGTGCAGCAGCAATCATGCGTCAGTAGCCCTGGGCAAACGCGGCCGGAGCGGGCGCCCCCCAGTGTAGAGCTTCCAGCAAGGCGAGCTCGCGCGCCCGCATTTTGTCGGCATTCACTTGCGTGTCATGGTCATAGCCAAGCACGTGCAGAATTCCATGCGTCACCAGTAATGCCAACTCGTCATCCAAGGTTCCGGCGTGCGATGGCGCCTGTTCGCTGGCAACAATCGGACACACAACGACGTCACCCACCAAGAGTGGAAGTTCACCAACATCCACCCGCGCCACAATCGGTGTTGATGAGTGAGCAGTGGGCCCCGTAGCGCGCGAGTTATCCACTAGGTCGATCGGAAACGCAAGCACATCGGTAGGGCCGTCAACACCCATATGCACGCGATTCATTTCAGTGATTGCTTCACGCGTGACAAAAAGCAGTGCCATCTCTGCTTGTCCGCGAACACCCTCGGCCTCAAGGATTCGCAGCGACAATTGCTGCCAACGCGCGCCATCCACCGACACATCCACTTGTTCGTCAGAAACGAAAACGTCGAGGTATCCGTCGCCACCAGCTCTTCGGGGTGCAGTGGACCGCGGCCGTTCAATCACGCCGCTTTACCCCACGCAGACGGGCTGCGCTTTTGTCACTATTCGTTTCGTACGCAGCCACAATGTCTGCCACGATTTTGTGGCGCACGACATCGGTGTATTCCAGGTGCACGAAAGTCAACCCGTCGATTCCGGTGAGCACGCGCTCGAGCCCGGCCAGACCGCTGCGGCCGTCGGGCACGTCCACCTGTGTGGTGTCGCCGGTGACGACTATTTTTGATCCGAAGCCGATGCGGGTGAGGAACATCTTCATTTGTTCTGGAGTCGTATTTTGAGCTTCATCGAGAATGATGAAGCTGTTGTTCAGGGTTCGTCCGCGCATAAAGGCCAGCGGGGCAACTTCCACCACACCGCGTTCGAGATACTTCTGGGCGTTGTCGGCGCCAACCATGTCATGCAAGGCGTCGAACAACGGACGCAGATACGGGTCAATCTTGGCCATCAAATCGCCGGGCAGAAACCCGAGCCGCTCCCCTGCTTCGACTGCGGGGCGCGTCAAGATGATGCGTTGTACAGATTTACTTTGAAGCGCCTGCACCGCCATCGCTACGGCAAGCCAACTTTTTCCAGTGCCCGCTGGCCCCAGGGCAAACGTAATCACATGCTCGGCAATGGCATCCACATAGCGGCGCTGACCCGCAGTTTTGGCGCGCACCGGCCGACTTTGGCCAACTCGCACGATGTCGGCAGTCAACACACTGCTCGGGCTCACATCACTGCGCACCATATCGATGACCCGACCCAAGATGACGAGGTCAAGCGATTCGCCTCGCTGCAAGAGTTCTGACAGCTCCAAAAACAATCGACCGACCAGATCAGATTCGGGGCCAGCCGCGGTGATTTCGTTGCCACGAACCAGGATCTTGGTCTGGGCAAATGCCTGCTCAACATGACGCAACAACTCGTCGCGTTCGCCGAGCAACGCCGCCATCAAGTGGGCGCCAGGCACGATGACCGTGCTGTTCGGGGTAGACACACTCATGAAGCGATCACGTCGCGGAGGTGCCCATGGACTCCTTCATGTTATCTGCGGCTGTGTTGTCTGAGACCTGTGTCTGGTCTGGCGCGTGAGCAGCAGAGAAATCAAGGGCAAAATATCGCTGGGTGGCCAGCGGCAACAACGAAACCTCACCCACCATCTGGCCCATCCGCAGCATCAGTTCAGCAGCCCCACCCGTGTCGCTGCCCTGTTTCGTTTCGGGCAGGTCGAACACCAGCAGTGCACCATCGCGTGCTTCAGCAGCGAGGGCTTCTTTGGCCAACGAAATATTTGCACCACGCACGGCCACTGAATCGTCAACCACGACCCACATCACATAGTGCACGAGGCCTTTGCGCATCCGCTCGGTGTGGTGACGGCGAAAATACTCAGCGTTCAGCCAGCGCGTGGTGGAGATATCCGTGGCGATAAGTGTCATCACCACTGGGCGATTGTCCTCCCACACCACCCACACACGATTGGTCGAGTTCAACAGGGCGTCGTCAAACTCATGTCGGTTCACCACTTCGCTAAACGGCGACACGGGGTTGGCCGCATGCGCCCGGCGATAGAAATCCCACAAGCGATTACGCAAATCGACGTCACCAAGACGCGTGTGCCGAGTAATAAACATTGGGTCTCCAAAAAGGTGCCAACAGCACCCGAGGTCGTGGACCTCCGCCCACTCACAAACTAGCGAATCACGCCGCCCAGCTGGTGGATTTACTACCGTTATGGCAGTGGTGTTCGCATGACTGGGCGCACCTTGGAGCGCGCAGCGTGGTCATGTCTTGGCGCCGGCATCGTCGGTTCAGTTGTGCACGTGCTGGGTGGTGCGACGAACATCGGCTCAGTTGTGTACGGTCTGGCGCTCTTGGCCATCGTCGTGTCGACGGTCATTTCGGCAACTCGTCACCAGCTTGATCGTCGAATTCTCTCTGGCTTTTTCGTCATCATTGCAGCAATCATCATCGGACAACTTCTTTCTGCTGCTTCGCTTGGCGCAGTCGAGCATCTCGTGGCCGAAGTGGCTTTCTTCGTGGTGCAAATCACGCTGGTGCTGGGTTTGCTGCTGGTCGCCCAACGTCGCATCGGCCGCGAACCGCTCGGCATTCTGGCCGACGCATCCATTCTTTCGCTCGGTGCCTGGTTGGTGGTGTGGATTGTTGTGTTGCGACCGTTGTTCGACACGGTAAGCAACGAGCCGTTCGTGGCCGGTGTGCGCGGCCTCACATTTTCACTGTCGGCAGTGGTGCTGTTTTTGTTGGTAACCCTGCTGCTCGGTGATTCTGACAACAGCACCGTGGTGTGGTTGGCGAGCAGTGCGATTTTGTCGTCGTTGATCGGCGACGTCTTATGGGCACTGCACGAAGCCGAAGTCATCACCACGTCGCTCGCGGTACGCAACGCTCCGTACGTGATGGCATTGTTCGCCGCCTGTGCCACTCTGCTGCACCCCGGCATCCGAAACCTCACCGCCCAAGGTTCGTATCACGCGGCTCGCCCGATGGCTGGGCGTCTGGTTGTGGTCATCTCCGGGTTGGTCGTGCCGATTGCCGTATTCGCCTTAACCGATGCCCAAGACACTCGCGATCGAATCGTGCGCACCGTGTCGGTGCTGTTCTTGTCGGGTGTTGTGCTGCTGCGCGTGGTCATTGCGGTGCGCGCCAACGCCCAACTGCAATCCAAACTCATCGAAAGTGCGCAAACCGACGCACTCACCGGCTTGGCCAATCGCAGCCTGATGTTGGAGCACGTCGATACCGCTCTGCGCACGGCATGGCGCGACAACCGCCAACCAACCGTGCTGTTCATTGACGTCGATCGATTCAAGAACATCAACGACAGCCTCGGGCATGCAGCCGGCGACGACGTGCTCATTGCAGTGGCCACACGGCTGCGGCTCATCTTGCCGACCCATTGCGTTGTTGGTCGCATCGCTGGTGACGAATTCGTAGTGCTCGACCCACAGACCAATGGCCCGAACGAATCCATGGTGCTCGCCGATCGTGTGCTCGAGTCGTTTCATGAGCCGTTGGCCCTTCGTCAAGGTGATGTGTTCGTGTCAGCGAGTATCGGAGTATCGACTTATCGCCCGTCAGTCACCAATAGCGCCGATGACTTACTGCGCCACGCCGACACGGCCATGTACCGCGCCAAAGAGTCAGGGCGCAACTGTGTGGCCATCTTCGACGAATCCATGTTGGCCAGCGTCACCCAACGGCTTGCTGTCGAAACAGCCCTGTACCGCGCGCTGGAGCGCCGCGAATTGCGGCTCGTTCACCAACCAATCATCGATGTGGGTCTTGGCGAAGTTGTCGGGTTCGAAGCACTCATGCGTTGGGATCGCGACGACGGGTCTTCAATCTCACCGGCTGAGTTCATTCCGATTGCCGAAGAAACTGGCACCATCGTGCCGATTGGTGCGTGGGCTCTTTTGGAAGCACTCACTCACCTCGGTGAATGGATTGCCAGCGGCGTATGCCCGCGTGACGCCACGATGGCAGTCAATGTGTCACCGCGCCAACTGAGTGACCCGAACTTCGTCAATCTCGTGAGCGAAGCCCTCACTCGCGCTCACATTCCGGCTCGTCAGTTGTGGCTCGAAGTCACCGAAGGCGTCATGATTGCCCAACCAGACCAGGCCCTCGATGCACTCACCAAATTGTGCGACCTTGGTGTGCGCGTAGCCATTGATGACTTCGGCACGGGATACTCATCACTTTCGTTGCTGCAGAAGTTTCCGATTCATTGTTTGAAAATCGACCGCTCGTTCATCAGCGGTGTGGCCGACAACGCTGACGCTCGCTCACTCGTGCGCACGATTATCGCCATGTGCGAGTCGATGGGTCTCGACATCGTGGCCGAGGGCGTAGAAAGTGTTCGCCAGCTGCAAGTGCTTGGCGAGATGCGCTGCGCCAAAGCGCAGGGTTACCTCATTAGTCATCCTGTGCCGCCAGAATCCATCGCCAGCACAGTCGCCACCATCAATGATCTCGGCCCGTGGCCGCGTACGAGGCGGCCCAGCTGAGCCTGTTCTGTTCGCGCAAACTTCAGTAACACGAATTTGAGTAACATAACGACCAATGCGAGTGGCCAACCTGCAAGGTCGAGCAGCCTTCATTACCCCTGAGAACCTGGCAATTGATATCGAACGCGCCAGCAGCGGCGCGCTACCCCACGACCCGATGCAGTTGTTCGAACGCTGGGCGCAGGTGCGCAAGCTTGCGGCAACTGTGCATGGCGGCGTGCCGTTTGCTGCTGCCGATCTTGATGCGCCGTCACCACTTCCGCGACAGATTTTTGGCATTGGCTTGAACTACCGAGAACACGCAGTCGAGACTGGCGCACCGATTCCCGACACGCCACTGACGTTCACCAAATTTGCCTCAGCCGTCAACAAGCCATTTGGCGACATCCCCATCGAAGTGTCGACCACCGATTGGGAAATTGAACTCGTCGTGGTCATCGGTTCGGGCGGTCGCAACATCGCCGAGTCAGCTGCGTGGGACGCTGTAGCCGGGCTCTGCGTTGGCCAAGACATCAGTGACCGTGTGTTGCAGCGCGCCACCCAACCACCGCAGTTCAACCTGGGCAAAAGCCGACGGGGATACGCACCGTTCGGCCCGTGGCTAGTTGACGCGACAACTGTGTCTAACCGTGATGCGCTCGCGCTGACCTGCACACTCAACGGCGAGGTGGTGCAACAGTCCAACAGCAGCGACTTAATTTTTTCGATTCCACAACTCGTTGCTTACCTGTCGAGCATCGTTGAGCTTTGCCCCGGCGACGCCATCTTCACCGGCACACCGAGCGGCGTCGGCGGCGCGCGCACTCCACCACGCTTTTTGACATCAGGTGATGTGTTGGTATCAACTATTGACGGTGTTGGCTCGATTACCAACCGTTGCGTTTAGACGACGGCTGCTTTCAGTTCTGCCACGAGTGCAGCAAATTCACCGCGCTCGGCGGGTGTCAATGATTGTTCGTAGATGTTGCTCATCAATTTGGCTGTTGTGGCTTCGGCGCGGGCGCGGGCTGGCGCAAGGTGTGCCACGTCGGGATACGGCTCTTGGTAGCCATGAATCTTGGCAAAGAAATTTCCGTTCTCACCGGTCAGCACTGCTTGAAGGCCAGTCAAACCTTCGGCTACTACTGCGTTGATATGCAAACAGCCGCGCAGCTCACGTAGGTAGGTCACCAGACGGTACGTGCGGGCATGCGGGTTGGCCGGCAACGGCTCGGCACGCAGACCTGCAAACAGCGACAAGCCACCGGCATCCACCGACGCCACTACTTGTTCGGCGAGCGCATTGAACCGAGCGGCCCCAGCAAAACCAGAAATGTGGGCGATGCCCCAGGCGTCTGCTGCTCCGACATAGCGCGAGCCTGCCTTGCGGGCACCTTCGACGGCGACGCCGCGCTCCCACATCTTGCGCACCAGGGGCTGGTCGAAAAACACAAACGCTGAGTAAATGACATCAGCATCAACATCGCCGAGCACTCCGCCACGGCCAGCGAAATAAAACGAAAACCCGTCTGAATAGCCGGCTGCCTTACCGATCTCAGCGGTGGCCGGGTCGAGCATGTATTTGCTGCCCAGGTCGGAAAAAAACGGGCTGATCTCGTCGGTGAGGGCGACTGAGCTCATAGGGCTGGTGGGCGATGTGGCGTTGGGCATATCTGCCATAGTAGGCACCCCGATAGTCACGGTCATTGGCGGCAGCTCAACTACGCTGACGAATGCCATCGTCATCTCGGGAGAGTGAAGCGCATTGCCAGTGCGCCATCACACCGAAGGAGCAACCACCCCGGAACCTCTCAGGTACCTGAACCGAAATGATGGGCAACGCTGGAAAGCGAGGAGACCGACATCTCCTCCACCGACGGGGAAAAGCGGCTCGCCGCTGAAGCTCTCAGGTGCCAAAGACAGCGGGGGTGCAAGCGCAGCACTGCGTTGGCACCATCCACGTCGGCATCGAAGGACTCATGAACTTTGAATCCCGCCACATCGGCCCAGACGCAACCGAGCGCTCAGACATCGCCCGTCTACTTGGCTACGAATCCAATAGCGCTCTCGTTGCGGCAGTCGTGCCCACCGAGATATTGCAAACCGAACCGCTGGCGTTGGCCCCAGCAGTAAGCGAAGCCGTCGTACTGCAACAATTACGCGAGATTGCAGCTCGCAACCACGTACGTCGTTGTGTTATCGGTGCGGGTTACTACCCCACCATCACGCCTCCGGTCATCTTGCGCAACGTGCTGGAAAACCCAGCGTGGTACACCGCCTACACCCCGTATCAACCCGAGATCAGCCAAGGACGACTTGAAGCCCTGCTGAATTATCAAACACTGATCAGCGAGCTCACCGGGTTGGACATCGCCAATGCATCGCTACTTGACGAGTCAACGGCCATTGCCGAAGCAGTCACCATGGCGCGGCGCACCGCCAAGAGCGAATCAAACATCGTCGCTTTGCATGACGACACGCATCCCCAACACATCGCCGTGCTGCGCGCTCGTTGCGAACCAGTTGGCGTCGAAGTCGCAGTGGTGCCATTACATGAACTCGCCACCATTGACGCATTTTGTGTCGTCGTGTCGCGGCCTTCATCGCGAGGAATCATTGCCAGCGATGCCGAAGTCACCGCCGTGATTCACGCAGCCCATCAGCGCAACGCCGTTGCGGTGTGCGTGACTGACCCGCTTGCTTCCACATTGCTCACCACCCCGGGTGCACTTGGGTTTGATATTGCGGTGGGCAGCGCCCAACGACTCGGTGTGCCCATGGGATTCGGCGGGCCACACGCAGCGTTTCTCGCCGCCAGCGACACCTTCGCCCGCTCGCTGCCAGGGCGTCTCGTGGGTGTCAGCACCGACACTGCTGGCCGACCTGCATTGCGTCTGGCGCTGCAAACCCGCGAACAACACATTCGTCGCGAAAAGGCCACGTCAAACATCTGCACAGCCCAGGCGCTGTTGGCCAACATCGCTGGCTTCTATGCGGCATGGCATGGCCGTGATGGCTTGCAAGCCATTGCTCGACGCATCAGCGCCCTCACCCACGCCACCATCTCGGTGTTGCGCGAGCACAACGTCGGCACCATCGATGATGGTTCACGATTCGACACCTTGACCGTTAGCAATGTGGATTCGCAAGCGATACATGCGCTTGCCCTGTCACACAACATTGTGATGCGCCACTTCGATGCCCGCACTGTGGGTGTGAGCTACGACGAAACGTCAGACGCCTCTCTCGTTGTTGACGTGCTAGCCAGTTTTGGGGTCACCGTCTCTGTCGAGCAGATCGAAGAGCGTGCATTGCGACTTGCCATTGCCGACGAACAGCTTCGCTCCGACGATTTCCTCGGCCAAGCCGTATTCCGCCGCTATCGCACCGAAACCGAAATGCTGCGTTACCTGCGCCGCTTGGCCGACAAAGATCTGGCTCTTGATCGCACGATGATCCCGCTGGGGTCGTGCACGATGAAGCTCAACGCCACCACCGAAATGATTCCGGTGACTTGGCCCGAATTTGCCAACATCCATCCGCACGCGCCCGCCGCCGACACCGCTGGATACCGCCAACTCATTACCGAGCTCGAACAAATGATGTGTGAGGTAACGGGTTACGACGCTGTGAGCCTGCAACCCAATGCTGGCAGCCAGGGCGAGTTTGCCGGCTTGCTGGCGATTCGCGCCTACCACACCAGCCGTGGTGACACTCAACGCACGATTTGTCTTATCCCTGCCAGTGCGCACGGCACCAACGCCGCCAGCGCAGTAATGGCCGGCATGGATGTAGTCGCGTTGTCGTGCGATGCCCAGGGCAACGTGGATCTTGCCGACCTCACTGCCAAATGTGAAAAGGCCGGCAATCGACTTGCTGCACTCATGATCACTTATCCATCAACTCATGGTGTGTTCGAAGAATCAGTCACTGCGATTTGTGAAACGGTGCACGCCCACGGCGGCCAGGTCTATGTCGACGGCGCCAACCTCAACGCGCTCGTTGGCGTCGCCAAGCCTGGGCATTTCGGTGCCGACGTAAGCCACCTCAACTTGCACAAGACGTTCTGTATTCCGCACGGCGGAGGCGGGCCCGGCGTTGGCCCAGTCGGCGTGCGCGCCCACTTGGCAGCTTTCTTGCCGGGCAACCCATTGAGCACCGAACCCCAAGTAGTCGGGCCGGTATCTGGTGCGCCATTCGGGTCAGCCGGCATCTTGCCCATCTCCTGGGTGTATGTGCGACTCATGGGCCCGGAAGGTTTGCGGCGTGCCACCGAGCAAGCAATCGTGAGTGCCAACTATGTGTCGTGGCGCTTGCGCGACCACTTCCCCACGTTGTACAACGGCGCCAATAACTTGATTGCTCACGAATGCATCTTGGATCTGCGTGACATCACCAAACAAACAGGTGTGTCAGTTGATGACGTGGCCAAACGACTGATGGACTATGGGTTCCATGCACCAACGATGAGCTTTCCAGTCGGCGGCACACTGATGGTCGAACCCACCGAAAGCGAATCGCGCGCCGAGCTGGACCGCTTCTGTGATGCGATGATCGCCATTCGCGGTGAAATCAATCGAGTCGCAGCCGGTGAATGGTCGGTCGAAGATTCACCACTGCGTCACGCACCGCACACCGTGCAAGACGTGGCCGGCGAATGGAAGCGGCCGTACGACCGTTCGTTGGCGCTGTATCCGCTCGCATCATTGCACGGCCGCGGTTACTTCCCGCCGGTTTCGCGCATCGACGCCGCCCATGGCGACCGCAACCTCGTTTGCTCGTGTGAACCACTCGAGGCGCTGGCCAGCACCGAAATCTGATTGCAGCCCAACGGCTACGGTTGAATCGTGTCCACTACCCCTCCAGCACTTGATATTCAGAAGATCATCAGTGATGTTCTGGCGCTGCTGCGCAATGTCGACCCCGTCGGTGAAGGCGTCAAACTTGCCGATCAAGGCCGCCGCACGGTCGAAGCGCTGATTGTGGCACTCGAAAACGTTGGTGCCACGATGGACAACCTCAATCAGGCGGCAGCCCGCGTGAATCGCCTGCTTGATGACGTGGAAGACCCCATCCGCCGCATTGCCGGAATGGCCGACCAAGCAGGATCGCTCATCAACTTTTTGCCGTCGCTGGCCGGCAAGGCCGTAGCCAACCTGACGGCGAAACCCGACACGGCTGCACCTACTACTGCGTCTGGTGCTGCGTCACCTACTGGTGCGCCTACTACGCCTGCTTCGTGAACGGCGTTGCCACCACCGTGCCCGACAACTTCGCGTCGCGCACCACAATCTCCACCACCTGACCCAGCTGAGTCGCAACGGGTGTAACCAACCCAAGCGCGATTCCCACCCCAAGCACGGGTGAGAAGTTTCCACTCGTAACAACGCCAACATCGACCCCGTCAACCAAGATTCGCGACCCATCGCGCGGTGGGCGTCGCGAATCGGTGCGAATACCGCACAGCAAGCGATTCACGCCCGCTTCACGCTGCGCCACGAGGGCCGCTTTGCCGCGAAAGTCAGGCTTCTCCCAACCGACTACCCAACCCAGATCTGCTTCCAACGTCGTGATGTCAGGCGATAGTTCGTGCCCATGCAGTGGCAAGCCCGCTTCAAGTCGCAAGGTGTCACGCGCCCCCAGACCTGCGATGGCAACACCAGCCTGCAGCAAGGCAGTCGCTACCTGCTTGGCATGGTGCGCAGGGACAGCAATTTCTAAGCCGTCTTCTCCGGTGTATCCAGTTCCGGCCACAACACACTCCGCCCCCAACAAGTTGACCGTGGCTACACGAAATCGTTTCACACTTGCGGCTTCTGGCGACAACGTCGCAACGCGTTCGCGGGCATGTGGGCCCTGCACCGCCAAGATTGCGCGAGTGCTGGTGGTGTCGTCGCCACCGATGATGGCGCGCACGCGGTCAGTGTTGGATGCATTCGGCATCACGTCGAAGATGTCAGGACCCAGCCACCACACGATGATGTCGTCACTCACTCCGCCTTGCTCGTTGCACGAGTGCGTGTACTGCGCGCGACCAGGCGCAATCTTGCGAAGGTCGTTCGTCAGTTCACGCTGCAACAGATCGAATGCATCAGCGCCGGATACTCGCACGGTGCCCAGATGCGACACGTCAAACATCGCGGCATCAGTGCGACACGCCATGTGCTCAGCGATGGTTCCTGCGGCATAAGACAATGGCATTTCCCACCCGCCGAAGGGAACCATTTTGGCGCCGAGCTCACGGTGCAAAGCGTCAAGCGGCGAAAGACGGTTGCCCGTCACGGCGTTACCGTGCGGCGCGGCGCAACGGTGCGGCGACAGAACCAGTGGTTGCTGCTGCACGTTGTTCGCTGCGCTTCAGTTCAATGATGCGGGCATCAAGTTCCTGCTTCACATTTGCCAGCGGCAACACGTTCAACACACCTTGTCCGTTGCGTACTGCGTCGATCAGGTGATCGCCATCGCATAACACCACACTCTTGCCACTAATCACCACGTGCGCCGAAGCAACATCGGTGGTCACATGGCGACGCAAATAATCGAACACTGCCCGCACTGACTCGAGCTTGATCCCGGCATCAAGCAGATTCTTGATTACTTTCAGCTCAAGCAAATCTCGATACACGTACTCACGACGGGTGCCACTGCCTGCTGCATCGGTGGCTGACGGCCGAACCAAATTGGTGCGCGCCCAATAATCAAGTTGGCGATACGTGATGTTGACAATGTCGGCGGCCTGCTTGCCGCTGTACGTGCGCAATGAATCGAACTGGTTCACCCGCGCTGCCCCCATAGGAATGGCAACGCTACGGGCAAGACCCCCTGCGCGCCAACTGTGGGGCTACCTACTTTTCGTCGAAGTCCTCAGGATTGATGGTGTCGATGAAATCCCGAAACTCCCCAATGATTTCCTCAGAATCATCCCCACTCTCGGTGGCGATAACGCCCACTTCGTCCAACAGCACGCGATGGGCGGCAATCGGGATGTCGGCACGCACCGCCAAAGCGATGGCGTCCGAAGGCCGGCACGAAATGGTGTGGGTTTGGCCCTGGTGCAGCAACTGAATCTCGGCAAAATACGTGTGCTCGCGCATCTCGGTGATGACGACCCGCCGCAAGTGAGCGCCGAGCTCTTCAAACACATTGACCAACAAGTCGTGCGTCAACGGTCGGGGCGGAACACGACCTTCCAGCGCGTGTTCAATCGCCATGTACTCAGAAGCTCCGATATAGATACTGAGCAACCGCCGATCGCCATCGTTTTCTCGTAACTGCATCAACGGCACATTGGCCGGAGTCTCGATGCGAACTCCGACAAGTTCGAGGTCTACGCAGTCGCCAGCACTCATGGCGCAAGCGTAGCAACGGCCTACCCTTCGGGTCGCAAGCCCTTGGTCACATTGCGTAGCAACGCTGTGCGCAACTCTTCCCCAAGGGCGATGAGATCATCGAGCAACTTCATCGCTTCACTTGACGAGTCGCCAAGCGCGTTCACCCCGCGTGCCGAGAGCGCTGAACGCACCAGTGGCTCAAAGACATCAGCCTCACGCTCGGCTGAAAGCCGCCAGGTCATCAACAAACGCGGGTCAATGCCGAGCGCTGCTAGCCGTCCGGCCAAATGCACGATGTCGCGATCAGTTTCGTCAAAATACGGGTCAACTCCCATCATGCGCGGGCGCACCAACTTCATCTTTTCCAACACCGCCAACATCTCGGTGCTCACACCAGTGGCATCCAACACATCATTGCGCGACAGTCGCTCGCGACGCTTTGGCGCCAACGGCTTGCGGCTGTTGTCAACACCCGCGCCCGACCCCGGCGCAGCAGCGCCCTGGCGATTGGTCGGATGACCTGGCGATGGCAGTTGGATTCCACGCGGCATGCTCGGGTCAGTTACGTCTTGTGGCCGCAGAAACCCGTCGCTGGTTTCACCCTCGAGACGATCGCGAATGACGCGCAGTGGCAAGAAGTTATCTTTTTGCTCACGCAAGATGAACCGCAGACGATCGACTTCTGGTTTGGTGAACTTGCGATACCCCGAAGCGGTTCGCTCGGGGGTGATTAAGCCCTGACTCTCCAAGAACCGGATTTTGGAAATGGTGACATCCGGAAACTCTTCGGCAAGCAACGCGAGCACCTCACCGATGGACAAAAACTGTTCAGTCACCAGAGCTATCCGAAAAATGCAACTAGGCGAAACCGACCGATTTGAATTTCGTCGCCATGATTGAGTGCTGCCTCTTCGACCCGCTGGCTGTTTACATAGGTGCCGTTCAGCGAGCCAAGGTCGCGCACTAACCAGGCACCGCCTTGTTGCACAAAAATCGCATGCTGGCGCGACACGGTGAAGTCGTCGAGTGCGATGTCGTTATCGGGCACTCGCCCAGCGCTGACTTGATGGCCACTCAGGCTGTATCGGGTGCCGATTTCGGCCCCTTGGCGAACCACGAGCATTACTTCACCTGGTGCAACTTCACCGCCGTGAACGACGGCATTGTCGTCATCACCCACGGCATCAAGCAACGGGTCAGTTTTGGGCAGCACACTCGTGCGCAGACTCGGCGTGTCGACCACAGCCCCACAAGCAGAACAAAACGTTGAGGATGGCGGATTGCGATGACCGCACTGGTTGCAAAAAACGTATTCCATCGTTAACCCGCCAGGAGAGCTTCGTAGTCTGACGCGCTCAGCAAGCCTGGCACTTCGCCCTCAATGGTGATTTCACAAATCCAACCTGCGCCATATGGATCAGAGTTCAACAACTCTGGTTGACTCGCTAGCGCCTCGTTGACGGCAGTTACTGTGCCCGAAACAGGGGCGTAAATGTCAGAAACACTCTTGGTGCTCTCTACTTCGGTGAACGACTGGTCGGCCACCACTTTGCCACCCAATGTGGGAACACCGACGAACACCACGTCACCCAATGCGTCCTGGGCGTAGTCAGTAATGCCGATGCGCGCCACCATGCCGGTGATGAGCACCCATTCGTGCTGAGCGGTGTAGCGGAGTTCAACGGGGACAGCCATGGCCTCAACCGTAGCCTCAGGTTGAGACCTGTTTCTAGGCCGCAGAAGTTGCACGCGCCGTGCGCACACCACGCCACACCAGTGGCACGTAGAGCACCGCAGTCGCGTAACACAGCACCAAGCCCGGCAAACCGATTGCCCATCCGGCATTGCGGGCACCCAACGCCCACCCTGCATCGCTACTACCAAGCAACATGAGCGGAAACGCCACCATCAACGCAAAGGTGTAGTTCTTGCCCCATTGGTTGACCGCAAAGCGCTGCATGCCCAGGGCCGTGCCGCCCAGCATCATCGCACCCACGAATACTTCCCGCAACACCACCGACCACCCGAACCAGGCCGGCACCGACCCATCGAGCACGATGGCTCCCACCCCAACAATGAGCAGTAGACGATCGACTGCGGGGTCAAAGACCGCCCCGAATTCACTGCGTTGGTCCAAACGCCGTGCCAACCAGCCGTCGATCCAATCGGTGGTGCCGAGTACCCCGAGCAGATAGGCAGCCGCCTCGCGATTGTCGCGCCAAAAAAGCAGCCACAAAAACAACGGCAAACAAAACAAGCGCAACAGGGTGACCAGGTTGGGCCACGTTGCAAGATTGCGACCCATCGAGGCGAAGGCTAGTTCGCTGACGCGTAACGATGAACTATCGTCGGCATCATGACGTCGTTGTTCACCCGAATCATCGAAGGCGAACTGCCTGGACACTTCGCCCTGCGCGACGACCAGTGCGTGGTCTTCATGACCATCAGTCCCATCACCACAGGCCATGCATTGGTGGTGCCACGCACACCGATCGACCAATGGATTGACATGCCCGCAGCACTCAACGGGCATCTTTTTGAGGTCGCTCGGCGTGTGGGCTTGGCCCAACGGGTGGCGTTTGGCACCGATCGTGTCGGGCTACTCATCGCTGGGTTCGAAGTAAATCACTGCCATTTGCATTGTGTGCCCGCAAACGCCATTGCCGATCTGGATTTTTCTCGCCAAGAACAAGGCGTGTCAGCCGAACGCTTGGCTGATGCGGCCGCCCGGTTAGCGGCCCAACTACGCGCCGACGGCGTGTCTGGCGCGCTGTAGCCAGGCGGCAATACCAATTAAAAGAGCGTGGTGGTGGTAGGCACAATGAGTTCGGCGCCCTTGTTGCGCACATTGTTGACCGCAGTCGCCACGGTGACTGCCACCAGGCGATCGTTATCGGCAGTCTGCAACACGTGCAGTGGGGCCTCGGGGCTAGCCAGCCATTCGTCGAGTGCATCGCCATCAAGAATGCACGGCATGCGATCATGAATCTCGGCCAGTTGGTCGTTGGGTGCAATGGTAATCAGACTGCAACTGCGCACTTCGGTGTGATTGCGCAGCGGGTCTTGCCAGGTGGTCCAGAGGCCGGCAATGGCCAGCGGTGCGGAGTCTGGTGAACGGATGAAATATGGCTGCTTGGGTTGTTTCACCGAGGTGTCAACGCCGACCGTACGCCACTCGTAGTACCCATCGACAAGCACTGCACACCGATGAGCAGCCAGCAGCGGGCGAAACGACGGCTTTTCGGTGAGCGATTCGCTGCGCGCATTGATCATGCTGGCGGCACGACTGCGATCTTTGGACCACGACGGCAACAACCCCCAATGGGCACGACGCAACACACGCGTCACATTTGATGGCAAATGTAATTGTGTATCTACTTGCGTATCTTTCGCGCTGACTGAAAGTTTCTGCTCGGCAACAAGCGTGGTCACCTGCGTGGTTGGTGCCACGTTGTAGTTGGCGACAAACTCCGTTGATGGAGCGTCACCGACCTGGGCGTCAAACAGCAGCGCCAACTGCTGCGGGGCGGTGGTGGCTACAAAACGTCCACACATTGTCGGGCTGGGGAGATTTGAACTCCCGACCTCTTGTCCCCCAGACAAGCGCGCTAACCAAGCTGCGCCACAGCCCGAAGCTACGGCTCGGTCAGTCTACAAACGGCGCGATGATTC
>JANQZQ010000025.1 GCA_030728545.1 Ilumatobacteraceae bacterium
GGAATCAGGGCATGGGGGTGCATCTGCACTCCCGCGACGATACCGACGCCGTGAGCCCAGCCCCGTGACCTGAGCCCCGTAACCCCGGGTGAGGTTAGGAGGCACAGCACCCGAGAGTCGGGCAGGGGTCAAGGCGGGTCGAGTTGGGTGCCGGGTGGGTCCCAGATGGGTCCCGTATGGGCTGTGTGGGGCAGGGTGGTTGACAGTGGGGAGAAGTGGGGGATAGGGTGCGGGTCGGTGGGAAACCCACCACGGGATCCGAGCAATCGGATGAGAGGGAGTAACGCGACATGTTCGTAGGTGTACACGAACGACAACTCGACCCGAAAGGTCGCGTCGCATTACCCGCCGCGTTTCGCCCGCGACTTGAACCACGTTGTTATCTCGCGTTGGGCGCTGACAAATGTGTCGACATTCTCACTGCCGAAGCATTCGAGCAAGTGGCCAGCGACATGATGGAAAAAGTTCGCCGGGGCGAAGTAGATCGCACTCAGCAGCGTGCACTGGCTGCCAGTGCAGTGGAAGTCACGATTGACGCCCAAGGTCGCATCAACATCGACGAAAAATTGCGGGCGTATGCCGGGCTCACGCTGGATTCCAAAGTCGTGATCAGCGGTTCGTTTGACCGCTGTGAAATTTGGGATCCAACGCGTCACCAACGCGTGAGCGAAGCCGGCACCGCCCAGATGGCGGGTGGCGCTTCATGATTCAACACAACGAACGAAAGGAGTACCGAGGAACGCTTCGACTTGACCATTGGTCGCGTTGAAGTTTCGCTCATCAGCAGTCTCCCGGTTAGCAAAGATGGACAGCCCCAACTCCGCCCGCTGCCGTCTTCGCTATCCGGGGAGAAATCCCGGAGGCATATGTTGGCCGGGAGGCTGCTGATGAGCGGGACTCACGAACCAGTGATGCTCGCCGAAATCGTCGAACTGTTTGGATCCATTCCCCACGGAGTGTTGCTTGACGCAACGCTCGGGATGGCCGGACACGCAATGGCGATTCTTGGTCGACATCAAGGTCTGCAGGTGGTGGGAATCGATCGAGACATGATGGCAATTCAGCACGCGAACAACGCCAAAGCAACGCTCGCCGCCACCGACGCGGCCCGCTTCAGTGCCGTTCATGCTCGATTCGATGCCGCTACTGACGCGCTGCGCGGTTTGGGTATCCATCAATTGTCGGGTGCTCTGTTTGATCTGGGCGTGTCATCGCCCCAACTCGACCTAGCCGAGCGTGGTTTTTCGTACCGCAACGAGGCCCCCCTCGATATGCGAATGGATCGAACCGAAGGGGTATCGGCCTGGCATGTGGTGAACGAATACTCCGCCGACACCATCACCGATATTTTGCGGCGTAATGCCGATGAACGATTCGCCAAGCGCATCGCCCAAGCCATCGTTGCAGCCCGCCCAATCGCTACGACCACCCAACTGGCCGCAGTGGTAACCACAGCCATACCTGCTGCAACTCGTCGCACGGGTGGCCACCCGGCAAAGCGCACGTTTCAGGCGATTCGCATCGAGGTCAATACTGAGCTGGAAATTTTGCCCAACGCGCTACACGACGTGATGTCGTTGATCGTGCCCGGTGGTCGCGTTGCTGTGTTGTCGTATCACAGCGGAGAAGATCGCATCGTCAAACAGGTCATGCGCGACGCCGAAACTGACCCAACGCGCCCCAACATCGCCACCCCATTTGCTCATCCGTCGCGCACGGCCCCCCGTGCGTGGCAAAAAGTGCGGGTGGCGAAACAACCGAGCGCCGAAGAGCAAGCGCGTAACCCGCGCGCATCGTCGGCGCGTTTGCGCGTAATGGAACGTTGCGAGGTGGCTGCATGACAGCGTCGGCAACGGCGCGCGCTCGGGCGCGTCGCCACACCCGAGTGGGTCAAGACTTGCCCGCGTCAAGCAATGCTCCGGCACCGCGACCCAAGCGCGGTACCGATTCGCATTTGCGGTTGGTGCCACAACCAGCACCACGACGTCGCGCTGTTTCGCGTGCCACGCGTGCCACGCTCGTGGTCACAGCAATTTCGGCGTTCATTATTGCTGTCGTCATTTTTCAGGCCACGATTGCCGAACAGCAGCTTCGCCTTGATGCTCTGACCAAAGACTTACGCATGGCCGAAGCGCATTACAACAACCTGCGACAAGAACGAGCAGAGTTACTCTCGCCGAGTCGCCTGCGCGAACAAGCAGTGATGCTGGGCATGTATCAAGGCTTGAGTACAAAATTTAAAGAAGTGCCGGCTGATGTGGTGGCGCAAGTGATGATTAGCACGGCAAAGATGAACCCGCTCTTTGCTGACCCTGCTCCAGGCGTGGCATCGGCAGGTGCGGTTGCTCAGATGCGACCAGTTGAGGTGGAGCAGCCATGAGCGATACCGCGCCAATTCGCCGCCCGCGAATGACCAGCGAGCAGCGCCGCACGGTTGGGGTCGGCGATCTGATCAGTGCCGTATCGAGCTATGGCGTTACCAAGATGACCGACAACGTGAACGCCGGCGACATGCGCAAACGCATCTCGGTGATGTTCGTAGTCATCTTGGGGGTGCTGAGCCTGGTGTATCTGCGGGTGGTTGTGCTGCAGACCTGGAAGGCCGGTGGCTATCGCGAGATGAGTGTGAACCAACGCACGAAGTCGAACGTGATCCCCGCCGAACGCGGTGCCATTTACGATCGCGACGGCGCAGAGCTGGCAATCCCGATTCCGACCCGGACGATTTTCGCTGATCCGCGTGAAGTCACTGACCCGGTGACCACCGCGCGAGCACTCGGCATGGTGCTGCAACTCACGCCAGAAGCCGAGATGGATTTGGCGCGCCGTCTGCAAAATAAGGCATCGAGCTTTACCTATGTGGTGCGCCAAGTGGATTCGGCCATTGCCCAGGCAGTGCTCGATCTCCGGTTGCCCGGGGTCTCGACCTACCGGGAAGAGGGACGCGCGCTCACCACTGAAGGTTTGCGACCACTCATTGGGCGCACTGACCTCGACGGTCTTGGTGTCGGTGGTTTAGAAAAGCAGTACAACGATGTGCTGACGGGTGTGAACGGCAAGCTCGAACGCGAAGTGAACAGCCGTGGCCAAAGCATTGCTTCGGCGGGCAGCGAGTATGTGCCAGCAGTACGTGGCGTCAACTTGATGACCACCATTCATCGCTCGTTGCAGTTTCAGGTGGATGGCATTCTGCAGCAACAAGTGGAGCGCATCTTGGCACGCAGCGGCACTGCAATCGTGATGCACACCGAGACAGGCGAGATCTATGCGATGTCCAACGTGCGTCGCAATGACGACGGTACGTATTCCCACACCGCGGGAAACATCGCAGCAGTAGAAGCCCATGAGCCAGGTTCGGTGGCCAAAGTGTTCAGTGTTGCTGCTGCCATTGAGGATGGCACGGTCACCCCACAGTCAACATTCTCGGTGCCCGGCAAACAGGTGTTCAACAAGGGCACTCAATGGGAGCAAGAAATCAAAGACGCGTATCCACACGGGCTTGAACAAATGACCGTACGCAAGATTTTGGTCGACTCATCCAACTTGGGTACCGTGCAGATCTCGCAGACCCTCAGCACGGAGCGCAACCGACAGTGGCTTGCGGCGTTCGGCTTCGGCGAAAAGACTTCGTTGCAGTTTCCGGGTGAGACCAGGGGTTTGCTCAAGTTGGCACGCAACTGGCAGGGCACCGAACAGTTCACCTTCTCCTACGGGTATGGCTATGCATCCAACGCAGTGCAGTTGGTTTCAGCCGTCAATGTGGTTGCCAACGATGGCGTGTACATCGGGCCGAAATTGGTTTCGGCAATGGTCGACGAAGTAGGTGTCACCACGCCTACACCGCCAGCACCGACTCGTCGCGTTGTCTCGAGTGCAACTGCAGCAACTATGCGCACGTTGTTGACCGATGTCGTCTGCTACGGCACGGCGCAACTCGCCAAGATCCCGGGCATGTCGGTGGCCGGCAAGACTGGCACTGGCTACATTCGCCAGGACAACGGCACTTACCTGAAAGACGACGGCTCGCGCGCCTATTTTGCTTCGTTCGTGGGTTTCTTGCCAGCGAACAAACCACAGTTCACGGTGCTCGTTTCGATCGATGAACCCGATCCGAGTTCGCGTGACCGATTCGGTGGCACTGCGGCCGCACCCGTGTTCCAGCGCATTGGGCAGGTAATCGTCAACGAACTAGATCTGCGACCTGAGCCAGGTGACACTGGTTGTGTCGGCACACGACCCGCCGAACTCGGACCAAGTCACTAAGCACATGCTCACGTTGGGCGGGCTACTTGCGCGAGTGGATGACAAGCAATCGGCTTCGTCCACGTTGAGCGTGGAAGGTGCCGTAAGCGTGACCATCACCGATGTGACGAGCGACAGCCGAGCAGTGCAGCAGGGCACGTTGTTTTGCTGCTTGCGTGGTGAACAACACGATGGTCACGACTTTGCACAAGATGCCGTTGCCAATGGGGCAGCGGCGTTACTCGTCGACCGTCGCTTGAACCTGGATGTAC
Organism: Ilumatobacteraceae bacterium; assembly: GCA_030728545.1. GTDB lineage: Bacteria > Actinomycetota > Acidimicrobiia > Acidimicrobiales > Ilumatobacteraceae > F1-60-MAGs027. Next base: position 4,515 of record JANQZQ010000025.1, read on the forward strand.
CTCAGATCATCGCGTCAGATACTCGTCAGGCAACGGGGATCTTGGCCGCAGCATTTCATGACCACCCCAGTCGCGATCTGACGGTGGTCGGTATTACCGGCACGAACGGAAAGACCACCACCGCTCACATGTTGGGGGCGATTCTCACCCAACACGGCCAGCGCACGACCGTGCTCGGAACGCTCTCGGGTGCCCGCACCACACCAGAAGCAGCCGAGCTGCAGCGCACCTTGGCAGATGAACGCAGTAAGGGAACAAAGGCAGTCGTGATGGAAGTGTCGTCGCATGCCCTCGCCCTGCAGCGGGTGGCCGGAATGCAGTTCGCTGCCGCAACCTTCACCAACCTTGGTCACGACCATCTCGACTTTCATCGCACCCACGATGCCTATTTTGCCGCCAAGGCAAGTTTGTTTACGTCCAACTACACCAGCCGCGCCATCATCAATCGCGATGACGCATTCGGACAACAAATTGCCGAGGATTGCGATGTCGCAGTGGTTAGCTACGGCCGCAGTGATGCAACTGACGTGGCGGTCGGTGCCACAGGAAGTGCTTTTTCGTGGCGGGGTGCGCGAATTTGGTGCACCGTTGGAGGAGACTTCAATGTGCTCAACGCGTTGGCAGCTGCAACTACTGCTGCCGAGATTGGTATTCCTGTTGGCGATATCGCAGCCGGGCTTGGCAATCTCGCCCAGATTCCAGGGCGATTCGAAAATGTCAATGCAAACGGAAATTTTGCAGTGCTCGTGGATTACGCCCACACACCTGAGGCGTTGCGCAACGTGATTGCCGCAGCCCGAGCCGTGACCGACCAACGGGTCATCGTGGTGTTTGGTTGTGGCGGCGATCGTGATGCAACCAAGCGTCCAGATATGGGGGCGGCGGCAATTTCGGCCGACAGTGTCATCGTCACCAGCGATAACCCGCGTCACGAAGATCCGCAGGCCATCATCGACGCGATTGTTGCTGGCGTGGCGCCGACGCATCTACACAAGGTGGCTGTTGAAGTAGATCGTCGTCAAGCAATAGCAATGGCGTGCACTCAGGCTGGCAGCGGTGACGTGGTCATCATTGCTGGGCGGGGTCATGAAGCCGTGCAGACCATCGCTGGTCGAGATATTGCGTTTAGCGACGCCGAAGTGGCGCGCGAACTTTTGGGTGTCGGTTCATGATTGCCATCCTCATGGCTGCTGCTATTTCGATTGCAGCCTCGCTGTTTTTCACACGGGTGTTAATCGGATACTTCACTCGTCTCGGCAAGGGTCAACCCATCTTGGGGGCCGAAGACCATGGCCCCACTCACCACATGCACAAACAAGGCACGCCCACGATGGGTGGCATTGCCATCTTGAGTGCGGCATTTCTTGGCTGGTTGATTCCACATGGTCGCGCCGGATTGGTGTTTTCTGATCAGGTCATCATCATGTGGTTGGCCATCATCGTGCTGGCTGGCATCGGCTTTTTGGATGACTACCTCAAGGTGCGTCGCCAACATAACCGCGGAATTTTTTGGAAGAAAAAGGGTTGGATCACTTTCGGCATCGTTGTGCTGCTGATGTGGTTGCTGGTATCACAAACGGGTGTGAGCGAAACTATTTCGTTCACCCGTGCCGAAGTGCCCGGTTGGGATGTCAGCACACCGGTGTGGGTGATCTGGACTGCGCTGATGGTGTGGGCCACGACCAATGCGGTGAATGTGACCGACGGTTTGGATGGCTTGGCCGCTGGCTCGGCAATGTTTGGCTTTGGTGCGTTTGGCCTGATTGCATATTTTGCTTTTCGCAATGCAGAGATTTATTCAGCGATTGTGAACCCACTTGACCTTGCCGTGTTGGCCTCGGCAATGGCGGGTGCGTGTGGCGGGTTCTTGTGGTGGAACGCGGCACCAGCGCGAATCATGATGGGCGACGTTGGCGCACTGGGCATTGGCGCAGCACTGGGCCTGCTGGCGGTCACCACGAACACACACTTTTTGTTGCCGATCATCTGTGGCATCAATGTGATGGAAGCAGGGTCAGTGGCCGTGCAGATGGGTGTGTTCAAGGCGAGTGGTCGCAAGAAGCGGCTGTTCAAGATGTCGCCGATTCATCACCACTTCGAGTTGTCGGGCTGGCCAGAAACCACCGTCATCATCCGCTTCTGGTTGCTTGCTGCAATGTGTGTAGCAGCAGGCGTGGCGCTCTTCATCGCCGATTTCACCAACGAGATTCGGCTTATCGGAGAATCATTGTGACCACCTTGGTGTACGGGCTTGCCGTCGCCGGGCGCAGCACTGCCAAGTTTTTGGCTGCGCGTGGTGAGCCGTTGCTCTTGGCTGACGATCGGGTGTCGACTGACAACGCGGAGTTTGCGGCGTCGCTCGGAGCGGAGTTGGTGGAAGGCCCTGAAGCGGCCATGGCCTGTGCCAAACGCATTGCAGATTTTTCTCAGGTTGCTCCGAGCCCTGGCGTGCCTGAGTCGCATCCGATCATCGCCAGTGCGCTGCGGGCACATATCGAACTCGTGTCAGAGATCGAATTGGCGTATCGCGCCGAGCAGGCCAGTGGCCGTCCGCGCCCAATCGTGGCAATCACCGGTACCGATGGCAAAACCACCACCACACTGATGGCAGCAGCGATGTTGTCGGCATCGGGTCGCAATGCTGCAGCCGTGGGCAACACCGAAACGCCTTGGGTCGAAGCATTAGATGACCAGCACGATGTGTATGCCGTTGAGTGCTCGAGTTTTCGCCTGCACTACACCCACGATTTTCGCGCCGAGGCAGCGACGTGGCTCAACCTTGCACCCGATCATCTCGACTGGCATCGCAACATGGATTCGTATCGCGGCGCAAAGATGCGCATTTGGCAGTCGGCCGGTGCCAGCGACGTTGCGGTCGCGCCGGCCAATGATGAAGTGATCCTTGACTCCGCCCGCAGCACCAATGCTCGGGTCGTTACCTTCGGTATGACCAATGCCGACTACCGCATCGAGGGTCAAGCCTTGGTCGGCCCACTCGGGCGCATCGTTGATGTCGGGCAGTTGGGTCGCTCGTTGCCACACGATTTGACGAACGCATTGGCGGCCAGTGCCATGGTGCTGGAGTCGGGATTGGGCACCGTTGAAGGTGTTGCCAATGCACTCGTGCGCTATCGCCACGCGCCGCATCGCATCCAGTTCGTTGGCGAGGTAGATGGCGTGTCGTATTACAACGACAGCAAGGCGACAAGTCCACATGCAGCCCAGGCTGCACTCACCTCGTTTGAACACATCGTGCTCATCGCCGGAGGCAAGAACAAGGGCCTCGAGTTGTCGACCTTGGCGAGCCAGCCGCACCGGATGCGAGCCGTCGTAGCCATCGGCCAGAGTGCGACGCTGATTGAAAACGCATTCGCCGATGTTTGCCCTGTGACCCGTGCCGACTCGATGACTGATGCCGTGCGTGCTGCCCAGCGCCTGGCAACAGTGGGTGATGTGGTGCTGCTCTCGCCTGGGTGTACCAGTTACGACTGGTATTCAAACTACGGCGAGCGCGG
>JANQZQ010000026.1 GCA_030728545.1 Ilumatobacteraceae bacterium
CTCACTTCAATACTGCGTCGCGATTGCGTGAAGTCACTCACCACTAACGACAACTGCTCGCCGATCTTTACGTGTTCACGCGGCGTGCGCGGGGCAGGTGCTGCCATCAAACGAACCGGTAGATAACCCGCAACATCACCAATTCGCACATAAGCACCGTGTGATGCAAACGATTCGACGACCCCTTTGACCTTGGTGCCAACCGGAAACTTGGTGGCAAAGGCCTCGTACTGCTCAACGGTGTTGACTGCTGATGGTGCAGCGTTTGCTCTAGCTGCCGTCGGGCGTGACAACTGCCGACTAGATGGACGCGGAATTGGACGCGTTGGCGGGCGCGCAGTTGGGCGCGGTGCTGGTCGCGCACTCGGTCGCTCAGCCTGACGGCCTGCCGAACGGGCAGCCGGTCGCGGTAGGGGTCGCGAGAGTGGTCGCGGAATCGGTGCAGTCTTATTTGGTACGCCACGCCGCGGTGACGACTCGCTCTTCACACGCACGGGTAGTCGGTCAACAAACACCCACCCCACGTGTGGCACTGGCTTGCCGCCAATCAAACGGCCGTTGTCAAAAAGCCACGTGTACTGATCATGAAATTCTTGATAACTGTCGTTCGACACGATTGTGGCATTGACCTTGTCGGCAATCATCAACACGAAACCGTCACCGCGACCAACCGCACCGGCTGGCGGCGTAACCAGTTCACCGTTGGCGATGGCTTCAGAAAACTCTGAGGCTTCTTTCTTGTCGATGCGATGCCCGAAGCTTGCGTCAACGACGACGGTCACCTGAGTCTTGGGAAACTCTTGCATGAATGCCAACACGGCTTCGTTCAATTGCGTGAGGCTTGGCGTGCTGCGTCCCTCGGTGGCGAGATTGCTGCCGTCCACCACCACGTGGTTGGGTATCGTTCGAGCGCCGATTTTGGCTTTCGCAACTACCACGAAACGAAAGTCGAGTCCATGAGTTCAGCGAGTTCCTGGTCGTGGACGGCTTTGCTGCCAGTTGCTGGGCTGCCCGACTCGACACGCGAAACATGACGTAGGTCGTATCCGTGGTCTTTGAAGCGCCAGATGATGTGCTCAACGAAGTGCCAGGCGCCCATGTTCTCGGGCTCTTCTTGCAACCACAGCACTTCTTTGGCATTGGGATACGTCGCCAACACTGCACTGATCTGGGCTTCTGGAAATGGATACAGCTGTTCCACTCGCACGATGGCCACAGCAGCGCCACGCTTGGTGCGCTCAGCCATGGCATCCCACGCAACTTTGCCTGAGCACAACACCACACGCCGCACCGCCGAACGATCAGCGACGAATGGGTCGTCGAGCACCTCGCTGAATGAGCCCGTCGTCAATTCGCTGATTGGCGAGCGGCTCTCTTTCATGCGCAACGGCTGTTTGGGTGCCATCACCACGAGCGGTTTGCGCACATCGCGTCGCACCTGGCGGCGCAACAAATGGAAATACTGGCGTGCTGTCGTTGGATACGCCACCTGGATGTTGTCTTCGGCACATTGTTGCAAAAACCGCTCGAGACGCGCCGACGAATGCTCGGGGCCTTGACCTTCCATGCCGTGTGGCAACAACAGAACCAAACCGTTGTGTTGGCCCCACTTGTCTTCGGCTGCGACCAAGTATTGATCAATAACCACCTGGGCACCATTCACGAAGTCGCCGAACTGGGCTTCCCACATCACGAGCGCAGCCGGGTTGGCATGGGCATAGCCGTATTCGAATCCCAGTGCTGCGTACTCCGACAACAACGAGTCATACACCCAGAACTTCGCTGCACCAGGGGCAATATTGGCGAGTGGTGCATATTTTGTTTCGTTGAGATAATCAACGAGCACGGCGTGACGATGGCTGAACGTGCCGCGACGGCAATCCTCACCAGCCAGCCGCACTGGTGACCCCTCGAGCGTGAGGGTGCCAAACGCGAGTGCTTCGGCCGTTGCCCAATCCACATCGCCGTCGTTTTCATACATCTCGCGTCGGGTTTCGAATTGGCGCAACAACTTCGGGTGCACCGTGAAATCATCTGGGTAGCGGTTGAGTGCGGCGAATACCTGATCGAGCATCGCTCGCTCGACACCGGTCGTCACGTGTGGCAGCACACCAAGTGGCTTGGGCGGTGGTGGCACCTTGGTGGTTTCGCGCGCATGGGCACGGGTGTCGTCGAGCGCTGATTGCAGTTTCGCCTGATAGTCCGCCAGCACTCGCTCGGCGTCCTCGACACTCACGTCGGCACGCTTCACCAGAGTCTCTAGATACAACTTGCGCACGCTGCGGCGCTCGGCAATTGCCTTGTACATAAGCGGCTGGGTGTAGCTCGGGTCGTCACCTTCGTTGTGGCCATGGCGGCGATAACAAACCATGTCGATCACGACGTCTTTGTGGAAGCGCTGGCGGTATTCGAAGGCCAACTTGGCAACTCGCACACAGGCTTCGGGGTCATCGCCGTTCACATGGAAAATTGGGGCCCCGACCGACTTGGCGATATCGCTGCAGTACTGCGAGGAATGCGCGTATTCAGGCGAGGTGGTAAAGCCGATCTGGTTGTTGATGATGAGGTGAATCGTGCCGCCAACTCGGTAGCCACTCGTGTCGCTCATCGCCAAGCATTCAGCGACGACGCCTTGACCAGCGAAGGCCGCGTCACCATGCACCAAGAGCGGCAGCACGCTGAATGCACCCGGCGGCTCAATTTGATCCTGCATGGCGCGCACCGTACCGAGCACGATGGGGTCGACGGTTTCCAAGTGGCTTGGGTTGGATGCCAACTCGATCGGCAACAAAGCGCCACTGCGCGCCTGAAACTTGCCGGATGTTCCGAGGTGATACTTCACATCGCCCGAGCCCTGCACGGCGTGAGGGTCGACGTGGCCTTCGAACTCACCAAACAGGTGCTCAAGACTCTTGCCCACCACATTGGCCAGCACATTGAGTCGGCCACGGTGCGCCATGCCGATAACCGCGCCATCCATACCGTGATCAGCGGCCAAGTTGAGAATCATGTCCATGATCGGCACCGCCGACTCGGCACCCTCCAGCCCGAAACGTTTGGTGCCGACATACTTCGTGGCCAAGAAACGTTCGAACGCCTCGGCGGCATTCAAGCGCTCCAAAATCACCATCGGCTCGGCGACGAAGTCGTCACCATGGCCCTCGACTCGCTCTTGCATCCAGCGCTGTTCGTCGGTGTTTTGAATGTGCATATATTCGATGCCGATGGTGCGGCAGTACGCGTCGCGCAACACACCAAGCAACGCACCAAGCGTCAAGCGAGACACACCACCCACACCCCCGGTGGCAAACTCGCGGTCAAGATCCCAAATGGTGAGGCCATACGTGAGTGGGTCGAGTTCACGCGGCATCCGTGGCGCTTTCCAGCGCAGCGGGTCAAGATCAGCGATGAGATGGCCGCGCACGCGATGCACGCGAATGAGAGTGGCCACCTGCATTTGTTTGTGGGCTTGCAGGTCAACACCGTCGAGCTCATTGGTGTCTTGACGCCACTTGACGGCTTCATACGGCACACCGAGACTGCGGAAAATCGCTTCGTAAAACCCGTGTTCACCGAGCAACAGCTCGTTCATGTATTTCAGAAACAGGCCGCTCTCGGCACCTTGAATAATGCGATGGTCGTAGGTGCTCGTGATGGTGACCACTTTTGACACACCGAGTTGGTTCAATGCGCGTTCATCACTGCCCTGAAACTCAGCCGGATAATCAATTGACCCGACACCAACAATCACACCTTGGCCGACCATGAGGCGTGGCACCGATTGATTGGTGCCAATCGTGCCCGGGTTGGTGAGGCTCACGTTGGCACCTTGGAAATCGTCAATCGTCAACTTGTTGGTGCGCACCTTGCGCACGATGTCGTCGTAGGCCAGAACAAAACCCAGGAAGTCGAGAGTGTCTGCGCCTTTCAATACCGGCACCACGAGAGCGCGCTGGCCATTGCCCTTGTCGACGTCCACCGCCAAACCGAGGTTCACATTGGTATGGCGTTGCAACTGCGGCTTGCCGTCAGCGTCTGCAACAAACGCATTCTTCATATTGGGCACTTCGTCTACCATCGCCCGCACAACCGCGTAGCCGATGAGATGCGTGAAGCTAACTTTTGTTTGACCCGTGCGCGAGCGATAGCCGTTGATGACACGACGGTTGACTTCCAGCAACTTGGCTGGAATCTGGCGCATGCTCGTGGCAGTGGGCACCGCCAGACTGCGCTCCATGTTTGCTGCGATTGCTGCCCCGACGCCACGTATCGCTTCGGGTTCACCCGATGGTGTCAACACGACCGCGGCTGGCGCTGGTGCGGGCTGCGTTGGTGTAATCGACTTTGTTGCCGACTTTGTTGCCGACTTTGTACCCGACTGTGTTGCCGACTTTGTAGCAACGCTCGCGCTCGGGCGAACGATTTCGGCGGTCACATCAGCGCGTGGCGCGCCAAGTGGTTTGTAGTCGCTAAAAAATTCCTGCCACTGCTCGCTTACCGCCGCTGGATTATCGCGGTACCGCTCGTACATCTCTTCGACGAGCCACGAGTTGGCACCGAAGTCGTCGCCTGCGGAGCCACCAACAGACGTGTTCACTGGCGCAGTCACGCCCTTCAGCGTACTTATTGCAGGGCTGGTGCTTAGGCGAGCATGAACTCAGAGAGCAACCACAACACCACCAGCAGCACGCCACTGGTGATCATGGCATTTTTGTGAGACTCATATGGCCACAGCAACTTGTTGGTTGGTGCGGTGCCACCCAGTTTGCCGAGGGCGTTCAGCTGCAAAATGGTGCCAATCACCACGGCGATGATCACGTAGGTCAAAGCGTTGTTGGTGGTGGCATTCTTGTAGGCGGTGCCATAGAAGTGGGCTGAACCAACCATGAACCACAGCATCGGTACTGAGAACACCACGTTCTGGCGCGAGGCGAGCAACGCCCGACGGCCGGCGGCCGCGGCATTCGGGTCGGGCTGACCCCCGCCGAGCACGTTGACGGCATTGGCCAGCACAACTTTCTGATGCTTCCAGATGATCATCCACACGTTGGCTGCCATCGTGATGGCAAAGATCATGCCGACAGTGATCGCAGCATCGTGGCCAATTCCTGCGGTTGACAACGAACCAAAGAAGTTCTTCCAATATGTCGGTTGACCAGTAATCAAAATGCCGGTGCCCAAGGTGGCAATTGCCGCCCAACGAAACCACCAAAGCGCGCGACGCGCCACCTTGTCGAGGGTGATGTTACGGGCCTTGGCTTCGTCACCGTATGCGGCTAGGGCTGGAACTTGCACCAAGTTGAAGTAGTACAACAAGCCAATCCAGGTGATTCCGACCAGAACGTGCAGGTAACGCATGAAGAAATTGAGGAAGTAATCGCCAGAGAAGAGTTCCATGGGGTGGCCTTTCGAAACGTGTTGATTGGACAAGCAACCTTCGTCGCTCTGCAATAGAAGGTAGCGGAAACTAGGTTGTAGGTCAGTGACTGCCGAATTCATCTATACCTGCCACAAGTTGGGGCGCTTCTACCCACCCGATCGCCAGGTACTGGCCGATATCTCGTTGTCGTTTTACCCTGGCGCAAAAATTGGCGTCTTGGGCTCTAACGGCAGCGGCAAATCGAGTCTGCTTAAAATCATGGCCGGCCTAGACGACGGCTACAGCGGCGAAGCACGACTCACGCCCAACTTCAGCGTCGGCCTCTTGGCCCAAGAACCTCAACTCGATGCCAGCAAAGATGTGCTCGGCAACGTGATGGATGGAGTTGCCCCAATTCGTGACCTGCTTGCCGACTACGAAAAAGTTACGGCCATGTGGGGCGAACCAGATGCCGACTTCGACAAAGTCGGTGCACGACAAGCAGAACTCGAAGCCAAAATCAACGCAGTCGATGCGTGGAGCTTGGAGCGCAACGTCGAGATTGCAATGGACGCCTTGCGCTGCCCACCGAACGATGCCGATGTCACCAAACTCTCGGGTGGCGAGCGCCGTCGTGTCGCGTTGTGTCGACTGCTTTTGTCACGACCTGATTTGTTGCTGCTCGACGAACCCACCAACCACCTCGACGCCGAAAGTGTCGACTGGCTAGAGCGTTTCTTGCAGGAGTACGCCGGCACCGTGATTGCCATCACCCACGATCGCTACTTTTTGGACAACGTCGCCAAGTGGATCCTCGAACTTGATCGCGGTCGCGGTATCCCATTTTCGGGCAATTACTCCAGTTGGTTAGAACAAAAACAAGAACGCCTCGCCCAAGAGGAAAAATCCAACGACGTACGCCGCCGAACGCTGCAACGCGAACTGGAATGGGTGCGCATGGCACCCAAGGCTCGTCAAGCCAAGGGCAAAGCCCGACTTGCGGCCTACGAAAAGTTGCACGCTGAAGCCCAAGCCGCCGAAGGTGGCCCCGACAAATTGGAAATCACGATCCCCGCTGGCAGACGTCTTGGCGACACCGTCATCAAGGTGTCGAACATGGCCAAGGGTTACGGCGATCGACTGCTCATCGAAGACCTCACCTTTTCACTGCCACCCGCCGGCATCGTCGGCATCATCGGGGCCAACGGCGCCGGTAAGACCACGCTGTTTCGCATGCTCACTGGTCAAGAACAACCCGACTCAGGCACCGTTGAAGTCGGCGAAACGGTGCAGTTGAGTTATGTCGATCAAAGTCGCGACTCGTTGAACGCCGAAAACAGCGTCTATGAAGAAATCACCGACGGCGCCGAAACACTGAAGATTGGCGGTCGCGAAATTCATGGCCGTGCCTACGTGGCAAGTTTCAACTTCAAAGGCAGCGATCAGCAGAAAAAAGTTGGAGAACTCTCGGGTGGCGAACGCAACCGCGTGCATCTGGCCAAACTGTTGAAGAGTGGCGGCAACGTGTTGCTGTTGGACGAACCAACCAATGACCTTGACGTCGATACCTTGCGCGCGCTCGAGTCTGCACTCGAAGCGTTCCCTGGTTGCGCAGTTGTTATCAGTCACGACCGCTGGTTCTTGGACCGCATCGCCACACACGTGCTCGCCTTCGAAGGCAACAGCCAAGTGCGATGGTTTGAAGGCAACTTTCAGGACTACGAAGCCTGGCGTCGCAAGGAGCTCGGCGTTGACGCCGAACAGCCCCGTCGCTTGCGCTACAAGCCACTCACCCGCAAATGAGTAACACGCGTGCAGTTCGTGTCATTCGACTCGTGTGCATCGTGTGCTTTGTCGGTGGCATCGCCAGCATGATTGCTGCGTCGATAGCCGACAACAACATTGGTGCCGTGCTCACCGCCGGCAGCATCAGCGCTATTGCAGCAATTGTGTTGCTGGCCGTCAGCACGGTCGCCACTACGCAACGCTCAGCTGAGTTCGACGATGCAGATGCTGAAATCCTCGAAACCAATATTCGCCGAATTGTGGATGCAGGTGCCAACGAAACCAATGTGCGCGACTTAGTGCGACGAGCCATCGAGCTCGGGCGACGCACGCGACCGTAGCCCTACCTGTGACCAGCCAACCCACCGAGCAGATTCCCGCGTCGCTGAACGACGCGGATCTTGCTACGCATCTTGCCCGCGCGACGGGCGAGCTACTCGTCGAACTTCGCGAGCAGATGATTCGCGACGACACCTCGCCTTGGTACATGATGGATGCCGGCGATGCGCTCGCCCACCGCTTTATCGTCGACACCCTGCGTCGCGTGCGCCCCGACGATGCCGTGCTCTCCGAAGAAGGGGCCGATGACGCCCAACGGCTGTCAGCAGATCGCGTATGGATCGTTGACCCGCTCGATGGCACCGCCGAATTTGGTGAACCCGACCGCGACGATTGGGCCGTGCACATCGCATTGTGGGAACGCAACGCGGGTGCACACGGCGAGCTCACCGCCGCTGCCGTTGGCTTGCCAAGCCTGGGGCTCACGTTGAGCACGTCGCCGGCGCCAGCACCTCGAGCCCCGCTGACCCGCACCCCACTGATGGTGGTGTCTCGATCAC
>JANQZQ010000027.1 GCA_030728545.1 Ilumatobacteraceae bacterium
AACAGCGACATGCCGATCACATTGGGCACCATCACCCACTCTGCTGAGTCAACGAATGACTCCCACATCCAACGAGTGAATTGCTGCGGGTTGATGCCAGCAATGAGTGCAAGGTTGCCGAGCACCATGAGTCGCGGGATGTGATGCACCCAGCCGCGCGCCTCGATGTCGCTGAGGATGCCCGACACGCAGCGCATTTTCGTTGGGGCCGCCCCGGTGAAGAGTGGTGGCAGATCAAGTTGTGCGTCGAGGGCGTTGAGTGTTGCGTATTCGGGCATCCAACGCCAGTACAAATTCCAGACATATTCACGCCAACCGATGATCTGGCGAATGAAGCCTTCAGCCGAATTGATTGGCACACGACCGGCGCGAAACTCTTTTTCGACTCGGTCGCACACTTCGCCAGGCAATAACAGACCCAGATTGAGATATGGCGAGAGCACGGAGTGCGCCAAATGCCAGTTGTCGGCAAGCATCGCATCTTCGTGTGGTCCAAACATCGGCAACACGCGCTTGATAAAAAAATCAAGACGCTCAAGCGCGCCGGCACGCGTAGTGGCCCACACGTCTACGGGGGCCGGCCAGCGGTCATGCCCGTCTTTGGGTGGGCGCTCACGATTCTGCTCGTCGTAGTTCCACTCACCACCGCTGGGTTCGTCGCCATCTATGAGATAGTCGAGCCGACGACGCTGCCAGCGATAAAAGTCTTCCATCTTGAAGCTCTTGCGGGTATCGGCCCATGCCGCAAACTCATCGGGGTGCGTCAAGAATTGATTACTGCGCACGACGTTGCAGTCGAGTTCTTTAACAAGTTGCCGTGCGGTGAACGAGTTCGGCTCGGTGACGGTGATGAGCGTTGGTGAATGACTGGCACGGTGGGCCTTGACGGCAGCGCGCATCGACTCGGCATGTTGGTGGTCAACTTGGAACCCTGCGTCGCGGAGTTCCCCCGCGAACGCCTCAATTGCGCGGGTGTACAACGTGACCCGCGCTGGGTGCCAAGCGCGTGAAGCAATTTTGTCTTTGGCTGTGATGAGCAGAATGCGATGAGTCTTGGGATTCGCAGTTGCCATCGCACCAATTGCGCGGTTGAGTTGGTCGCCGAACACCCAAATGGTCTCGGTCTGCGCCATTGCGCCGACGCTACCCCTCGTCGATGTCGTATTCGGTAGCGAAGGCTGCAGTACCTATGACACCAATTGATCTACCGAGCGACTGCGTGGAACTTACGAGTATCAAGGTTTAGAAGGTAGGGCTACAAGACTCATTGCCAACATGGCCGCAACATGGGCGTTGTTTTCAGCGAGCGCAAGGTTGGCAACTACGGCCTCACCAGAGGTATCTGCTGCGATCTCAGCCAAAACAATCGGCGTCACGGCTGGTCCAGTGATTCCGCGTTGGTGTGCTGTTGCAAGGGCGCGGTCAATTGCGGCATTCATCATCGTTGCGTCAACTGCATGACTGGCCGGAACCGGCGTGCACACCAACATGCCACCGCCGAGGCTGAGCCGGCTAGTGGCAACACGTGCCAACACGTCGACGTCGTCGATTCGATGTTGGAGCACGAGTCCGCTCGAAACCACGGTGAACGCCGGAAACTCAATGCATTGGTATCCAACAACCGTGACCCCCAAGGTTTCGAGCGTCTCGAGCGTGCGTGGCAGATCTAGAAATGACTTAGCACCCGCCGACACCGTGACCACCGGGTGACGTGCAAGGGCTCCGAGATCGGCGCTGATGTCGGCATGCAATTCAGCACCACGGTGCACACCGCCGATTCCACCCGTGGCAAACACTCTGATGCCCACTTGTGCTGCCAATGCCAACGACGCCGACACCGTCGTTGCACCGAAGTCCCATCGTTCACCAATTGCCAACGGCAGGTCACGTTCGGCAACCTTGCGGGCCGGCCCGAGGATGCGTTCATGTTCTGAGTCGCTCAGCCCCACCCGTGCCACACCGTCGAGCACCGCAGTAACGGCGGGCACTGCACCCGCCGCGCGCACGGCAGCCAAGCATCGTGTGAGGGCTTCACGGTTGGCCGGCGAAGGCAGCCCAAGGTGAGAAAAGATCGTTGACTCCAACGCCACAATGGCCCGCTGGTCGGCGAGCGCGGCGGCAACTTCGGGTGAGAGCTGAACGTCGATCATTCATCCTCCAGCGTGGCACCTGCACGGCCCACAACCCGAGCGGCAATCGCTTGGGCTTGCGCAACGCACTCGCCGAGGGTGGCTTGGCGGGCCAAAGCCAAGAGGTATCCGGCTGCAAAAGCGTCACCGGCACCGGTGCCGTCTACGACGGTGTCGACAGCCGCGACATTGAACTCAGACGTTGTCCCGTCGTTGCCGAAAACCTGTACTGGTCGTGGGCCATCTTTTACCACCACGGTTGCAGCGCCAAAGTGTTCGTGTTGTGTCACACCGATTGCTGCAGCTTCACTGTGAGTGCAAAACAATACGTCGGGCTGCAATGACGAAAGCAAATGCCGTACGTGCGATGCGCTGAGTTGTTCAATCACCGTTACTGATGAGGCGTCTACCGACACCCGGATGTTTCGTTGACGTGCAGCAAGCACCAGATTGCGAGTAGCGGTGCTGATGGGTTCATGGGAGAACGAATACATCGGCACGTGCAGGGTGGTCACATCAGCCAACCACTCATTGTCGTGGGTCGACAATTCCGTGGCGTCGCCACGGTCGGTCAGCATGGTGCGTTCGCCATCCGAAGTTGCTACGACCACGATTGAGCCGGTTCGACCCCGCCGTTCGCCGCGGACCTCAACATGATGTTGTTCAAGTTGGGCGATGAGTGAATCACCGAGTGGGTCGACACCAACACAACCGATGAAGCGTGCACGTCCACTCAGTTTGGCTGCAAAGTAGGCAACGTTGGCAGCACTGCCACCACGACGCCGAACGATGGTCGCTGGTGTATCACTGTCGCGTCGAATGCCATCGTGCAACTGCACGACGACGTCTTCAATCAGATCACCGACCGCGCACAGCACGGCGGCCTCGAGTTATACCGAGAGCAGGTCGCGGGCGCCAGTGTCGCTTGATGGGTGGCGCAGTTTGCTCATTGCGCGAGCCTCGATCTGGCGGATGCGTTCACGAGTCAAGTTGAATGCCTCGCCAACTTCTTCCAGCGTGCGTGGCTCTCCACGGTCGAGACCAAAACGCAACGCCAGAATTTCGCGTTCGCGTGGGTCGAGTGGGGCAAGCAGACGGTGAATCTCGTCGGGCAACATCGCGGTGGCGGCCACTTCAAACGGCGACTCCACGGAGCGGTCTTCGACCACATCGCCCAGTTCGGCATCGCCGTCTTCGCGCAGTGGTTCACTCAACGACAGTGGTTCATTCGCAAAGCGAAGAGCCTCGGTGACTTTGTCTTCGGGCATGTCGACTTCGGCGGAAAGTTCAGCCAGAGTCGCAGGTCGACCAAATTTGAGCTCGAGGCGCGAGCGAGCCTTTTGCAAACGCGCCAAGGTGTCGCCGGCATGGACTGGCAGGCGGATGGTGCGGCCGGTGTTGGCGATGCCGCGGGTGATTGCTTGGCGAATCCACCAGGTGGCATAGGTGGAGAATTTGAAACCTTTACGCCAGTCGAACTTTTCTACGGCGTGCATGAGGCCGAGGTTGCCTTCTTGGATGAGGTCAAGCAATGGCAAACCAGATGCTTGGTACTTCTTGGCAATGGATACCACGAGACGCAGGTTGGATTGCACGAATTGACGTTCAGCGCGCGTACCGAGGCGTTGGATTTTGCGCAGTTCACGCTTGCGGGGTGCACTCATGCGGGTTGACTTCTCGAGTTGTTTCTCGGCAGCCTTGCCTTCTTCGATTTCTTTTGCGAGACGCACTTCGTCGTCTTTGGTGAGCAGAACGTATTGGCCAATGTCGGTGAGATAGAGACGTACGAGGTCTTCGTCGTCTCGATCGATGCGATCTTTGGCCATGTTGTGCCCCCACAAATGTTCTAGAACCGAATATGACAATCGCGCCCTGGTGGGGGCGCGAATGCGCTCAACGATACCGACCACCTCCAAATCCACAACCCCGATTTGAGGGAATCTTTGTTGGTGGAAGTCAGGCCCGTGTCGTGACCAACTCGACAAAATTCAGGTGTGTTTTTCCTGCTGCCATTCCTTACTATGAGGGATATGTCCAACCCCATTCTGAACGAATCTCGATTCAACAAACTTCGCGAGGGCACAGCTGGCGATGCCGGTTGGGGAGTCGGTAGCGGACAGCCAGCCAACACCTGGGCGCCACCCATCAATGATGGGCCTGTTTCACCACATCACCCTGGGGTCATGACCGTAAGCGGTACGGCGAGCGCCAGCATGGTGTTGTTTGCACTGCTGCTGGTTTCCGCCGCTGTCGGTTGGATCGCTGTCGCCGAGCCACAGCCAGGCGTGCTCAGCTTCCCGCCGATGGCATTTGTTGGTGCAATCATCGGTTTTATCGCCGTAATGGTCACCGTCTTTAAGCCCATGACCTCCCATATTCTGGGTCCGGTTTATGCCGTTGGTCAGGGGCTATTTGTGGGTGCGTTGTCCAAAATGTTTGATGCCACCTACTCGGGCATCGTGGTGCAGGCCGTGGGCACCACGCTGGCAGTGTTCGGTGTGATGCTGTTTTTGTATCGCACCCGAATCTTGCGGGTGACTGACAAGTTTCGTCGCATCGTCATCGGGGCCACCCTGGGGGTGATGGTGTTTTATCTTGCATCATTCGTCTTCAGCATGTTCGGTGCCAACGTGTCGTTTTTGTCCAGCAGCAGCGGGATGGGAATTCTCTTCAGCTTGTTCGTCGCCGGGCTGGCAGCCTTCAATTTGGCCTTGGATTTTGACTTCATCGAACGCGGTGAAGCGATGGGTTTGCCCCGTCGCATGGAGTGGTTTGCAGCCCTCGGCTTACTAGTCACATTGGTGTGGCTGTATCTCGAAGTGCTGCGCCTACTTGCCAAGCTGCGCGATCGCTAGACGCCCTGCGTGACGCAGGGTCTTCGTGCCCACCCTGACGGCCGCCAACGTTGCTGGTGGTGCGGCGGCGACCCGTTGTATGTGGCCTACCACGACTCTGAATGGGGACGGCCTGTTCACGACGACGTGCGCTTGTTCGAAAAGATTTGCCTAGAGGGGTTCCAGGCTGGTCTGAGCTGGCTCACTATTTTGCGCAAGCGCGAACACTTTCGGCGAGCATTCGCCGGTTTTGACATCGCTCGAGTTGCCAGCTTTGGGCCCAGGGATATCGAACGATTAGTCGCAGATGCAGGCATTGTTCGTCATCGCGGCAAGATTGCTTCAGCCATCAACAATGCGCAGCGCTATGCAGATCTAGCAACTGAATTCGGTTCGCTCGACGCGTTCGTCTGGAGTTTTGTTACGAGCGCCCCAGCAGGCGATGAGGCAACAACGTCAGGCATCCCGACGTATACCCCTGCGTCAACCCGGCTATCAAAAGAATTGAAGCAACGCGGCTGGACATTCGTTGGGCCCACCACTATGTACGCCTTCATGCAGTCAGTTGGCGTGGTGAACGATCACCTCAAGGGTTGTTGGGCGTATCAAGACGTTCAAGCATGAGTTCCACTTCGGCGAGTTCGGCCTCAATTGCATCCAGGTCGAGGGGTGCTTCATTTTGGTTGTTGACGTCACTCATCTCCGCCCAGCGTAGATGGAGATGCCACCGCTAGCGTGACTCGCCATGCCTACCCAATTTCCGCCGTTCGACGGCTCTGCACCAAAACAACAGAAATTTGCCGAACTGCCCGAGATGGGCATCGATGCAACCAAGCGCTACACCGCCACGATGAACACCTCGCTCGGTGAGTTGGTGATGTCGCTTGACCCGATTGCCGCCCCACGCACCGTGAACAACTTCGTGTTTTTGGCGTTGAATCACTATTACGACGGCGTCATCTTTCATCGCATCATCAAAAATTTCATGTGCCAAGGTGGCGATCCGCAAGGCACCGGCACCGGTGGCCCGGGTTACAAATTTGGCGACGAATTGCCAAAACCCAACCAATACAAAGTTGGCTCGTTGGCGATGGCCAATGCCGGCCCCAATACGAACGGGTCGCAGTTCTTTATCGTCAGCGGGCCTGATGGGTGTCGCTTGCCGCCGCAGTATTCACTGTTCGGTCAGGTCGTGAAGGGGTTGGACGTGCTGGAAAAGATGCAAAGCGTTGCTACCGGCCCCGGAGATCGCCCCGAAACACCAGTGGTGATCAACTCGGTCGTCATTACCGTCGCCGAGTAGTTCATCTTCGATGCCGAAACGGCTCGAGAAGATAAACATTGTTGAAGCACGTCGGCTTGCGCTGGTAGCACAGGGCTTTGATGTTCAACGCGCGAATTCCGTATCGTCGGTAACAGATGCGGTCACACTCATCAGAAAACTCGGTGTGATTCAAATCGATTCAGTGAATGTGCTCGTGCGTAGTCAGGAATTGCCGCTGTTCGCACGGCTCGGTGACCACGATCGGAACGCCATTCCCAAGGCCACCGCACGGGGCAAGATTTTTGAATACTGGGGTCACGAGGCGTCTCATCTACCCATTGAGCTTCAGCCGCTCTTTCGCTGGAAGATGGATGCCGCACGCACTGGCAAGGCCACACATTGGGGTCTCACCAGTTTTTACAACGACAACAAGGCCTACGTACAACGAATACTGAAACACATCGAAAAGAGTGGCCCGGTGACAGCTCGAGCGCTGAGCACGCGTACGAAGAAAGGCGGCACGTGGTGGGACTGGGACGAAGCAAAGACGGCACTTGAGTATTTGTTTCTTACCGGTCAGTTGATGTCGCGTGGGCGAGGCTCTGACTTTGCTCGTGTTTACGACACGCCAGATCGCGTGTTGCCCTCGCGAATATTGAATTCTCCAACACCAACAGAGCGCGAAGCCCGCCGACAGTTGCTGGTGCGTGCAGCAGTTGCACAAGGGATCGCCACTGCCGATGACTTGGCCGACTATTACCGTCAGCGACTTTCCACCGTAAGACCACTCATCACCGAACTAGTGGAAGATGGTGTGCTGTATGAAGTTGCAGTCGAGGGCTGGCGCGAAAAAGCGTTCATTCATCGCAACGCCAAGTTGCTAAAGCGACGATCAGTCACGGCCTTGCTGTCCCCGTTCGATTCGCTCGTGTGGTGTCGACCACGCAACGAACGCCTCTTTGACTTTCACTATCGCATCGAGATCTACACCCCCAAACCGAAGCGGCGATTCGGCTACTACGTGCTGCCGATCCTGAGTGGTGAGGCACTGGTCGGTCGTCTTGATATGAAAGCAGACCGCGAAAACGGCACACTGCGTATCGAGGGCGCTTATTTGGAGCACGGCGTCAAGGCAGCAAGTGTGGTTGCGCCAGTAGCACGCGAAGTGGGAATGATGGCGAAATGGTTGGGGCTGGAGCACACGTTCGTAGGTGTGCGAGGTGATTTCTCTCGCCCCTTACGCATAGCGTTGCAGTCGTGACTCCGCTTATCGCCGTAGCCGGCCGCACGGGCGCGCCAAGCAAGGTGTCGCGTGACGAGGTGGCTTTTGCTGGCAAGCGGTACTTGAATTCGATTCTGCGTGCCGGTGGCGAGCCGGTCGTCATAGCGCCACAAACGTTTTCGGGCACAGGTGCGCAAGATTTGTTATCGCGTTTTGACGCGTTGCTGTTGATGGGTGGGCCTGATGTCGACCCAATGATGTACGGCCAAACTGCTTCGTCGCAGGTGTATGGCGTGTCACCCCAACAAGATCAATTTGAAGTGGCAATGCTGCAAGGAGCTCTGGCCAACCAGTTGCCTGTGTTGGCTGTATGTCGTGGCATGCAGTTAGCCAACGTGGTGCTTGGTGGCACGCTCGTACAACATTTGGCTGATTTGCCAAACGCTGCAACCTTGGTCGCACATGCGCCTGGCGAATTTCCAGTTGGTGCTGAGTTCGTTGTGCACGATGTAGAGC
>JANQZQ010000028.1 GCA_030728545.1 Ilumatobacteraceae bacterium
TGTGGGCACCGCTGGGTTCCCTCGCGAGACCCCAAGCAGTTACCGCTGTGCACCAAATGCAAAGACATCTATGACACCTACCGCATGTTCAACGACGGGCTCAACGAAACACCTAACGACTAGTCGCCCGCAGGTTCGCTGATCAGCGAAAGTCGCGTGATGCGACACGCATCGGGATACGCAGTTCGGTGAACTGCTCGCCGACCACATTGACCACACCTTCGGCATACTCCACTCGCCCACGCACCAACAGCGCAGTCGAACGGCGCAACACACCGGCGTGTCGCACCCAACAACCGCGTGAGCACACCACATTCATCAGCCCCGTTTCGTCTTCAAGACCGATGAACGTGGTGCCTTTGGCAGTCGTTGGTCGTTGCCGATGCGTCACCACACCGGCAATCAGTACCCGCGTTCCAGGTTCACGGGCGGCCAACTCGTTCAGCTCAACGGTGGTGAGCACGCCCAACTCGCGCAGTGACGCCCGCAAAAACGTGGTGGGGTGACCATCAGGCGAAACACCCGTTGCCCACAAATCAGCAACTGCTTCTTCGATTGGTTGCATGCCAGGCAGATGCGGCGTTGACACACTGGCGGTGCCCACCAGCCGATCGGGCGACGATTCAATAATCGCCCCGGCATTCCACAGTGCGTCGCGCCGCGACACATCAAATGACTCACCGAACACACCGGCTGTGGCCAGTGCTTCGAGTTGTTTCACTGACATGCCCGGCACGCGCCGTACGAGATCTTCGGTGTCGACAAACGGTCGTGCCGCTTCAATTTGTGCAGCCAGTTGTGTGCCGATGCCGCGCACCGAGCCAATGCCGAGTCGCACTGCCAACCCACCCGTGGAGCGCGGGTCAGGCTCAAGCCACGCACCAGCTCGCGACGCATTGATATCGGGGGTGCGCACCACCACCCCGTGTCGGCGCGCATCTTGCACCAACGTGTGCGGTGACCAAAACCCCATCGGTTGCGAATTGACGAGTGCTGCACAAAAAATGGCTGGCTCATGGAATTTGATCCACGCCGATGAATACACGAGATACGCAAAACTCACCGAGTGACTTTCGGGAAAGCCATAGTTGGCGAACGCCGCCATCTTGTCGTAGATCTCGTCGGCAATGTCGCCAGCGATTCCACGCTGAGCCATGCCGTCGTACAGTCGTTCGCGCAAGCGCGCCATGCGCGCCCGTGACCGCTTAGACCCCATTGCTTGACGCAACTCGTCGGCCTGGGCGGGCGTGAAGCCTGCAACATCGATGGCCATCTGCATGAGTTGTTCTTGAAACAATGGCACGCCGAGTGTTTTGCCCAAACTGTTTTCCAGCAGCGGGTGCAAGTACGTGACGGGTTCGAGCCCATTGCGCCGCCGAATGTACGGGTGCACCGAACCACCTTGAATTGGGCCGGGGCGAATGAGGGCGACTTCTACGACGAGGTCATAGAACCGTCGTGGTTTGAGCCGCGGCAATGTTGCCATCTGCGCGCGTGACTCCACCTGAAACACCCCGACACTGTCAGCACGACACAACATGGCATACACATCGTCTTCTTGCGGTATCTCGGCCAAGTCGACGTGGCGGCCACGAAACTCGGCAATCAAATCGGTGGCCCGGTGCAACGCCGACAACATCCCCAGCCCCAACAAGTCAAACTTCACCAGGTTGATTGCAGCGCAATCGTCTTTGTCCCACTGCAACACGCTGCGCCCGGGCATCGTTGCCCATTCCACAGGGCACACTTCGCTCACCGGGCGATCACAAATCACCATGCCACCGGAATGAATGCCCAAATGTCGCGGTGCGTCTTGTACGCGCCCCGCTAGGTCAACCACCAGATCAGGAACCGTTACTTCATGTTGGTTTTTGATCGGGCTCCATGAATCAAAACGACGACTGAACGCATCTTGGTCGGCACCCGAATAGCCGAGTGCCCGCGCCATGTCGCGCACCGCCGAACGGGCCCGATATGTGATCACGTTGGCAACTTGGGCGGCATGCAGACGGCCGTAGCGCTCGTACACATACTGAATGACTTCTTCACGCCGATCGCTTTCGATGTCTAGGTCGATATCGGGCGGGCCATCACGCTCGGTCGACAAGAACCGCTCGAACAACAACCCGAGCGACACTGCATCAGCTTTGGTGACACCGAGCGAAAAACACACTGCACTATTGGCAGCACTCCCCCGGCCCTGACACAAAATGTTGTTGCGTTCACAAAACTGCACGATGTCCCACACCACGAGGAAATAGCCGGCGAAACCCAACTGCTCGATCACCGCCAACTCGTGGTCGATCGTGCTCCAGGCGCGGGCGCGCAATGACAAATCTTCATGGGCGCCCAACGGACGTTCGCCATACCGACGGCGACCACCCGTCTCGGCGAGTTGACGCAAGAACTGGATTTCGCTCAACCCATTTGGGCACGGATACGGCGGCAGTCGGGGTGCGATCAATGACAGATCAAATGCTGCAGCGCGAGCAATTTCGCTGGTGCGTTCCACCACACCGGGATACCGCGCAAAGCGTCGCTGTTGTTCTGCAGCGCTGCGCAAACATGCAGTGGCTGCTGGTGGTAGTTGGGCATCGAGTTCATCGAGGCTGCACCGATGCCGCACGGCTGCCAACGCACACGCCAACACGTGGTCGCTCGGCATTGCATACGACACATCGTTGGTGGCGATGGTTTCCACGTCGCACTCGGCAGCAACACCCACCAGCGCATCGTTGCGCCACACATCAAGCGGGTCGCCGTGATTCCACACTTCGACCAACACTCGGTCGCGTCCGAATGCTTCGACAAGTAACTCGAGCGAACGGCGCGCAGCGCGCGGGCCATCGGTGTGTAACGCACGAGCAAGCGGGCCATCATGGGCACCAGTGAGCACGAAACATTGACCGCGTACCCGCTCGGCAAGTGATGCAACATCAAACACGGGGTGTGACTTGGCCCCACGCATCTGACCATCGGTGAGCGCTTGCGACAGCGCCACATAACCCGACGGCCCGTCGGCAATCACCACCAGATCGCTGCCGGCACACGACACCTCGGCGCCAAACACCGTGCGCATCCCCACTTCGCGTGCGGCTTGAGCAAAGCGCACGACGCCATATAAACCGTTGCGATCCGTGAGGGCAAGGGCGCTCAACCCAAGTTCGTGTGCCACCTCGACCAGCCGCTCGGGCGATGACGCACCGTGCAAAAACGAAAACTGTGATCGGCAATGCAGCTCGGCATATTCACTCGCTGGCGACACTCACTCACGATAGCGAACATATGTTCGTAGGGCCACGGCAAGCCCACCCCGCAACCCGGGGTCGGCTACGGCGAATGCCTCATCGGGCAAAAACCAACGCGCATGGGGGCTTTCGTCGACACCAGGCTGCGGGTCGTCATCGCCGGCGAGTAATAAATATCGCAGGTCAAAATGTCGGTGCCCACGCGGCCCAGGGTGCACATCCACATGCATGAGCAATGCCCCGTCGGGTGGATGAGTGACTGCCAGGCCCAACTCTTCGTGCGACTCGCGCACGGCTGCATCACGCGGATGTTCACCGTCGTCAATGTGACCACCGGGCTGCAACCACATGTTCAGTCGTTTGTGCAGATGCAACACGACACCACGACGACCAACCACGAATGCCGAAGCAGTCACATGACGAATATCAGCTTGCTCGCTGAACGGTGCCACAAGTTGCGGCACCACATTCAAAAACTCGTCTATCGATTCGCGCTCGCGATTATCAACTGGTGTGGCAGCGCGAAAGTGCGCACACAACGCATCCACCAACTCGACATCGCGCGGATCTGTAGCAGGCACGAACACTCAAGGTAGTGCGTGCGGGTCAGGCATACCACGCAGCAAGTCGCCACACGCTGCGCTCAAGCACGACAATCATCGCCCGAGTGACAGGCAGCGAGCCCACGTCGCGCACCAACAACTGCAAACGCACGGTGCGTCGCGCCCGACGCTGGTCCCACCAGCACTCTTCCACCGGCCACGGCCCGGCCCACGCCACCACGTCGTAGACCACATCGTTGATGAGCACCCGCGCTGGCTCGGCACTCATCGCATGACGCGCGTTGACCACCAACGGGCGTTGACGAGCGTCCAACACTGCAATTTCTGGGGCACCATTCGACAACTCACTCGTATCAAACACCAGCGACGGCGACGGCGACGGCACTGCGCCGCGCCAGCCGACTGCTGCGTCGCCACCACTCACCACCCGACGCTCAAGATCAACGGCGTCACTGCGTACGAACTCAAACATTCGTGCCGGGTCTCGCCCACCACGCCACGCCGGCACTGTTACCGACTCGGCACCATTCACATCGGCCACTCGCCGAATCGCACGCTGAGCGTGGCGATCACCGTCGCGCTCACCACCCCACAACGTTGCCTGGCGGCCCGTGTTGGCAATCACCTGTTCGGGCGACAAGCGCACTGCCACCACACCACTCGTCGGCGCATCGTGCTGAATCCATGCATCAAGTTGCCAGCGCACACTTTCGACGATGGCGCGCGTGCCAAGGCCGTCGGCGCGATACCACATGCGTTCACTGCGTTCACCATGGTCGGATTCGATCAGCACATGCACACGCACCGCCACCAACCCGTGTGCTGCAAGATGATCGGTGAGACCAACGGCGAGCTCGTCTGCTGTTGCCACGACTGCATCACGTGATTCGACAGGCGCATCAAACTGCCGCATGCATACGCGGTCAGGCGGAGCCGGCGCAGTCAACGGTGGATGACGATCAAGCCCGCGCGCCAACCGCGACAAATCGCGACCAAATGCACCGAACCGCGCAATCAGGTCGGCTTCACGCAAGGCCGCCACATCCCCGAAGCGATACAAACCCAAGCGCTCAAGGAGCGACACCACATCGCGATACGACGACACGTCGGCAGTGTCTGGCACACCAGCACCCACCGCACCGATGACATCGACGCATTCAACGAGTGCGCGCACCGATGCATCGGCCAGCCAATGGTGCGCCGCACCTGATGGCACCACAACGGGTGCTGACGTCTGCATGCTGTGGCGTGCGGCAATGGCTGCAGCCAAGCGCCCATCAGCAACACCGATGCCAAAACCAGCGTGTGTTTGAGCATGTTGATGTGCATCACCTATCACTGCGCGCAATGCGTCGGCTACTGCCGTGTGCACGAGCGCGGCCAGTGGTGTGTCGCCACCGACGTATCGCGAGGGGCCACGCGTAGCAAACATGATGATGCCCGGGGCTGTGACTTCGACAAGCGGCACATGGGCCACCACCGCCCGCACAATTGGTTCAAATGCGCTACGTGCACCACGACCAAGGGCTGCTGCCAGCAACGACCAGCGCGGAAACTGGACGACTACGACACGCGTTGGTTCGTCGCGCATGACAAATCAATCGTGGCTTCACGCGGTGAGGCACACCGGCGACCAGACACGCGCACATGCACCATGCGTTGCGTGATATGCGAGCCGCCTTGTTCGATGCCTGACCAGGCAACGGTGTCGGCACGCACATCGAGATCGGCACCGAACACTTGCGGTGCAAGCCGAGTATGTGGTGCCAGCGGTGGCGGTAGGTGCACCACAATCAACACCGACTGGCGGGCAGCAACCCGGGTTTGCAAGCGCCGTGCATCGTGGGCACTGAGTGATGTAGGTGGCGCAACGATGAGCACATCAAAACCTTCAACCAAGGCAGCCACCGTGGCCACCCATTCACGGCTGGCGCGCGGCGGTTGGGCGAGCACGATGCGTTCGATGGCGACACCGGCTTCGATTGCAGCGCCAACACCAAGTTGAGGCACACCGATGACCGCCAACCACGAACCGAGGCGCGTCGCCGACGCCGCCAATGCCAACGCCGTACTGAGTGCGGCATCGCCCGTGCACGCCACGGTGCGACCACGCACCAGCCCACCGTCGGCGAACAACGGTGTAAACGACGGTGCAATCGGCAATGGGGCACGCACCACTGGCGTGCCGAGATGAGAACGAAGGTCAGTAGCCACCCCCACACCATAGCGAACAGGTGTTCGCCCCACTCAGGGCAGTAATTACTGGGGTTTGGCGTTACTTAGGCGAGATGCAACAAGCCGTAGACGATGGACTCTTCGAGGGCCCGCCATGAGGCTTCGATGATGTTCGGCGACACACCGATGGTGGTCCACGTGCGATCGCCGTCGGTGGCGTCAATCAACACACGGGTCACGGCACCGGTCGCTGATGACGAATCCAAAATGCGCACTTTGTAGTCAGTGAGGTGCACGCGCGATAGCTGCGGAAACTTCTTGGCCAAGCACGCTCGCAACGCAGTGTCGATTGCATTGACCGGGCCGTTGCCTTCGGCGGTGTGCACTTCGCGCTCTTCACCCATCCACACCTTGACGGTGGCCTCGGTGGTGAACGAACCACTCGTTGACTCGTCGGTGATGACACGCATCGACTCCACATTGAAAAACTCTTGTTCCCATCCGGTGGCGCGACGCATCAGCAACTCGAGTGAGGCATCAGCGGCTTCAAAGTGGTAGCCCTCAAACTCCAGCCGCTTCAATTCATCCAAGATGGTGCTGAGCACTGCCCCATCGGCTTGCAAGCCGAGCTCTTGTGCTTTCATTGCGATGGTGGCACGCCCGGCCATTTCTGACACCAAGAAACGTGTGCCGTTACCCACCAGGTCGGGCGAAACGTGTTCGTAGGCGTCTTTGGCACGCACGATTGCCGAGACGTGCAAGCCCGCCTTGTGGGCGAATGCCGACATGCCCACATACGGCGCCTGCGGGTTGAGTGGGCGATTCAATACTTCGGCCACATGATTGCTCACTGCCGTCAAACGCTCGAGGCGACCCTCGGGCAAGCAGTCAAAGCCCATCTTGAGTTGCAGGTTTGGGATGATGGTGGTGAGGTTGGTATTGCCGGTGCGCTCGCCTAAACCGTTGAGTGTGCCTTGCACGTGGCGTGCACCTGCGCGCACCGCGGCGAGCGAGTTGGCCACCGCACAACCCGTGTCGTCGTGACAGTGGATACCGATGATGGCGTCGTTGCCAACATGGCGCACGACTTCGGCCACAGTTGCTTCAATTTCGTGGGGCAGCGAGCCACCGTTGGTGTCGCACAACACCAAGTGGGTCGCACCATTCACCACTGCTGCTTCGAGCACACGCAAGGTGAACTCTTTGTTGTGCTTGAAGCCATCAAAGAAGTGCTCGAGGTCAACCATCACCATGCGGCCATGGCCATCGAGAAATTTCACCGAGTCGGCCACCATCGCCACGCCTTCAACGAGCGTGGTTTGCAGGGCCGTTTCGACGTGATAATCCCAGCTCTTAGCCACAATGCACACCGCCTGGGTTTCGGCGTTGATCAAGTTGCGCAGCGTGGCATCGTCGTCAACCTTGCCGGCTGGGCGACGCGTGCTGCCAAAAGCCACCAACATC
Organism: Ilumatobacteraceae bacterium; assembly: GCA_030728545.1. GTDB lineage: Bacteria > Actinomycetota > Acidimicrobiia > Acidimicrobiales > Ilumatobacteraceae > F1-60-MAGs027. The sequence continues at coordinate 7,451 of JANQZQ010000028.1, forward strand.
GACGTGGTCAATTTCAGTTCAGTCTTGGCGCGAGCAAAAAACTCTTCGTCTTTGGGGTTGGCACCCGGCCATCCGCCTTCGATGTAATGCACGCCCAGATGATCGAGTTGTTCAGCGATGCGCAGTTTGTCAACAACGCTGGCCGACACACCTTCAACTTGCATGCCGTCGCGCAAGGTGGTGTCAAACACCTCAACTTGATTGGCAGGAAGCACGAAGCGGGCAGACATGTTGCTAGTTCGCTAACTCACACCAGTGGAGGTACTTCTTTTCTTGGCCACGTACGGCGCGGGCATACATTGCCGCAATGGCTCGCGTCTTTGGCCCCGGGCAAGGAATCTC
>JANQZQ010000029.1 GCA_030728545.1 Ilumatobacteraceae bacterium
GTATTCGACGGCGTGCCCACCGCGAGCACGGCAACACGCGCGTGGCTCAGTGCCTCTGCAACACTGCGTGTGAAGGTCAGACGTCCGCTTGCCACCCCGTTGGCAACTAACTCAGAGAGCCCAGGCTCGTAGAACGGGACACGACCCGACGAGAGCGCTTGAACCTTTTCAGTGTCGTGGTCGCAGCAAACGACCTGGTGCCCCACCTCTGCAAAACATGCGGCAGTCACAAGGCCTACATAGCCAGCACCAAAGACGGAAATGTTCATGTTCGACGACAACCTGCCCACAGTCAGGCTATGGGAGTCGCTCAGCAACCTTTGCGCTGCGCAGCTTGGGCAGCACGTGGCGGGCCACGAGGTCACATTCGGCCAGGTGCGGGTAGCCGGACAAAATGAACGTGTCGATGCCGGCATTGCGTAACTCCAATAATTTGCCGCTCACCTGGCTGGGGTCGCCCACAATGGCGATGCCGGCCCCGCTGCGGGCTCGGCCAACGCCAGTCCACAAGTGCGGCTCGAGATAACCATCGTCATCGGCGGACTCGCGCAACTCGCTCTGGCGAGCCACACCAGCAGACTGCGAGTCGAGTGACTTGGCGCGAATCGCAGCCCCATCTTGTGCATCGAGCCGTGACAACAGCCGCGTGGCCGCAGCACGAGCCTGTGCCTCGGTACCGCGCACAATCACATGGCTGCGCCAGCCGTAGCGCAGCGTGCGACCAAAGGCTGCAGCACGATCATTCATCTCGCGCATCACAGCACGCATGCGCTCGGTTGTGTCAGGCCACATCAGATACACATCGCACGACTCGGCTGCACACTGCCGAGCGGCTTCAGAAAGCCCACCGAAATACACCACCGGGTTGTGCGGGTGATCCACTGCGATCCGTGGCGCATCCACGTGAGCGGTCACATATTCACCGCCAAAGTCAGCACGCTCACCACGCAGCAAGGTGCGCAGCACGGCCAGCGATTCGGTGGTGCGCTGATACCGAGCCTCACTCGACAATGTTTCGCCAGGCACATCTGACGAAATCGCATTGATCACCAACCGCCCGCTGGCAATCTGTTGCAACGTGGCAATTTGTCGGGCTAGTTGCGGCACCACCAATTCACCCAGCCGCACCGCCAAGAGCAATTTGATGCGACTTGTCTCTACAGCGATGGCCGCAGCAAAAGCCGTGGCATCCATACCCAGCGCATAGCCGGACGGCAGCAACACGTTGTCAAAACCATTGGCTTCGGCACGCAGCACGATGTCACGGCAGTGATCCCACGATGACTGCAACGCGGGGTCTGCAACACCAAGGAACTCGTAGTCGTCGTCGCATAAGGCGGCGAACCACGCAACCTCGGTCACGGCAGCAAGCTTCCCTGTGATACCGCAATATGCATGCTGCTATGTTGCCAGACGCGCCGTGTTAGCAAGCGCGTGTCGTTAAACGTATGTTGCCAGACGCGCCCCATCACGAGACATGACGTCTGGTTAGCTCAGGAGCAGCCGCTCGTCGAACCGCAGTCACCACACACGTGGCACGCACCGGCGCGACGCATGTTGGATGAACCACACGCCGAGCAAATCGCACCCGTACGAGCCGACTTGGATGAACCGTGGTCCATCACGCCTGCAGCCATGCTGGCGGCAAGTTCACCTGCCGACGGAATGGTCTTTGGGTCAGCGAAAATGTCGACGCCTTGAGCGGTGTCCACTGCGGTCTCTTCGACACCTGGCAGCGTTGGCTGCAAGCGCTCTTCACGAGTGAAGATGCCCAATTCGGCACGCTCGGCTGGGGTCATGTATTCGACTGCCAAACGACGGAACAAGTAGTCGATGATCGACGATGCCATACGAATATCTGGATCATCGGTCATGCCGGCTGGTTCAAAGCGCGTGTTGACGAACGCCTCGACGAATGCATGTAGCGGCACGCCGTACTGCAATCCATACGAGATGCTCTTGGCGAACGAGTCCATGATGCCGGCCAAGGTCGAACCCTGCTTGGACACCGTGAGGAAGATTTCGCCTGGGCGACCATCTTCGTACTCGCCCACGTTGGCAAAGCCTTTGCAGTCAGCAACGCGGAATTCGAACGTGCGACCACGACGTGAACGTGGCAGCTTGTGTCGAACCGGCTGATTGACCACGCGCTCGATGACGCGCTCGACGGTTGCAGTTGCAGCGTCGCTCTTGTCATCGTCTTTCTTCATGGTCGACAACGGTTGGCCAACTTTGCAGTTGTCGCGATAAATCGCAACGGCCTTTAGCCCGAGCTCCCACGACAACATGTGGATTTGTTCGATCTCTTCAATCGTCGCGTTCTCTGGCATGTTCACCGTCTTGGAAATGGCACCCGAGAGGAACGGCTGCACCGCACCCATCATGCGCACGTGACCCTGATAATGAATCACATTGTCACCCATTGAGCACGCAAATGCCGGCAGGTGTTCGGTGCGCAAGTCGGGCGAGCCGACGATGGTCTTGTTCGTATCAATGTGCGCAATGATGCGGTCGATGACTGGCTTTTCGTAGCCGAGGTTCTTCAACGCGCGTGGCACCGTTTGGTTGACGATGGTCATGTTGCCGCCACCCACCAACTTCTTGAACTTCACCAGACCGAGGTCGGGCTCGATGCCTGTGGTGTCACAGTCCATCATGAGACCGATGGTGCCGGTTGGTGCGAGCACCGTGGCTTGGCTGTTACGTACGCCGTATTCTTCACCGTCGCGCACTGCTGCAGCCCACGAAGCAGTTGCTGCTTCGACGAGGTCGGCTTGCACAACATCGGTGTTGTCGATTTCTTTGTCGGCGTCGCGGTGCATGCGCAACACGTTGAGCATGTATCGCTCGTTGGCAGTGAAGCCAGCGAATGGCCCCATGCGGCTGGCGATACGAGCACTCGTTGCATAAGCATGACCGGTCATCATCGAGGTGAGCGATGCCGCCCAGGCCCGACCACCGTCAGAGTCGTACGGCATACCCAGGGCCATCAAGAGTGCGCCGATGTTGGCGTAGCCCAAGCCCAATTGACGGAAGAGTCGGCTGTTTTCAGCGATCTTTTCCGTTGGGTAGTCGGCGTTGCCCACCAAAATTTCTTGCGCGGTGAACATCACTTCGATGGTGTGGCGGTACGCATCGACATCGAACGAATCGTCGTCGTTGAGGTACTTGAGCAAGTTGATCGACGACAAGTTGCACGCTGAGTTGTCGATGTGCATGTATTCGCTGCATGGGTTAGAGCCATTGATGCGGCCTGCTGCGTGCGCGGTGTGCCACTTGTTGATGGTGGTGTCGAACTGCAAACCGGGGTCGGCGCACTCCCACGAGGCTGTGGCAAGTTGACGCCACAAATCGCGGGCCTTCATCGTGCGCACGGTGCGGCCATCTTTGACGGCTTTTAGATCCCAGTCGCGGTCTTCTTTGACGGCTTGCATGAAGTCGTCGGTGACGCGCACCGAGTTGTTGGCGTTTTGATACTGCACGGAGAACGAGTCAGAGCCGTCCAGGTCCATGTCAAAACCGGCCGCTGCGAGGGCGCGCGCCTTTTTCTCCTCACGTGACTTGCACCAGATGAACTCTTCGATGTCTGGGTGGTCCACGTTGAGGATGACCATCTTGGCCGCGCGGCGAGTTTTGCCACCCGACTTGATGGTGCCTGCCGACGCATCAGCGCCACGCATGAACGAAACTGGGCCCGACGCGGTGCCGCCACCCTTCAGGGTTTCGGCGCTGCTGCGAATGGCCGACAGGTTGATGCCCGAACCTGAGCCGCCCTTGAAGATGGTGCCTTCTTCCCGATACCAGTTGAGGATGCCGTCCATCGTGTCTTCGACGGCCAAAATGAAGCAGGCACTCGCCTGTTGTGGCACGCCTTTGACACCGATGTTGAACCACACCGGGCTGTTGAACGCAGCGCGCTGGGTGACGAGGATGTACTTGAGTTCATTGCGGAACGCCTCGGCCTCGGCTTCGTCTACGAAGTAGCCGCCCTGGATGCCCCAATTGGCGATGGTGTCAGCCACGCGGTCGATGACTTGGCGCAACGAAACTTCGCGCTCAGAAGTGCCGGGTGTGCCGCGGAAATATTTTTGCGAAACAATGTTGGTTGCGTTGAGCGACCAAGTGTCGGGGAACTCAACGTCGCGTTGCTCGAAGGCCACGCTGCCGTCTTTCCAGTTGCTGATGCGCGCATCGCGCTTTTCCCACTTGACCATGTCGTACGGGTGAACTTCAGGTTGCGTGAAGTGGCGATTGATTCCGATGGAGAGACGCTCCGGAGCTATGGACATTGGATTGCCTTTCGTAGTAGGTGAGGACTTGTTCTAGTTGACGGTGTTACGGGGATGACGGATTCTCGTTGGGGGGAATAACGACCATAGTGGGTCAACGACGTACCACTAGGGATGGTAGAAAACAGCCCGTAATTGCAGTTCCGCCCACAACCGGTGGTATCAGCCTACAAGGTTGAAATTTGATTTTTTGACGAATTTCGGGGCACTCGGAAAAAAGTTACCGTGCTGTAACAGGCGTCTCAGTCGGCGTCGGAATTAGGCGTGCAACAGGCGTCTACACCGACTCCGCGGTGACTGCCACCGGGATGCCGTTGAGCACTGCATTGCCTGACAACGGGTCGATTGCTTCGTGATCGGTCAGCACGTTGGAATTCACCCCAGCAAATTCGTGCGCCACTGACTGACGTGTGCCCGGCAGGTTGTGGCCCCAACCGTGCGGCAGGCTCACCACGCGTGGGCGAATCGCATCGGTAATTTCTGCCGGTGCAATCACCGAGCCCACTCGACTGGTCACTCGCACCGCGCCACCGTTGACCACACCGAGTCGCGCGGCATCATCGGGGTGAATCTGCAGAGTGCAACGAGGCTTGCCTTTTACCAATACGCGAATGTTGTGCATCCACGAATTGTTGGAGCGCAGATGGCGACGTCCGACCAGCAGCATTGCGTCGGGGTCAGCACTCAGCGATGCCCGCAAGCGCGGCAAGTCGGCAATCAACTCGGCTGGGGCGAGCTCAATTTTGCCGCTTGGGGTGCGCAACACTTCAGGAATCCGCGGAATCAGCGCGCCATAATCCACACCGTGCGGATGTTGTTTCAACATCGCCACACTCGCGCCCGCCGGGTTGGCCCCGAAGCCCTCGCCGAATGGGCCGATGCGCAACAACAAATCCAGGATGCGATCTGGCCCGCGCAACGAACCGTTTTCGGGGCTGCTCAAGGCCTGGTAAATCTCGTCAGGGTTGCGACCGGCGATCACGCTGGTGTCGTCGCGCACGGTGGACTCGATGAGTGAACGAATGCTGATGTCGTCGATCGTGTCGGGGTCAACATTGGTGCCCAGACCCTGCACGATGCCCGCCAATTTGGCCAAAATCTCCCACTCGTCGGGCACCCCGGGTGGCAAGTCAAACACCGGTGGGCTGTAGTTCGCCACACTGCGCAGCGCAAAGTTCAGCAACGCCAGGTCGTAGTGGCTGCGATACAAGCTTGATGGCGCCGGCAGAATCACGTCGGCGTGACGTGATGTTTCGTTCAGATAAATGTCAATACTCACCATGAAGTCGAGGCTGGCAAACGACTTATCCAGTTGCTCGCTATTCGGTGTGCTGAGCACTGGGTTGCCACCCACCACGACCATGGCGCGAATTTGCCCAGGGCCAGGTGTGTCGATTTCCTCGGCCATGAGAGCCGCCGGAAACTCCCCTAGCGCTTCGGGAAAGTTGCGCACCCGCGACTTGCCGCGGCCGGTGCGAAAACCCTTGCCGACACCTGGCTTGCCGCGCGTGGTTGGCCCTGAGGCCACCGGCAGTGGGAACATCGCCCCGCCGACAATGTCGAGGTTGCCCGTCACCGCATTGAGCACATCGACCAACCACGATGCGGTGGTGCCAAAACTTACGGTGGTGGTGCCGATACGCCCATACACCGCGGCCCGTTGGGCGTCGCACAATTCCACTGCAATGCGACGAATGGTGACGGCGTCAATGCCCACCACGCGCGCCACGGCCTCGGGCGTGAACTCGGCCAGCGCCTCTTGCACTTCTGCAAGACCGTTCACATGGCCAGCCAAATGGTCGCCGAGCTGTGCTCGTTGCGCTTCGAACACTGCCGTGACCATGGCCGCCAGCAGCAGCGCATCGGTGCCCGGGCGAATTGCCAGCCACTCGTCGGCCGACTCGGCAGTGCGACTGCGACGTGGGTCGACCACGATGATGCGTCCACCGCGCGCGCGAAGTGCTTCGAGTCGCCCCGGCCAGTCGGGTGCTGTGGCCAAGCTGCCATTGCTGGCATACGGGTTGGCACCCAACATCAGTAGATAGTCGCAACGATCAAGATCGGGAACAGGCACCGAGATGGCCGTGCCGAACATAAAGCCAGCCGACACCTGTTTGGGAACTTGGTCGACGCTTGATGCACTAAAACGTTGGCGACTGCCAATCGCAGTGAGCAACACGCGATTGAACGTCATCGCCGACAAGTTGTGTGCGCCAGGGTTGCCGAGATAGGCGCCAATCGACTCGCGGCCGTGGTCGGCAATGACCTGGGTGAACCCACGTTCGACGTGTTCCCACGCTTCTTCCCACGACACTTCGACATGTTTGCCATCGCGCTTTACAAGTGGTTGACGCAGCCGATCGGGGTCTTCGTGCAACTGCTTCAGAGTCGAGCCTTTCGGGCAGATATAGCCCTTGGAGAACACATCGTTCATGTCACCGCGAATCCGCACGACGGTGGTGTCACGCACCGAAATCTCCAGCCCACAACCTGCCTCGCAAAGCGGACACGTGCGCACCACGACGCGGTCAGCTTTGACCGTGTCAGATTGGCCCATGTCGGTCATTGCATCACTTCTTTTTGCGCGGCTTGGCAGCCGTGCGCTTTTCGAGCAAGGTGATCTCACGTTGAAAGTCGGACGCTTCGTCGAAGCCTTTATACACACTTGCAAAACGCAGATACGCCACCTCGTCGAGTTTGCGCAACCGCTCGAGCACCGCCTGACCAACTTGAGCACTCGTCACGTCGCCACCCGTCAAGCGCATCGCGTCTTCGACAGACGTTGCCAAGTCGTCAAGGTCTTGTACAGACACCGGTCGACCTTTGGTGGCTGACCCCAGCCCAGCCACAATCTTGAGCCGATCAAAGGGCTCTTTGTCGCCACTTCGTTTCATGACGTACACCGGCAGTTCATCGATGCGTTCATAGGTGGTGAACCGTGTATCGCACTTCAGGCATTGACGCCGGCGGCGCACAGCGGCACCATCCTCGGCAGCCCGCGAGTCAAGAACTCGCGAGTCATCATGACTGCAACTGGGGCAACGCACGTTGCGCCCAGAGTAGTGCCGCAGGCGACCCCGCTGTTTAGGGGATGCGAATGAGCTGGCCGCTCGTAATCGCCGTTCCATTCAGGCGCACGAGATGATCGACCACTTCGCTGATGGGGGCATTGGGGGCAATGCGTTCACCGATTGACCACAAGGTGTCACCTGGCTGGGCCACGACGTACTTCGGGGCCGCGGATCGACCGGCACTGCCGTCGGCAGCAGCACTGGCACCGAACAGCGAGAACATGCTCAACAGCACAGCGGCTGCTACGGCAGTAATGGCAAACATCGCCCCGAGGCGCCGACGTCGATAGACGCGTTGCAATTGGCGAGTGTGGGCCGCTTGGCGGATTGCCGTGCGACGGGTGGTGGGTTGGAGTTGTCCTGCGAACACGATGGTGGCCATGGGAGTTTCCTTTGTGGTTGGGGGTTGGGTGGTTGGGGGT
>JANQZQ010000030.1:0-1235 GCA_030728545.1 Ilumatobacteraceae bacterium
GAATATTTCGCGGTGTCGCCTCGCCCTAAGTTTGCCCACGGGCTGGTGGTGTCGGCAGGCGATGTAACCCTGGTGTGCTCGTATCACCCGAGCCAGCAAAACACCTTCACGGGGCGTCTCACCGAATCGATGTTGGACGATGTGTTTACGCGTGCGCTGCAACTGGCAGGCAAGCGAAGCAAAAAGTCACCAGCACGGGGCTAGTGCGCAGCGGGTGCGGTGCCGTCAGCTTTTTTCTTTGGTGGTGGCACACCAATTTTTACCGACGTTTCTGCAAAATCTGGCCAGCGGCGGCGGCTCACCACGCTGAGTAAGCGCAATAGCTTCATTGCCTTTTCGTCGGCTTCGGCTGGGCGGGCCACCACCGAACCATCTTTGATCATTCGGTTCATCACTTCTTCGCCGAGTTCGGTGCGCACTACACATAAGGTCCAGTCGTTGTCCTCGCCGATACCGCCAGTGGAAATGTCGGCATGTTCAGCGGCAAAGTCGGGGCACATCTTGCAACCCTCGCGGGTCCACTGATGGCATTCTTTCAAATCGATTTCATGAAATGACCCATCACGCATCCAGATTTGGAATGCACCTTTGATGTTCATCTTCACCATGTCTTCTTTTTTCAGGCCGTATTTGGCCAAGAACAACTCTTCAAAGATGGCATCGTCAAAAGTCTTAGAGCACAACAGACCAATGTTGAACAAGAACGGTTTACCGATCTTGCCGGCCTTGCGTGTCCACATCACGGGCAGTACTGATGACTGACAACTCATGCCAACCAGTGCGATGCGCTGCAAGCCTGCTTCGGCCGCTTCTTTGATGGCCAAGGTGTTGGCTGAATACGTGTAGCGACTTCCCGACGATGCCAGCACTTCTTCGCGCGTGCGGGCGATGCCGGGTTTGGCTTTCCAGCTCGTGCCGTCGCCTTCTAAGAAACTCGTCAGGGCTGCATCGATGTAGTCGTGTTGCAGCAACCAGATGAGCATTGCCCCCACGAAGCCACCGTCTTGACCCTTCTTGTGCGTTTCATCGTCGGCGGCACGCACCAAGAGCAGTTGGCGGTACTGGCCATACATCTGGTCGTCTTTGCGAGTTTGGCCAAAGAGGTGTTCGTCGGCGTCTTGTTCCCAGTTGCGAAACCGTGGGCAGGCGCGGGTGCACGAAGTGCAACCTTTTTCACCGTGGCCACAATTGGTGAGGCCAAGTTCTTCTTCAAGATGAAACGGCTTGTACTTGCC
>JANQZQ010000030.1:1335-2650 GCA_030728545.1 Ilumatobacteraceae bacterium
GTTGAAGAATTTCGCCTTGAAGTTCGAGCCTGGCTCGAGACGAATCTCCCACAGGGATGGTTCGATGAAGGTTTTGAACTCTCGCCGGCTGCGCGCAAGAAGTTCAACGATGAGTGGCCAGACAAGTTGTTTGCTGGCGGATGGATTTGTGCGACCTGGCCGAAGGAGTACGGCGGTAAAGGGTTGTCCACCCTGCAGGGTGTAGTGCTAAACGAAGAGTTCGCACGAGCACGGGCACCCATGCGCGCCGACTTCTTCGGTGACACCTTGGTTGGCCCGACACTGTTGCAATACGGAACCGAAGAGCAGAAGAAAGAATTCTTGCCGCAGATTCTTTCGGGCAAGGTGCGCTGGTGCCAGGGCTTCAGCGAACCCAACAGTGGCAGCGACTTGGCCAGCCTCAAAACCACCGCTGTGCTGGATGGCGATGAGTGGGTAATCAATGGTCAAAAAGTGTGGACGACTGGCGGCCACTATGCCGACTATTGCTTCTTGCTCACACGCACCGACCCGTCATCGCCCAAACACAAAGGCATTTCGTATTTGCTCGTGCCGATGCGTCAACCTGGCGTTGAAGTGCGTGGCATCACCCAGCCCGACGGCACAGCTGAGTTTTGTGAGGTGTTTTTCACCGATGCCCGTTGCCCGAAAGACAACGTGGTGGGTGGAGTGAATAACGGCTGGAAGGTGGCTAACTCAACGCTGGCATTCGAACGCGGCATGAGTGCAACAACGGGCTATCGCCGGTTCGAAGAGGAGTACCGACTGATGGTGGCAGCGGCCATTGAAAACGGCCAGATTTGTGATCACCTCGTGCGCCAACGGTTAATGCAGTTCTATACCAAGATTCAAATTCTGAAGTTCAACGGGCTGCGCTCGCTCGGCGCAAACTTGGCTGATAAAAAAGATCTCGGCGTAATGGCGCTGGGTGCTGCCAACAAGATGTTTTGGAGCGAGATGCACCAACGCGCAATGGAGTTGGCTTTGGATATCCACGGCACTCACTCGATGCTCATTGATACTGGCCCAGCCGGCGGCACCTGGCCTGGGGCCTTGCGCGAAAAGCGCCGTGATGGCTACCCGGTGAGTGCCATGATGTCATCGTTCTTTTTCTCGCGTTCCGAAACCATTTGGGGTGGCACAAGCCAAATTCAACGCAACATCGTGGGCGAGCGAGTGCTCGGGTTGCCCAAAGAGCCCAAACCGGCTGGCGGCGAATAACTCGATGTCATTCGTTTCGGCAATTCAGTCGGGGTTTCGTAACTACGTCAATTTCAAGGGTCGCGCCACCCGCAGCGAATACTGGTGGTGGGCG
>JANQZQ010000030.1:2750-7460 GCA_030728545.1 Ilumatobacteraceae bacterium
GTGTCACTAGATCTCGATGGCACCGAGTTTCAACAGCAAGCCTGGGCGGCAATGTGCAGCATTCGCTATGGCCACACCTTGTCGTATGCCCAACAGGCAAAAGCAATCGGCAAACCCAAAGCCGTGCGTGCCGTTGGTAGCGCCAACGGGGCCAACCCCGTGCCCATCATCGTGCCCTGTCATCGAGTGATCGCTAGCGACGGCTCGCTTGGCGGATACGCGCTCGGGCTGGCAATGAAGCGGTATCTGCTTGCACTCGAAACCACCGCAAGGTCAGCAGTCGGCAGCAAGCATCGCTAGTGCGGCTGAGTAAACCCGAAGCAGGCCCGCACGTTGTCGTCGCTGAGTGCTACTGATGGTGGCCCAAACGCAACGACTCGTTGCGCAAGCAGCATTACTGCAGTGGCTTGCTCAGCATCCTGCAGGTCGTGCGTGGCAAGTACCACGGTTACACCGCGGGCACGCTCGGCGGCGATGATTTCGGCGATTGCATATTTTCCGCTCAGGTCCAAACCTGCGGTGGGTTCATCAAGCAACAACACTTCGGCTTGCCGCGCCAACACTTGGGCTAAATGGGTGCGCTGCTGCTGGCCACCGGAAAGATCACGCAGGGGGCTTTCGGCAAATTCGGTTGCGCCGGTGCGATGCATGGTGTCGTCAACAATCAGTCGGTCTGCTTTTTGGGCTCGGCGAAACAACCCAAGGTGTGCGTAGCGACCCATTGCGACGATGTCGCGAGCACGTAGAGGAAGCGTGTGTGACGACACGGGATGCTGAGGAAGGTATGCAACTCGCCGCGGTGAGCCGCCAGGACGTGTGCTCAACACCGTCACCTCGCCGCGAATCGGGGCGATCATGCCCGCCAGAGTTTTGAGCAGCGTCGACTTGCCTGAACCGTTGGTGCCAATGAGCACGAGCAATTCACCGCTGTGCATCTGCATGTTGATGTCGTGCGCCACGGTGTGCAAACCGTGACCGATGTCGAGCTGCGAAGCCGAAATCGTGACCGGTGAAGCAGTCATCTCAGTGGGCATGTTCATGTTGGTGGGGGAGCTCGCCATGGCCACGTAGTCGGCGTGGAATCGTGAGCACTGCAACAAAGCCAAACAGGTACACCGCGGTGAACACGATGCTGGCACCGGCTGCAAGATCGAAGTGATAGCTCGCCAGCAACCCGACGTAGCTAGAAACCACTCCAAAGCCCATGGCCGACAGCATCATGGTGCTGACGCGACGTGCCAAGAGGGCACCAGTTGCCGCTGGGGCAATGAGCATTCCGAGCACGAGCAGTGTGCCGACGAGTTGAAAACTGCCAACGATGGCCATGGCCACCATGACGAGCATGAGCCCGTGGAAGAACTTCACCGAGAACCCAGACGTGCGGGCTAGCCCGTCGTCCAAAGACATCAGCACGAATGGCCGGTGCGCGACGATGGCGATCCCCGCCACCACAACGAGCACCACGATTTGCCAGCCGAGATCAGCGGCGGTGACCCCCAGCAGTTCGCCGAACAAAATTCGGGTGATGTCACCGACGAATGACGTTGACCGCGAGGTGATAATCACACCCAACGCCAACATTCCGACAAAAAGTAAACCGATGGCAGTGTCTGACGACAGTCGAACCTTTGCCGTAATCGTTGAGACTCCACCCATCATGACGACTGCACCGAGTGCTGCGCCAATCACACCGGGCACTCCGAACAACAGCGCGATCGCGATGCCGGGTATCACGCCGTGGGCAAGGGCGTCGCCGATAAACGAAAGCCCGCGCAGCACCACATAGGTGCCGGCGATGGCGCAAATGATTGCCACCAGCGAACTCGCCAAAAGGGCATTGCGGAGAAATTCGTTGCTACTGAACGGCTCCCACAGGGGCTCGAGTAGTGCAAACTGAGAAATCAACTCAAACTCGTGGCAATGGTGGTGCCCAACGTACGCATGAATGCAACGTAGTCGTTAGAGGTGCCCAAAAAATGCGTACTGATGGTCACCAGTTGTGCATCGGCTTCTCTGGCCACTTGTTCAGCAGTTTTTGGGTTGGTGCCAAGTGAGGTGAAAATTACCTTGGCACTATGGGTCTTGATGACGTCGATGACGAATTCGGTGTTACGGGCGCTCGCCTCTGCATTGGTGGATGTGCTGGAGATGATTGCGGCAACGACTGTGCAGCCGTAGCGGTCAACGAAATAGCCAAGCTCGTTGTGGCCCGTCACGAGCTGACAGTTGTCAATTGCTGAGAACAGCGAGAGCAGCTCGGTGTCTAGTGCTGCCAGTTCGTTGTCGAGTGCCAGTTGGGCAGCGGCGAGGTCAACGTTCAGTGCATCGGAAGCCGCCTTGGCAAGTGCTGGAAGCGCTTCGCGGACCGTATGTGGGCTCAGCCAGACGTGTGGATCCTGACTGTGGTCGTGTTCATCGCCGTCTTCATCACCGTGTTCGTCGCCGTGGTCATCGTCGCTGTGTGATGCATCGGCGCCACGATGCACGTGTCCGTGGTTTGAATGGTCGTTCACATCAACGATGTCGAGCACCGTGACGTGGTCAGCAACATAAAACACGTTGACCCCGGCTTGCTGTGCATTGGACAATGCGTCATCAAGGCCTTCTTCTAGGTCGAGACCATTGGCTACAACCAATGCAGCGTTGTTGATGGTTTCCAAATCCTTTGCCGAGGGTTCAAAGTTATGTGGGTCTTGACCATCAGGAATCAGCGTGACCACATTGGCCGAACCTTCAACGAGGTCGCTCACCACTGCGGCAAGCACCGAATAGGTCACCACCACCGTGGGCAGCTCGGGTGCTGGTGCAGTAGTGGCAACAATTACGTCAGCAGTGTCAGTAGCGGGGTTGCTGGTCGCTGCGTTGTCGTTCGAGCAAGACAGCCCGAGCGCAGCCAGTGACAGGCTGGCAAAGAGTGCGGCGGTACGGGCGTGGCGTGATGTGGTCATACCCCGACCCTATCAGCAATTGAGAATGATTCCCATTACCGTTTGGCAGAAGTTATTGTTACGAGCCGAGCGCGGCGTTGACTGCGTCGGTGAGAGCTTCGGCTGAGATCTCGCCACTGTTGCGCCACAGCACCTTGCCGTCCTCACCGATCAACACCATGAACGGATATCCGGCCAAGCCGAAAGCGTTGCCAGCCGTCTGGTCTTTGTTGTCAACAAGCACCGGCCACAACTCGGGCCATTTTTCATTTGCCAGCCACACCGATGGTGGGAAGTTGGGTTGTGCTTCGTCGGTTCCTGTCGTTACGGCAATGACGTCCAAGTTGTCGGGCACGAGACCACTGTTATTCCAGTTCACCAACACAGGCACTTCTTTTTGACAAAACGGGCACCAGTGCGCCAAGAACACCAAGAGCATGGGGGTGCCTGGGGTAGTGGTGACTTCGTTGCCGAGAAAGCCAAAGCCCTCGAGCACGGGCGCAGTTGCACCGAGTGCAAGGTCGGCGCCGTCGCCAAATCGCGGAAGCGGATCACCTACGACAACCACATTTTGAAACTCCGAAGCGCCTTCAAGGCTGGCGTCTTGGTCGCTACTCGTGGTGAGCGCCACGACGCCAAACACTGCGGCCAGCACAGCGACAACTCCGACTGCGAGAGTGGTGATTTTGTTCATCGGTGCTCCTTAGTGGGATACGGATTCTGATTCGGTTTCTATTGTCGCAGCAGAAGATGGAGATACCACCCACAAAAACACCAGCACCGTGACAAAGGCACTGAATGCCATGAACGCCAACGACACGAACCCGAAGACTTCGAAATACGGAACCGAACACGGGGCATCAGCCGAGCAGGTGCCGGTGTCGAGGCTTGGCCAGCGCTCGAGCAACCAGTGGTAGCCAGCGATGCCTGCCCCGACTGCAGCCAGCACAGTCACATACGGAACAATGGCACGGTCTTTTCGCACTGCTGCAATCACCAAGATGATTGCTAATGAGTACATCGCGATGCGCTGATACCAACACAACACGCAAGGTCGATAGCCGACGGCTTCTGAAAAATACAGACTGCCCACCATTGACACCGATGTCACCAAGGCGGGTACTGCGATAGACAACGGCGCGAGCCCGGCAACAAGTGTGCGACCAGCACGGCCACCGGCGAATCGGGCGGCAACAATGGCCAGGCTGCCCACTAGTGCCAATAGCGCAAGCAGGGCAAAAAAGAGCTCAAACGCTTCGTTGGCCACGCACTTGAGCGTACTAATGAGGGCTCTTGGTGGCTTGGCGTGGCACGATAGACGCATGACCTCTTTACTCGATCAGTTGCAAAAAGACCTCTCGGCTGCGATGAAGGCAGGTAACGATGCAGAAAAGTCCACGTTGCGCATGGCAATAACTGCCATTCGCAATGCGGCTGTGGCGGGCGACCAGGCTGTGACCCTCACCAACGACCAGGTGGTGGCAGTGCTGCAAGCCGAAGCCAAAAAGCGCACCGAGGCAGCCGACATATATAAGGAAGCCGGCCGAAGCGACGCCGAAGCCGTCGAGCGTGCCGAGTTTGCGATTCTCGAGCGGTACCTCCCCGCCCAGATCAGCAATGAAGAACTACAGAAAATTATTTCCGCCGAGGTTGCAGCAGCGGCAGCAGGTGGGGCTACGGGTGGCAAGGCCATGGGGCAGGTGGTCAAAGCCGTGCGGGCCAAGGCTGGGCCAGGGGCTGATGGTGCAGTGATCGCCGACTTGGTGAAAAAGGCGCTGGGCTA
>JANQZQ010000031.1:0-5998 GCA_030728545.1 Ilumatobacteraceae bacterium
GTTGCCGCTCATTGGCAATGTCAAAGTCGTGTCGTCGACATTTTTTGATATCGGTGTGCTGTTCGTGGTGGTGGCCGTGGTGCTTTTGATCTTGCAGTTTTTGGGTGAGCGCGGTGCTGCGCTCATGGACGACTCGGTGGGTGGTGAGTCATGAGCGTGTGGTCACTTGTCCTAGTCAGCGTGTTGTTTGGCGTCGGGGCCTATTTATTGATGGATCGCTCACTGACTCGCATTGCGCTTGGGGTCGGAGCGCTTGGCAACGGGGTGAACGTCTTGATTATCTCTGCCGGTAGCGACGTGGGTGAAGCCCCGATCATCGGTCGTGACGGGACCCTCACCGACCCATTGCCGCAGGCACTCGTCTTGACCGCAATTGTGATTGGTTTCGCACTGCTCACATTTCTCATGACCCTCGCATGGCGCAACTGGACAATTTCTGGCAACGATGAAGTCGAAGACGATGTGGAAGATCGTCTGGTGGCCCGACGCGCGGAGCGAACGGCCAAATCGGGCGATCAGCCGCACCATGAGGACGTAACGCCGTGAGCACCTTGGTGGCCCTGCCGATCTTGATTCCGCTGATTACTGCTGCGGTGATGTTGTTGACGCGCAATTTGATCGTGCAACGCTGCTTGAGCTTTGTCGCATTGTCTTTGTCGCTGACAATTGCTGTCGTGCTGCTGGTCGACGTCTGGGGGAGCGGCAACATTGTGGTTGCTCGCCTTGGTGGTTGGCCCGGCTCGTTTGCCATCACGCTGGTGGCCGACCGATTGGCGTCGGTGCTGGTGGTCGTGGCGATGGCGGTAACGCTCGTGGTGTTGTTGTTTGCACTCGGCCAACAAGCAGCGGATGAGCACTCGTCGTATTACCACCCCGTCTATATGGCGTTGACCGCAGGAATTGCCCAGGCGTTTTTGGCAGGGGATTTGTTCAATTTGTTCGTGGCATTTGAAATCTTGTTGATGGCCAGTTATGTGTTGCTCACGCTGGAGGGCACCAGCGAACAAATTCGGTCTGGAACTACCTATGTGGTGCTGAATGTGATTGAGTCGCTCGTGTTGGTGACGGCTGTTGGGCTCATCTTTGCGGCAACGGGCACGGTGAACTTTGCCGAACTGCCTGAGCGATTGGCCGAGCTCCCGGATGGGGTCCGCACTGGCTTGCATCTGTTGCTGTTGGTGGCATTCGGAATCAAGGCTGCGGTGTTTCCATTGTTTTTCTGGTTGCCCGATTCGTATCCAACCGCGCCAAGTTCGGCAAGCGCCGTGTTTGCCGGCTTGTTGACCAAAGTTGGTGTGTATTGCCTCATTCGTGTGCAGACCTTGTTGTTCCCGGGTGAACTTAGCGATCTGGTCATGATTGTTGGTATTGCCACCATGGCGATCGGAGTCATCGGTGCAATCTCTCAGCAGGACATGAAACGAATACTTTCTTTCCACATCATTTCTCAAATCGGCTACATGGTCTTCGGGCTGGGCATCGGTGGCGCAGCGGCCATTGCCGCAACCGTGTTTTATCTGATTCACCACATCCCCGTGAAGACATCGCTGTTCTTGGTGGAAGGCATCATCGAACGTGACTCTGGCACGAGCTCTCTCGACCGAATCAGCGGGCTGGCGCGGCGGTCACCGATGTTGGCGGTGCTGTTTTTGCTGCCGGCTCTCAGCCTGGCGGGCTTTCCGCCCCTCTCGGGCTTTCTTGCCAAATTTGCAGTGGTGCGGGCCGGTTTCGACTCGCAGCAATATGTCGGTGTCGGTGTGGCCTTGCTGGTGAGCATGCTCACGCTGGTGTCGATGGCCAAGATTTGGGTCGGTGCGTTTTGGGGCGAAGCCGAACCAGCGCGACCGTCTGGCGATGTTGGCATCTTGCGTCACCAGCGATCAATGGCCGCAGCCACGATGTTGCTCGTTGCAATGACGGTGGCAATTGCGACGGCGGCAGGCCCGCTGTATGAATTTGCTACTCAGGCCGCCATCCAAATGCTCGATGTAGCGACCTATGTTTCAGCGGTGCGAGGGTCATGATGACTCGTTCGCTGGCCTTGCTGGTGCTGTGGGTTGCTCTGTGGGGGGAGTTATCGGTAGCCAACCTCCTGAGTGGAGTGCTTCTTGTGGCTCTAGTGACCTGGTTGTTTGTCCATGATGAACCGCAGTACACACTGCGCCCACTGGCTGCGTTGCGACTTGGTGCCCACGTGTTGGTCAATCTCGTTTCGTCGAGTGCGCGGGTGGTTCTGGCGGTGATTGCGCCGACACCGCAACGATCTGCAACGTCAATTCAGCAAGTGCAGTTGGCCCACGGTTCGGTGTTCATCGGGGCGATCGTGGCAAATGCGATTACCTTGACACCTGGCACGATGAGCCTCGAGCTTGACCCTTCTAAATTGGTGTTGTCGGTGCACGTGCTGGGCGACATTGACGAAGCCTTGTTTCGCGCCGACGTGCTGGGTTTAGAGCAGCTGGTAGCCAACGCGGTGAGGCTGCGTAGCAAATGACCATCATCGCCTACCTTTCGCTCGGCTGTCTAGCCACGGCTGGCCTCCTTGGTGTGCTGCGGATTGTGCGCCGCACCTCGCTCGGTGATCGCGCGGTTGCCTTTGACATGTTGACCTCGGTACTCACCTGTGGTCTCTTGGTGTCGGCTGGGGTGACCACTGATGGATTAAATCTCGATCTGGCCGTGTTGCTTGGTCTGCTCGGGTTTGTTGCGTCGGTGGCGATTGCTCGATTTATCGAATCACGTGATGAGGTGGAGTCATGAGCGACACCTTGCAGATACTTCGTGACGTGATATCCGCTGTGTTCATGCTGACTGGGTCGTTGCTTGCTTTGGTGTCGTCAATTGGGTTGTTTCGGTTCTCGTCAACTCGTGCCCGCATGCATGCAACAACGAAACCAGCAACGCTCGGCGTATTGCTGTGCGCGGTTGGCGCTGCTGCGCAATTCAGTGATGTGTCAAGCGTTGCCAAGTTGGCAGTGATTGTGGTGTTGCAGTTGGTCGCGGCGCCGATTGGCGCACACATGCTCGGGCGCGCTGTGGGTGGCAAGTAACCTCACACCAGTGGATTTTCAGAGTGCGCTCGGGCTCATTGCCGGTTTGGTTTGTCTGACCCTCGGCGCCGAGTGGCTGGTGCGCGGTGCATCGACAGTGGCGGCTCGGCTCGGCATCGCCCCAATCATCATTGGTCTCACGGTCGTTGCCTTTGGCACCAGTGCCCCCGAATTTGCCGTCTCAATCGGTGGAGCATTGACCGACAATGCCGACGTGGCTTTGGGCAACGTGGTGGGCAGCAATATTTTGAACATTCTGTTGGTGCTCGGTCTTTCGGCAGCTATCGGGTCGTTGACCATCGAACAGCGCATCATCAAGCGCGATATTCCGATTCTGATGGCGATGTCACTGGTGGCGTATGGGTTGGTGCTCAACGAGTCGCTGCATCGTCTGGAGGGTGCGGCGTTGTTCGTTGGGCTCCTCGGCTATCTCTGGTGGCTATTGCGCGATGCGCGCCGAGCCGATTCGACTAAGACACCAGCCGCTGGCGAAGTTGCCGAGTTGCTTGAGGGTTCGATGGCCACCAAGCCGTTGGCGTTTCAGATTGGGCTCATCGTGGTGGGCTTGGCCCTACTTGTTGCGGGTTCACGCCTATTGGTGGGTTCAGCAACCCAGATTGCCGAAGCCTTTGGGGTGAGCGATTTGATTATTGGTCTCACCGTGGTGGCTGCGGGCACTTCGCTGCCCGAACTTGCCACCTCGGTCATGGCCGCATATCGCGGCCAGCGCGATATTGCCGTGGGCAACGTTGTGGGCTCAAACATCTTCAATATTCTCGGGGTGCTTGGTGCGTCTGCTGCACTCGCCCCATCGGGTATCGCAGTCGATCGGGAGCTGATTCGCCTCGACTTCCCGGTGATGTTGGCTGCCACGCTCGTGCTCATACCCATTTGTTGGAATGGTTTTGCAATCAAGCGCTGGGAGGGTGCTTTGCTCGCAGCGTTCTACGTGGCCTACGTCGCCTATCTCGTGATGGAGTCTGGCGAGAACACATCGCCGCAAGTGTTTCGTTCAGCAATGCTCATCGGGGTGCCACTCGTGATGGCTGCCTATTTCGCCAGTGGCTGGCGGGGTTGGCAAAAATACCGGTTAAGTCAAAAGCCCTAGCGACGCCGTGGGGGACGACGACGCTAGGGCCTGACCGTTGAATGGACTCTTGTTTAGTGCTTGACGTCGAAGCGGTCCAGGTTCATCACCTTGGTCCACGCGGCGACGAAGTCACGCACAAACTTTTCTTTCGAATCGTCCTGGGCGTAGACCTCGGCGATTGCTCGCAATTGTGAGTTCGATCCGAAGATCAAATCGTTGCGAGTGCCTTTCCACTGAACTTCGCCCGTTGCGCGACTGCGGCCTTCGAACAACTCCTCGGACTTGTCGGTGGGTGTCCACGCGGTGTCCATGCTCAGCAAGTTGACGAAGAAGTCGTTGCTCAACACGCCAGGACGCTTGGTGAAGACACCGAGCGTGGTCTGTTTGTGTGTTGCACCGAGCACCCGCATGCCACCAACCAGCACCGTCATTTCTGGTGCTGAGAGGTTGAGGAACGTTGCCTTTTCCAGCAACAGTTGCTCGGTGGTCTGCAAGTGTCCTGCGCGCAGGTAGTTGCGGAAGCCGTCGAATGTCGGCTCGAGCACGCCAAACGACTGAACGTCAGTTTGCTCACTCGTTGCATCGCCTCGGCCACCGGTGAACGGTGCGGAGACTTTCACGCCGGCATCGCTGGCTGCTTTTTCCACTGCTGCAGTGCCACCGAGCACGATCAAGTCGGCCACCGAAACACCCGATTCTTTGCTCAGTTGCTCATACACGCTGAGCACCTTGGCAAGTTCGGCTGGTTCGTTGACTTCCCAATTTTTCTGCGGGGCCAAGCGGATACGTGCTCCGTTGGCTCCACCGCGCTTATCGGTGTTGCGGTACGTCGAAGCCGAAGCCCAAGCAACCGACACCAACTGCGAAACGCTGAGACCACTCGCCAGAATCTTGGCTTTGAGTGCTGTCACGTCGCTGGCTGAAGGCGCCTTGGTTGCTGCGGGAACCGGATCTTGCCAGATCAGGTCTTCCTTGGGTACCAGTTTGCCGATGTAGCGGGTCTTGGGGCCCATGTCGCGGTGGGTCAGTTTGAACCAAGCGCGTGCAAACGCGTCGGCAAACTTATCCGGGTTGGCATGGAAATCTTTGGAGATTGCCAGGTAAGCCGGATCAAACTTCAGCGCTAGGTCAGCAGTGGTCATGATTGGTGCGTGACGCACTGATGGGTCGTGCGCATCGGGCACGGCATTGGCCATTGCGCCACCTTTGGGAATCCACTGTTGGGCTCCGGCTGGGCTCTTGACGAGTTCCCAGTCGTTTTCCAAAAGGATCTTGAAGTAGTCGTTGTCCCACTTGGTGGGGTTGGTTGTCCACGCACCTTCGATGCCGCTGGTGATGGTGTCAACGCCGTGGCCTTGGGCCTTGGAATTGATCCAACCGAAACCTTGCGCCGAAATTGGTGCACCCTCGGGGGCTGGCCCGACGTACTTGCCGGGGTCGCCAGCGCCGTGGGCTTTGCCGAAGGTGTGTCCACCGGCGGTCAGCGCCACAGTTTCTTCGTCGTTCATCGCCATGCGGGCAAAGGTTTCGCGAATGTCGCGAGCCGAAGCCAGTGGATCTGCTTTGCCGTTGGGGCCTTCTGGGTTGACATAGATCAAGCCCATCTGCACAGCGGCAAGCGGATTGTCGAGTTGACGATCACCTTGGTAGCGCTCATCGGCCAACCAGGTGGTCTCTGCGCCCCAGTAGGTCTCGTCTGGTTCATAGACGTCTGGACGTCCGCCACCGAAACCGAAGGTCTTGAAGCCCATGGATTCCATGGCGACGTTGCCGGCCAAGATCATGAGGTCGGCCCATGACAACTTGTTGCCGTACTTCTGTTTGATTGGCCACAGCAAGCGACGTGCTTTGTCGAGGT
>JANQZQ010000031.1:6008-7340 GCA_030728545.1 Ilumatobacteraceae bacterium
GGCCAGGAGTTGGTTGGTGCGAATCGCTGCATGCCTGCGCCACCGCCGCCACGCCCGTCTTGGATGCGGTACGTGCCTGCGGCGTGCCAGGTCATGCGCACGAAGAACGGGCCGTAATGGCCGTAGTCGGCTGGCCACCATGGCTGGGAGTCGGTCATCAACGCGGTGAGATCTTTGACCACGGCGTCGAGGTCAAGTTTTTTGAATTCTTCGGCGTAGTCAAAATCTGGATCCATCGGGTCGCCGACTGGTGGATTGTTGTGCAGGACTCGCACGTTGAGTTGGTTCGGCCACCATGTGGTGTTCGTTGGGCCCATGTTGGCTGACGTGATTGCGCCACCCGTAAACGGGCACTGTTCGGTATCGCTCATTGCTCTTCCTTCTTTCTTGGGTTGTTGTGGGGTTATTAATTCGACCTGGATGATTGAGTAGTGGAACGAGATGTCGGAGCGTCAGTTTGCTGGCATTGCTGGCAGCGCCCCCAGTATGCGACTTCGGCTTCGTCGATAGCAAACCCGTGATCATCGGCGGCATCAAGACAGGGTCGCTTGCCGGCTGCACAGTCGACGTCAACCACATGACCGCACTCCCGACAGATGAGATGGTGATGGTTGTCATTGACGCGATCTTCATACAGCGCGGGCGAACCCATGGGTTGAATTCGACGCAACACGCCTTTGTCGACCAAGGTGTTCAACGAGTCGTACACCGATTGTCGCGAGATGGTGCCGAGTGCTGCAACGGCGAGATCGCTGATTTGATCTGCAGTGGCGTGGGGTTGGCTGCTGACCGCTTGCAAAATTGCCAGTCGTTGCGCAGTGACACTGAGACCGTGCTCGCGCAGTTGGTCGACAGGGGAGCCATGCATGAGATTCGTACTATATCAGACTTTGGACTTATTCCAAATTATTGTTGGTGGAGCTGGGGGGAATCGAACCCCCGTCCATCAGCCGGTGAGCGCGCGTGATACGACCGTCCCCGCTGTGGTGCTGACGCAACACCGTCGGCGGGTCGACTACTTAGTTACCTAAGTCGCGTTTCGTCTTTCCGAAATGTCATCAGTCTTTCCTAACGTCAGCGTGCTTTCCCGCTGTCATCCCCCGCTTCTGTTGCCGGGCTGCGGTGGATCGGCCCCGTGCGACCTTGCGGCTCACGAGTGCTCTCCGACACCTAATAAATTAGGCGGCGAGAGCGAACTGCTTATTGGCAGTTGTATGGTTGCCCCGTTTTTCGAGTCTGAGCAACTCGGGTCGCACGCTCGAACATCGAATCTGACGTCGAAACCTGTCAGCCCCATATGTACTTGCGTAACTCTCTCAGTGTACGCACGCT
>JANQZQ010000032.1 GCA_030728545.1 Ilumatobacteraceae bacterium
GGGCATCACTTTGCGCAGTGGTGCTGTGGCCACACCAGCGGCCAGCAAGCGCGCAGCGACGGCAGATTCGGTGAGTTCGTAATGGCGTTGCAACGTGGTGGTCAACCATTGGTGGTCGGTGGCATCCAGCGGCAAGATGTCGACCATGTCGGTATTCACGCGCGAGGCAAAGTCGCCGGCTTCGTCGAGCACATAAGCGATGCCACCCGACATACCCGCAGCAAAGTTGCGGCCCGTGGCACCCAACACCAGCACTCGCCCACCAGTCATGTATTCACATCCGTGGTCGCCCACGCCTTCGACCACTGCGGTGGCACCCGAGTTGCGCACACAAAAGCGTTCGCCCACCATGCCGCGCAAATACATCTCGCCGCTCGTGGCACCATAACCAATCACATTGCCAGCAATCACGTTGTGTTCGGCGGCGAATGTGGCACGGCGATCGGGTCGCACGGCGATACGCCCACCCGACAAACCTTTGCCGAGGTAGTCGTTGGCGTCGCCTTCTAACAACATGTCGATGCCGCGTGGCACGAACGCACCAAACGATTGGCCCGCCGAACCGCTGAAGCGCAACGTGATGGTGCCATCGGCCAAGCCCGCCCCGCCCCACTTGCGCGTGAGACGACTGCCGAGCATGGTGCCCACACTGCGGTTCACGTTGCTAATCGGCAGTGTGATGTCCACCCGGTGGCCGTCGTCGAGGGCGGCAGCGCTGCGGGCAATTAACTCGTTGTCGAGCGCGTCGGCCAAACCGTGGGCTTGGGCCACCGAATGATGCAGCGTCGAGCCGTAGGGGTTTTGCGCCACAGTCAACATCGGCGCAATGTCCAAACCGCTCGCCTTCCAATGGTCGACAGCCACTTGTGGGTCGATGCGATCCACCCGCCCCACGGCTTCGGCCACGGTGCGAAAGCCGAGCAGTGACAAATATTCGCGCACTTCTTGGGCGATGAATTCAAAAAAGTTCACCACAAACTCGGGTTGACCGTTGAAGTTTTTGCGCAGCTCGGGGTTTTGCGTGGCAATACCCACCGGGCAAGTGTCGAGGTGACACACGCGCATCATGATGCAACCGCTCACCACGAGTGGTGCGGTGGCAAAGCCGTATTCTTCAGCGCCCAACAGCGCAGCGATGATTACGTCGCGACCGGTTTTCATCTGCCCGTCGGTTTGCACCACGATGCGGTCGCGCAAACCGTTGAGCATGAGCGTTTGTTGCGTTTCGGCGAGCCCAAGTTCCCACGGTGCGCCGGCGTGTTTGAGCGAAGTCAGCGGCGACGCACCCGTGCCACCGTCGTGCCCCGAGATGAGCACCACATCGGCTTTGGCTTTGCTCACGCCGGCAGCCACGGTGCCCACGCCAACTTCGGCCACCAACTTCACGTGCACGCGGGCTTCGGGGTTGGAGTTCTTTAAGTCGTGGATGAGTTGCTTTAAGTCTTCGATCGAATAAATGTCGTGGTGCGGCGGTGGCGAAATGAGCCCCACACCCGGTGTGCTGTAGCGCGTTTTGGCAATCCAGGGGTACACCTTGTGGCCAGGCAACTGGCCGCCTTCGCCGGGCTTGGCGCCTTGCGCCATTTTTATTTGAATGTCGTCGGCATTCACCAAATATTCGCTGGTTACACCAAAGCGGCCCGATGCCACTTGTTTGATTGCCGAACGCTTCGAGTCGCCATTAGGCAACACCACGTTGCGCTCGGCGTCTTCGCCACCTTCGCCGGTGTTGCTCTTGCCGCCGATGCGGTTCATGGCCACGGCGAGGGTTTCGTGGGCTTCGGCACTGATCGAGCCATAACTCATCGCACCGGTGGAAAACCGTTTCACGATGTCGCTCACCGACTCCACTTCGTCGATCGGCACGGGCACCGCTGCAGGCGTGAGGGCAAATAGGCCGCGCAATGTGGCGAGCACTTTGCTTTGGTCATCTACCGACGCGGTGTATTTTTTAAACAAGTCGTAGCGGCCTTCGCGGGTGGCGTGTTGCAAGCGATACACGGTTTCGGGGTTAAACAAATGGTGTTCGCCTTCGCGACGCCACTGGTATTCGCCGCCAAGTTCTAGTTGGCGGTGCGCGCGCTGGTCGGGGCGCAACGGGTGGGCCGCAGCGTGGCGCGCAGCCACTTCTTGGGCGATCACGTCAAGGCCGATGCCATCCAACCGCGACACCGTGCCACAGAAGTATTCATCCACCACTTCGCGCGACAAACCGATGGCTTCAAAGATTTGCGCCCCGGTGTATGACGCCACGGTCGACACGCCCATTTTGCTCATTACTTTGAGCACGCCTTTGCCCGATGCCTTGATGTAGTTGCGCAGTGCTTTTTTGGGGTCGGCGCCCCCGAGGCCATACATGCCACGGCCGTCGTCGGCAGCAATCATGTCTTCGACCGATTCAAACGCCAGATACGGGTTAATGGCACCCGCGCCATAACCGATGAGCAACGCCATGTGGTGCACTTCGCGCGCATCGCCACATTCGATAACAAGGCCCACTTTGGTGCGTTGGCGTTCGCGAATCAGGTGGTGGTGCACTGCACTGGTGAGCAGCAGCGAAGGTATCGGCGCATACACCGAGTCGCTGTTGCGGTCACTCAACACGATGATGCGTGCACCATCGTCGATGAAGTCGCTCACCTTGTTGCGAATGTCTTCAATCGCGGTGCGCAAGCCGTGCGCGCCGTCGCTAACGCGATACAAACCGTTCACCACCACGCTGCGCAGGTGCGGCATGGTGCCGTCGTCATCAATGTGGATGATCTTGGCGAGTTCGTCGTTGTCGATAATCGGAAACGGCAACGCCAACTGGCGACAATTGTCGGCGCTGGCCGCCAACAGGTTGGCTTCGGGGCCGAGTGTTGAGCCCACCGAGGTGACGACTTCTTCGCGAATGGCGTCCAGCGGCGGGTTGGTGACTTGGGCAAACAATTGCTTGAAATAGTCGAACAACAATCGTGGTCGCGCCGACAACACGGCCAGTGGTGTATCGGTGCCCATCGAGCCAAGTGCTTCGAGCCCGGCTTTGGCCATTGGCGCGATGATCACTTTCATGTCTTCGTGCGTGTAGCCGAACGCTTGTTGGCGACGCAGCACGCTTTCGTGGCTATGCACCACGTGTTCGCGATCGGGCAAGTCGGGCAACGCCACCATGCCTTCGGCCAACCACTCGGCATACGGGTTGGCGGCAGCGAGCGATGCTTTGAGTTCTTCGTCGTCGACGATGCAACCGCGGGCAGTGTCGACCAACAACATGCGGCCTGGTTGCAGGCGGCCTTTGCGCACCACGCGCTCGGGCGCCACATTCACCACACCCACTTCGCTGGCCATGATTACCAAATCGTCATCGGTTACCCAATAGCGGCTCGGGCGCAAACCGTTGCGGTCAAGCACCGCACCAATCACGGTGCCATCGCAAAACGCCACGCTGGCTGGGCCATCCCATGGCTCGATCAGCGACGAGTGATAGCGATAAAACGCGCGTTTGTCGTCGCTCATCGTGGCGTGGTTTTCCCACGCCTCGGGGATCATCATCATCACGGCGTGTGGCAACGCGCGCCCCGAGAGGTGCAGCAGTTCGAGCACTTCATCAAAACTCATCGAGTCGCTGCCGCCAGGCGTGCAAATGGGGAACGCACGTTCGAGCCCGGGGATGAGTGGTGTTTCGAGCAACGCTTCGCGCGTGCGCATCCAGTTGCGGTTGCCTTGCACGGTGTTGATTTCGCCGTTGTGAGCGATGTAGCGATACGGGTGCGCCAGCGGCCACGACGGAAACGTGTTGGTGCTAAAGCGGCTGTGCACCAACACCATGGCCGATTCCATATCGGGGTCTGACAAATCGGGGAAGAACATGCCCAACTCGGGTGTGGTGAGCATCCCCTTATATATGAGTGTGCGCGACGACAACGACGGAAAGTACGTGCGCAGTTCTGCGGGCAGTTCGTGCTCGATGCGTTTGCGGGCCACAAACAGTTTGCGATCAAGCGCAATGCCAGTTTCACCGGTGCGGGCTGCCACAAACAGTTGCGCAAACGATGGCATCACATTGCGCGCGCTCGCGCCGAGGCACGACGGCTCAACCGGCACTTCGCGCCAGCCGAGGGCGTCGAGGCCTTCGTCTCGCAAGATTGTTTCAATCGCAGTTTTGGCGTTCGCTGCATGCGATGTGTCGGCCGGCAAAAACGCCACGCCCACGCCATAGGCACCAGCCGCCGGCAGCGCAACGCCAGCCACTTTGCGCAAAAACTTGTCGGGCACCTGCAGCAAAATGCCCGCGCCATCCCCCGTTTCGGGTTCGGCACCGGTGGCACCGCGGTGCTCCATGCTGCACAAGGCACCCAACCCGGTTTGCACGATGCGATGGCTGGCGACGCCCTTTACATGCACCACAAACGACACGCCGCACGAGTCGTGCTCGAAGCGTGGGTCGTATAAGCCGTGCGCTGACGGCAAGTCGTGGTTCACTCGGGCTGCCTTATGAAATGGTCGTACCTACTGGTGCACCCACCGCAGTGGGCACCGGGACGACATTGGCCCGCGTATCAAGTATATCTGTGGCACCTAGTGCGCCGTAGCGCGATGCTCACAGGAACTGTCGACCTAATGAGCAGCCGTCAGTGGCGGGCGCTTCGCCGTGCAAAAGACCAGCCGGCCCACTGCGAGCTAACGCAACGTGGGCGCGTCGCCGAAGCGACACACCCACATCGGGTGATTCTCAACGATTACACAGGCAGAATCGTGTTGTTTTCCCTTGTGACTAGGCGATTTTGACCACTTGACGTTGCGTGATGCTGCCCGGCAAGGCGAACTTGCCACCCTCCAGAAACTTCGTCATGTATTCATCACTCACCAGCAGTTTTGCGACTACTTCGTCAACCTGCGCAAAGTTCGCATAGGCGCTCAATGTTCCCAGGCCGCCGAGCGGACCATACATAGTGTGGCCAATCATTGGGTCTATCCCGACGAGTTTTTTGACAAGATCGGCCAGTTCATTCAGGTGTGTCAGTGCTTTCAGGAAATCACCGGAGTTCGCTAACTGGAACTGATTTTGTGTGACCACTGTGCCGAGTGGAATCTCTTGATTTCCTTCGCCACCGCGAATGATGTTGTTGATCATGTCTGGTCCTGGCGCACCAATCATCACCTCTTGCAAGCGTCGAGTCGCAGCAAGGAATTGTTTGTCGGCGTACAACTTTGCACCGGCCGCTGCGCGAGCGCTGAGCGACTCGTACCGAACGCTGACGCCCATGGTTCCAAAAACATGCCCGTTACTGCCTGACCAGATGTTGAGCGGGACGCCATGCTTTTTGCCCAAGGCGGCGAGCTCCTGCACGATTGGCATGACTTGCTCTGGGTCACCATTGGTGACCATTTCCCGGTAAAAAATCAACATATATTGCTCCTTTTTTTGTGTGGTTGGATTGCAATTCACAAGATAGCAAAAAACGTTGGGCCGGAGTCAATCGGATAGTGGACAATGACGGGTGTCCAGATGAACATTTTGCAAACGACCCGGGGCGATGTTGCCCCTGGTCGACGCCGTTAAAAACCGACCGAATTCCAGTGCTTGATCAACAGTGACGCAGCGACTCGAGGTTGCTCGCACATCCACCAGTGGCCGGCAGCCTCAATGGTCGCCGATGTGGCATGTACCTGGCGCCCCACGTGCACCATGGTGTCGACCGGCCCTGCGTAGTGATCATTGGGGGCAACAATCACCAAGCCATTCGCTGGTGCTGCAGCAATGAACTGCTTGCCCAGCTCGGCCATGCGTGGTTGGGCAGCATCGCGATACAAAGCGAGGATGCACCGCGCCATCTCACTGTTGACTCCACGACGTACCTGGGCCGCAATGTCGGGGGTCATGCCAAGCGAGCCAAAGATTGCAATGAAGTCTTGGTCGGCAAGAGCCACCAGACCGGCAACTGCTCCTTCACCAACCTCGGGGGTCTGCCACTCGGTGGCGCTGGGGTGCCATACATAGTCGGGGTGCATCAACCCGACGCAGTCGGCTGCCCACGAACGCACCACCTGCGGCTTGGCACTCAACGCAGCGAACAACATGCCCGCACCCCAATCGTGGGCGACCACATCAATCGGGCCGTCGATTTGTGCGAACTCGCCGAGCAACCAGTCGCGATATTCGACCACCGTCGCACCCCAACCCGCAGGGGTTGGCGCCCCAAAACCCGGCGGTGAGAGCCGCACGATGTTGGCCACACCCTGGCTGTGCAGCTCGTGCACCAACGCATCCCACACCGCTGATGTTTCGGGCACACCGTGCACGAACACTTTGGTGGTTTCGGTCATTTGCAGACCTTACCGCTTTATGCCGTTAGGCCGCTGCGGCTAGTCGTCGCAGATAATGAGGCTCACACACAGCACGGCGGAGTCGACTGCGATGTTCCACACGCCTTCGTCGAGCCCGGATGAGGCAAGCGTGTTGATGCCAATGAGCTCGCCTCGACTATTGACGAGTGGCCCGCCCGAGTTGCCGCGGTTGAGTGTGGCCGAGGTGTAGTTCCAGTATTCATCCAGCACATACCCGATGTAGCCGAATGACACGTATCTATCCAGGGTGACTTTCAGGTCGGGGTCAGCGGGGTTGCCCATGGCCATGGTCCACCAACCGCGCTCGGCGAACACTTCGCTCTCGCGCAACCACGGCAAGTCGGGCGAAATTTCGATCAGCGCAAGGTCGTTGGCTTCGTCGGCACCAACGATGACGCCAACGGTTTTTAACGCCATGTCGTCGCCATAACGCACGGTTACCGATGTGTTGTTTTCCCAACACTCGTCAACCACGTGATAGTTAGTGACAAGAACAGTTTGAGCACCTGGGCCCTCGGCAACAATGTCGAGCGCAAAGCCGGTGCCGCCGCCCTCGCCACAAAAAATATCAACAACCGACTGCCCCACTTGTGCGATGAGCGCTGCCACGTCTGCCGGCGCAACGAACAAGTTTGCGTCGGGGTCTAGTGATGTTCCGGCGTCAGCAGCACTGCTCTCTTTGCTGACCACAGGCCGAGGTGCAGCGTTGATCTGGCTCTCTAATTGCGAGATTCGCTGGTTGGATTCGTCGAGTTGCATGACCAACCCCGCAACACCCACCAGCAATATCACGAGTAGCACGCCGGAGAATATGACCACGCGACGTGTGGCGCGCTGATTGCCCTCTGGCGCAGGCAGCACGTGCTCGTACTCAGGCCTGGGCTCAGGCGGCAGAAATGGCTCAGTCATTAGTAAGCGCTGAACCTAGTCGATGTACCATTTGCTTTTCAGCAAAGTACTTGACTTCGGCGCAGTGGTAGAC
>JANQZQ010000033.1 GCA_030728545.1 Ilumatobacteraceae bacterium
GAAGGTGCGCGTCGCGTGGCCGAACTTGAAAAAGTCGGGCTGGATGTGGTGTGGATTCCTGAGGCGTACAGTTTTGACGCGATTTCCCAGGTTGGGTATTTGTCGGCCATAACGTCGCGGGTGGAAATCGGCACAGGCATCATCAACGTGTATTCGCGCACGGCGCCGCTGACGGCGATGACTGCTGCTGGTTGCGACTATGTGTCGAATGGTCGCTTCATCCTCGGGTTGGGCGCCTCGGGGCCACAAGTTGTCGAGGGCTTCCATGGCGTGGCGTACGAAAAGCCCATGCAGCGCATCAAGGAATACATCGAGGTGTGTCGCGAAGTCTGGAAGCGCGAGAAAGGTTTGTCGTACACCGGCCAGACCGTGCAGGTGCCACTGCCTGCCGGACAGGGCACTGGCATGGGCAAACCACTGAAGCTGATTAATCATCCGGTGCGGGCTGACATTCCGGTGTGGTGGGCGTCGCTGAAAGATTTGAGTGTGGAGGCAACGGCAGAACTCGCTGACGGGTGGCTGCCCGTGTTTTTCATGCCTGACAAGTTTGAGCAAGTCTGGGGCGCAGCACTCAAGAAGGGTTCAGCCAAGCGATCACCGTCGCTGAAGCCACTCGAGATTTCGGCTGGCGGACTGCTGGCCATTGACGAATCGTTGGTGGGTGAAGCCAAAGACAAGGTGCTCGACATGGCGCGCCCGAACGTGGCGCTGTACGTGGGTGGCATGGGTGCACGCGGCAAGAACTTTTACAACGACATCTGCCGTGAGTACGGCTATGAGCACGAGGCAGCAGAGATTCAAGATCTGTATCTATCCGGCAAGAAAGATGAAGCAGCCCGCGCAGTGCCGCGCGAAATGTTAGAGCTCACCAACCTGGTGGGCCCAGCGGGCTATGTGCGCGAACGTGTGGCGGCGTTTCGTGCTGCAGGTGTGACGATGTTGTCGGTGAGCCCAGTGGGCAACGACCACGTTGCTGCGCTCAGCACGTTGCGCGAACTTATTTAGCGCGAATATTCCCAACGCGGGCCAACACGGCTGACGCTTCGGCGACGATGCGTCGCACCAACTCGCCGGCTGGCACCAAATCGTTGATCGAGCCGACACCTTGCCCCGCGGGGTAAAACTCGCGTGACGTGTCGACCTCGGTGCCTGTTGGAAAGCCAAGGTGGTTGACGCCGGCCTGCATCGACGCAACTGCTTGCTGCGGAAACGGCTGGAGGTCGGCTGGGTTTTTGTCGTAGTGGCGAGTCCAATCGTTGGCCACGACGCGACATGTTTTGCCGGTGTATGCGCGACTGATGGTGGTGCCGTCTTCGCCGGTGGCGAGCAACTGATCTTTGTATCCATTTACGGCGCGAGCCTCGGGCGTAGCAATAAAGCGCGTACCGATCCACACGCCATCAGCACCAAGTGCGAGTGAAGCAGCCAAACCGCGGCCGTCAAATAGTCCACCAGCAGCAACGACTGGCACCTTGTCACCGACTGCATCCACCACCTGGGGAACCAAGGCAATCGTGGCAACCAGACCGGTGTGACCACCAGCCTCGGTGCCTTGGGCAACAACGAAGTCGCACCCGCTGGCCACCGCAGCAACTGCGTGTTTGACTTTTCCACACATTGAGCCAACGAGGATGTTTTTTTGGTGCAACAGATCAATCACCTCGCGCGGCACACCAAGACCAGCAACGAAGATAGACGCACCACCTTCGATTACTGCCTTGATGCCTGAATCCACTTGATTAGGAAGCGCGGTAAGGAGGTCGACGCCGAACGGCTTTTTGGTGAGTTCGCGCACCTTGCGCATCTCTTCGGGTAGCTCGTGGTCGCGCATGGTGGACGCTCCGAGCGTGCCGATGCCGCCAGCCTCGCTGACTGCAGCGACGAGTTCGTGATAGGACACCCCACCCATGCCGGCGAGCATTACGGGAAATTCAATTCCCAACATTTCTGTGAGTCGTGTGCGCATGTGGCGAGATTACTTGGTGTAAGCGCCAGGAGACGAGAGGTAGCCACGGTGCCAACGGCGCGGCGTGAGGGCGCTGGCGCGTGGCTCGTCTTCAAACATCCAGCGCACGAATTTTTGTTTGCGCCAGGTACCGCCGTCAATAATTCGCAGTGCGGCGCGTGCCATGCGCTCGTTGGCAAGCACGCGGCCGAGCAGGTTCGACATCCGATGATCGGCAAAAAAATGTCGGCGCATCGCCCGCCGGTAGGCGCGACCCGGTTGCGGGTTGGCTGCTGCTGCGCCGGCGAGCATGCCCGAAAGCAATGCCTGGCCGATGCCCTCGCCGGTGAGCACGTCAGTGACACAGGCAGCATCACCAACGAACAACACGTTGTCCACGTGCAGCGTTGTCGAAGTGACGCGGGCCGGTATTGGCCAGGCGCTCAACTTGTCGTCGAGCACGGCCGTGCTGCCGAGGGCTTGGCGCACATGGTCGCGCGACAACAAGTCGGCCCACACAGCCTTCATGTCGCCGGGCTTGTGTGATGCGCCGCGCAAAATGCCGAAGCCGATATTGACTCGGCCGTCAGCCAACGGAAACGACCACGCGTATCCCGGCAACAAATCAGGCTCAAACCACACGTACAACTTTTCGCTGGCCGGGCCAGTCACATCGTGGGCATATTGACGCAGGGCATGCCACTCGCCGAGGTACGGCGCACGATCGGGTTGCATTACTTTGCGCACGGGCGACCACATGCCGTCGGCAGCGATGA
The DNA here is from genome assembly GCA_030728545.1 of Ilumatobacteraceae bacterium. GTDB lineage: Bacteria > Actinomycetota > Acidimicrobiia > Acidimicrobiales > Ilumatobacteraceae > F1-60-MAGs027. The sequence goes on from JANQZQ010000033.1 coordinate 2,722, forward strand.
CCACGCGGGCGGTCACCTCGCCATCGCTGGTGGTCACGTGGTAATCGCCATCGCGAGTGATGTCGACAAAACCGACCCCCTCGCGAATATCGACGCCGCATTCACGGGCGTGGTTGACGAGTGCAGCATCGAGGTCGAGACGTGTGGCGATGGCAGCAAATTGGCCGTCGTCGGGCAACTGCAAATCAATCGTGCGTCCGGATGGTGAACGCAGGCTCACATCGCGACATACCTTCCAGCTAGCCACCGTGTCGGGGCGCAAGCCCAACTGGTCGAGCAAACGCAAAGCCCCCGTCGTGAGGCCGTCGCCGCAACACTTGTCTCGGGGGAACGTGGCCTTATCAATCAGCTGCACGCTCAACCCGAGTCGGTGGGCAGTCAGTGCAGCAGCAACGCCCGCCGGCCCAGCGCCGACTACCAGTACGTCAAGGTGTCTCGTCACGCGTTGAGAGACTAGATTGCGACAGCGTCAAACATCTGACGAAAACGCCAGGAAAGGATCAGTCATGGCCAAATTATGTGCAGGTCGAGTGGTGGTTGTCACCGGAGCAGGTCGCGGAATCGGGCGTGAACATGCGCTGAGCCTGGCGCGCCATGGTGCCCACGTCGTAGTGAACGATTTGGGCGCCGGTGTAGACGGCAGCGGCGGCGACGTTTCGCCAGCCAACCAAGTGGTGGCCGAAATCGAAGCCATGGGTGGCAAGGCAATCTCCAACGGTGACGACATCTCGTCGTTTGATGGCGCTGAGCGTTTAATCAAAGCAGCAGTCGACACGTTCGGCGATCTCCACGGTGTGGTCAACAACGCCGGCATCTTGCGCGACCGCATGATGGCCAACATGAGCGAACTCGAATGGGATTCGGTCATCAAGGTGCACTTGAAGGGCACATTTGCACCGTCGCACTTTGCTGCCGCCTACTGGCGTGATCAATCAAAGGCCGGCAAGCCCGTCGATGGCCGCATCATCAACACCACTTCGGTGTCGGGTATCTACGGCAACATCGGCCAAGCCAACTATGGAGCAGCCAAAGCCGGCATCGCAGCCTTCACTGTCATCACTGCCCTTGAGTTGGCGCGTTACGGAGTGACTGTCAATGCGGTAGCACCAGTTGCGCTCACCCGCATGACTGAAAACCTGCAACCCACACCACCCACCGACGAAGAGCGTGAAGCCCAGTCACCGCGCTGGATTGCACCAATCGTCACGTGGTTGGCTTCAGCCGAGAGCAAAGATGTGACTGGTCGAGTGTTTGAAACCAGTGGTCGCTCGTTTGCGGTTGCCGAAGGTTGGGTGCGCGGCCCGTCGCATGACCCTGTGGATGACCCAACTCGCCTTGGGCCAATTGTCGAAGAGCTGCTTGCCAAGTCGCGCGCAAACTCTGGAATGGACGGCCGTCCCGGATCGTGGCCGCAACCACAAAAAAAGTAACGCGCTAGTCACGTGTTGCGCACCTGCGCAACACATGTTGTGGCAGGTGGTGTTAGACGAGGCGTTTGGCGAGCATCGCCACGATGAGCCCGGGCTTTGACTCTTGCTCGCCAACTTGTTCGAAACCCAGACGGGCATGAAAACGCAACGAACCTTCGTTGCGGGGTTGCAAGTTGACTTCGCAGACAAACAAGTCGGTATTGCCTGTGGCGCGAATGCGTCGCTCGACCTCGGCGTACAACAGTTCACCTCGGCCTTGTGACTGGAATGGTGTATCAATGACCACCCGGTCGAGATACACAAAAGTGGGGTAGCGATCAGCAAACCAGGTGTAGTTCACGCCGAGATCTTCGCTGATTCCGCTGGCAAAAGTGGTGCAAAAGCCGTGGGGTTCGCTGGTGGCGGTGTCGGTCATGACAAGGGCATGCTCGGCTAGTCGCACGTCTTGTTGCAGCTCGTCGAGATCGATCAACGACACTGCTGGCACGTTGCCGTTGTTCATCCGCATCACCGCGGCTAGATCGCCGGCCTGCATGTCGCGAATCAAGGTCAAAACAGCCTCAGTTCGTCCACGCGACGACCGCGCAGTTCGTCGTAGTCGACTTCTTTCCACGTAAGCCCCCGGGTTTCGGCCAGCGTGCGAGCCTGTGGCTTGATCGACTGAGCCACGAACACCCCACGCAATACGCCAAGAGACGTATCGACACGCAGATACTCCAGATAGCGACCGAGTTGTTCAACGCCGTCAATTTCGCCACGTCGTTTGATTTCAACTGCCACCGTTGTTCCGTCGCTGGCGCGACACAGCAAGTCGACCGGGCCGATTGCAGTTGGGTATTCGCGCGCAATGAGGATGAGCCCGTCTTCGATCACTGTTGGGTCGGCAGCCAACAGCTCCTGCAGATGCGCTTCGACACCATCTTTCGACAAACCCGGGTCATCGCCGAGTTCGTGGCTCACGTCGCTTAGGACTTGCAGCAGATTGATAACCAGCCGCTCGTCTTTGGGGTTGGTGATTTCCCAACGATCAGGGAATTCGCGAATCTCATTTGGTGCATTCATCCAGTTGAGTGGTTTGTAGGCGCCACCATCGGCATGAATGGCAACACAGCCATCGGCTTTAACCATGATGAGGCGTGTGGCCTCGGGCAACGAAGCCTCGAGCCGCCCGATGTAGTTGACCGTGCAACGGGCAATAACGAGACGCACGCGTTAATACTGACAAATCGCGCGGTTAGCGCGCGACGTGGTCGCGCATCCGCTTTTGGATGATCTCGCGGCGCTTTTGCAGGTCGCGATAGGTCATGGTGTTCACGTCATTGCTCACACCCAGCCCGGCTTTGACACTGTCGAGATTGATCTCCACCTGGTTGGGGTCGATGCCCAGTTCACGGCCGAGCTGCTCGCCGTGGCGCTGGGCAAACAGCATCGAGATATTGGCGATTTCACCGAGCAAATCTAAATCGGGTGCCAAACGGGCGATTGCGCCGTCCAAGAACACCATGTTCTTTACGTACAGCATCAGTTCCTTGGGCATTCGCGCGCCGTAAGCGAGCAGCGCCTTCACAATGCGCTGCACTTCTTGCACGAGTTGCTCACCCGACAACGTTGTCGGGTCGATTGTGGCCTGGTCGAGGCGCAAGTCTTTGATGACCGCATCAATGTCGGTGTCCATCGGCAGTGCACCAAGGTCGCGGAGCGCAGAAATTTGCCCCTTCACATCGTTGGTCGTTGCACTCAGCATCAGTCGCAAAAATGCCATGCGACGAATACCAGTGAGGCGACCGACGATGCCGAAGTCGAGCAGTGCGGTGCGACCATCGCGCATCACGAAAAGGTTGCCACCATGCAAGTCGCCGTGGAACACCCCGTACAGCAGCGCGCCTTCCATGAAGGCCACCATGCCTGTGCGAATCACGGCTTCGGTGTCGATGCCGGCATCTTTCATTCCAGCCACATCGTCGAACTTGAAACCTTCGAGGCGCTCCATCACGATCACGCGGCGAGTGACTAACTCGGCATGTGGTCGGGGAATCACGTAACCGTCTTGCTTCAAGTCGGCCAAGATGCTGGCGATGTCGAGCATGTTGGATGCCTCGAGACGAAAGTCGAGTTCTTCAACGATGGTCTCGGCAAACAATTCAACGAGCGCTGGTGGGTTGGCCAGGGCCGCCACCTTGATACGACCCACTAGGAACGGCGCCAACCAGGCCATGACCTTTAAGTCTTTGCGCACGAGGACACCAACCTGGGGTCGCTGCACTTTTACCACGACTGATTCACCGGTGCGCAACACCGCAGCGTGCACTTGAGCAATCGATGCAGCCGCAATGGGTGTGGTCGAAAAACTCGCGAACACATCTTCGATTCGCGCACCGAGGTCGCCCTCTACGACGAGTCGAACATCGTCAAACGACTCGGCTGGCACTTGGTCGCGACAACGCTTGAACTCTTCCACCAATTCGGTGGGGAAGAGACCTTCGCCGCTGGAGATGATCTGGGCCAACTTGATGTACGTCGAACCCAGGCGCTCGATGGCGTGGCGCATTCGCAGCGAGAGATCGGCGCGCGACGCCTCGGGGGATGCATATTTTTTACGCCGACGCTTCCACCACCAAGGTGCGAGGGCTTTGCCGAGTGTGTAGACCACGACGACGAGTCGTCGAACGGGTGGCACCCGCGGAGCCGCCATGAGTGACGGCAGTTCAGTGCGGGCTTGGGCGCGCAAACCTTCGACCAGACCACGCCAACGCACGTTGTCGCGATCGAGAATCCATGGTGGGTTGTCGCTGAATGCGCCCCACGCCCGATCGGCGGGGGTCACTGCGTTGTCCACCCTCATAGTCTGCCGAGGCCGTTGCCTGTTGGGGCGAGTGAAGCGCGCTAGTTGGCTGTGAAGTTGCGCACTGCCCGCAGGATGTCATCGGCCAGATGCGGCGGACAAATCAAGAGGTCAGGCAGCCAAGTGTCGCGCTCGTTGTACACCAGATGGCTGCCGTCGATGCGACTGGTGTGCAAACCCGCGGCCCGTGCCACGGCGATGGGTGCAGCAGAGTCCCACTGGTGTTGGCCACCGGCATGTCGGCCAAGGCCAATATGCCGAAATTTCAGGG
>JANQZQ010000034.1 GCA_030728545.1 Ilumatobacteraceae bacterium
ACTGGTGCACTACGTGCCGATCGAACTGCCCGGCGCACGCCTGCCACATGACATGGCATTTACACCGAACTATTCAATTCTCAACGACTGCCCGTTGTTTTGGGATGCAGAACTCATGACCCGCGGTATTTATGCAACTCGGTATCACCGCGACATACCGATGCGTATTGGCATCATTCCGCGTTACGGTGCGTCGCACGAAGTGAAGTGGTTTGACTGCCAACCAACGTTCGTATTGCACTGGATTAACGCCTGGGAAGAAGGTGACGAAGTGGTGGTGGATGGTTACTTCGAAGATGACCCATCGCCGCGCGTAGCCACTGACTCCACCATTGAGGCTCGCATGTTTCGTTTCTTGGATTTGCATTCGATGAAGTCGCGACCGTATCGCTGGCGATTCAACATGCGTACCGGCGCAGTGCGTGAGGGTTATTTGAGCGACACCATCACCGAGTTCGGCATGATCAACCAGGCGTATGCCGGCCTTGCGTATCGGTATGTGTATTCGGTGGTGCCCACCAAGGGCATGTTCACCTTTGATGGGCTGATCAAACATGATGTGCAGACTGGCCGTGAAGAAGTCGTGCTTTTTGGTGATGGTGTTGTTGGCAGCGAAACCGTGGTGGCAAGCAAGCCCAATGCCGTGGATGAAGACGATGCGTGGCTCGTTACGTTTACCTCTGATGTGCCCAACGATGTGTCACATTGTGTGGTGTACGACGCCAAGGCACTGAGTGATGGCCCGGTGGCACGCGTGCAACTGCCTGAGCGGATTTCCAGCGGCACGCATGCGTGCTGGGCGGCTACAAGTCGTTGAGCGAACGCAGCGACACGATGGTCGCCGACGTGAGTGCAAACAATGCCAGCACGATGCTAAAAGTGGCGCGTAAGCCAAAGCTCTCGATGCCCCAGCCAACCAGCAACTGTCCGATTGGTGGGGCTGCGTACACCAGTGACATCTGTAGACCATAAATTCGCCCCTGCGATGCCGGGTCGACTCGGCGTTGCACCACGGTGTTCCAGAGTGGGTTGAACGGGCCCCATCCCAAACCAGTGACGAATGCCAATAGAGCAAACACCGCAGTGCCAGGCAGAAAGCCCATCGGTAACAGTGCCGCAGTGGAAATCAGGATGATCATCCGCAGCAACTTGGTGGTGGGTATGCGCTCGGCGAGCTTGCCATAACCGAATGCGCCGCCGACGACGCCGAGTGCCACCGATGACATCACAATGCCCAAGCCAACTGCATTATCGAGTGATTGAAAGTGTGTTGGCCAAATCACGGTGTCAATCGGCATGTACAGCCCGCCCATGACAGTGAGCCCAAGAGTGAATGTAAGTAGAGCGCGATCTGATCGCAGCAGTGTCCACCCTCCGCGTAGCGATTGAACGAAGCCCTCGCTCGATTCGGAACGTGGCTCGTGATGTTCGCGAATGCGCATCGACCGCACCGCAAGTGCAGCCACGAGAAACAGTGCACTGGTGCCAGCGAAGGCCAGTATCGGCCCACCAACGCTGATGCCCCATGCGCCGAGTGCAGGGCCCAGCATCCAGCCGATGGCAAAGAACCCTTCGTGCCGGCCGTTGGCTTTGTCCACTGCCATGCCTGATGACTCGGCAGCATTTGGGATAAGTGCTTTGCGCGCGGTGTAGCCAGCGGGGTCAAAAACTGCACCCAGCACCGCAAAACTGGCGATGAAGATGAAGTTCAATTCGGTGACGAGTTCACCAACCACAAAGAGCAGTACTGATGCACACGAAAAAATGTCGGACAATGCCGACACCGCACGACGACCGACGCGATCAATCAACCCACCGATGACTGGTGATACAAAGATTCCAGGCAGACTCACCAAGGCAGCAAGGAGCCCGGCTTGGGCCGGCGAACCAGTGCGCTCGAGCACGAGCCATGGCACGGTGATCATCACCACGCCGTTGGCCACACCCGAAGAGAGGTTGGCAACCTGCAGTCGGACGAATGCCGACCGTTGTAGGACTTGGCTCACCGTGTTGAGGCTAGGTACTTCTCCACTGCCGAGAGGTCGAATGGCTGACTCAACATCACAATCATGTGGTCGGCACCTGCAGCCGCATACTCGCTGACTTGCTCGAGCTCTTCTGGTTTTACCGCAACAGTGCGTTCGATGTCTTTGGGGTTACGGCCCACCTTGGCGCACCACTCGTTGAGAATGTCGTTTTTTCGTTTGAAGTTGTCTGGTGGCCCAAACGTGTTGAGCTGATCGGCGTATTGCGCAACGAGTCGCAGGGTGACGCGCTCACCGCTGCCACCAATCATGAGCGGAATCTTGCCGTTGACCGGGCCGGGGTTGAGTTTGCTCATCCGTTCTTTGATAACGGGAAGACCCGCTTCGAGCAATTTGAGTCGCCCAGGGCCGGTGCCAAACTCGTAGCCGTACTCCTGATAGTCGCGCTCAAACCAACCCGAGCCGATGCCCAGAACAAAACGCCCGTCACTGATGTGGTCAATGGTGCGCGCCATGTCGGCGAGCAGTTGCGGGTTGCGATACGAGTAGCACGTGACAAGCGCGCCAATCGTGGCGTGTTTGGTGTCAGCAGCCATGGCGGCAAGCAGCGTGTAGCACTCAAAGTGTTCAGCCTCGGGGTCGCCAAACAGCGGATAAAAGTGGTCCCAGGTCCACAAGCTGTCGACGCCGAGATCGTCGGCGGCTCGCCAGGCCTGACGCATGGCCTTAACGGATGTGGCTTGTGGTTGGATTTGTACACCGATTTTCATGCCCTGAACCTAGTCTGGGCGCGTGCCAAGGGCCCTGCTGAGTGTTTATGACAAAACTGGTGTGGTCGATTTCGCGAGTGCGTTGCACGAACTCGGCTGGGATTTGCTCGCCAGTGGCGGCACGGCCCAAGCATTGCGCGAGGCTTCGCTGCCCGTTGTTGACATCGCCGATGTAACGGGGTACCCGGCGATTCTCGGGCATCGCGTGGTGACACTGCACCCGTCGGTGCACGGCGGCATTCTGGCCGACACAACAGATGCAACGCACCGCGCAGATTTAGAGCGACACAATATTTCGCCGATTGATTTGGTGGCGGTGAGTCTGTATCCGTTTGATACAAAACCAAGCATCGAGTTGATTGATATCGGTGGCCCGTCGCTGGTGCGTGGGGCGGCCAAGAACCATGCGCGTGTCGCAGTGGTGACTGATCGCGCACAATATGGCGAGGTGCTCGCCGAGTTGCGCGCATCTGGCGCCTTGAGTGCGGGCACTCGCCAGCAGCTTGCCGCGCGTGCATTTGCAGTGACTGCGGCATATGACGCACAAGTTGCTGCGTGGTTTGCGCGGGCAACTAGTGATGATGCAGATCTCGCTGCACAGCAGGATGCACAGCCTGACGCCTTGCCTGAGCGGCTCACCCTGCAGTTAGAGCGCGAGGCGACGTTGCGTTATGGCGAAAACCCACATCAACGTGGCGCGCGATATCGCGTCGTGGGCGAACGCAGTTGGTGGAGCAGTGCCGAACAACTTGGCGGCAAAGAGATGTCGTATCTCAATGTGTTTGATGCCGACGCTGCGTGGTCGCTCGTGCATCGATTTGCCGAACCTGCCGCCGTGGTCGTGAAGCACGCCAACCCATGTGGGTTGGCAGTTGCATCCGATATCGAAACTGCTTACAAGCGGGCGCATGAGTGCGACCCGGTGAGTGCGTTCGGTGGCATCGTTGGGCTGAATCGCCCGATGACCAAAGCCACGGCGCTGGCATTGGTGGAGGTGTTTACCGAGGTGGTGATTGCACCCGACTTCGAGCCGGCAGCGCTTGAGGTTTTGCTCACAAAAAAGAACCTACGAATTTTGCGCGCACAACAACCGTTTAGGGATGGTTGGTCGCTGCGTGGTGTGGATGGTGCTGTGCTTCTGCAAGACCACGATGCGCCATCGGCCGATACATCACAGTGGCAGGTGGTAAGCACCAAGCAGCCAACTGCCGCACAGTTGCGCGACGCAGCGGTGGCATGGGTGACGTGTGCTGCGGTGAGTTCGAATGCCATCGTGTTGGCACGTGATAACAGCGCCGTTGGCATCGGCGCGGGTCAACAGAATCGGGTGGACGCTGCACGCATTGCGTGCACGCGAGCAGGCGAGCGGGCCCAAGGGGCCGTGGCGGCGAGCGATGCGTTCTTCCCATTTCGTGATGGTCCCGATGCGTTGGCTGCTGTTGGCGTTGCGGTCATCGTGCAACCAGGTGGAAGTCAGCGTGATGACGAATCGATCGCCGCCGCTAATGAGCATGGCATGGTGATGATTTTTACTGGCCAGCGCCACTTTCGGCACTAGCCGTAGTTGCAAATCTGTTGCGTCTGAGTAGCGGGTAAACCGATCTCAACTTTGCACTGTGATGTTGTCACGCAATTGATGGGCCGCAGCTAGCACCTCGGCCGCACGGTTGCCCACCACAGTGAGGTGCCCCATCTTGCGGCCCGGTCGGGCCTCGCTCTTGCCGTAGAGGTGAAGGTGTGCGTGGGGATTCGCGCGCGCAATATCGGTTTGCAATTCGCCATGTTGCCATCGATCTCCCAGCAGATTGACCATCGCCACCGCTGGGTGTGTCATTGCCGAATTACCAAGCGGTGTGCCGACCAGGGTGTGAACCTGTTGCTCAAATTGGCTGGTCTGGGCTGCATTGAGTGTCCAATGCCCGCTGTTGTGGGGCCGCGGTGCAATCTCGTTAACCAGCAACTCGCTGTCTGACACAAAAAATTCCACGCCAAGCACGCCGACATAGTTCAACCGCTCGGCAATGTGCACGGCTATCGCTTGCGCCTTGCGGGCAATGACGTCATCGGCATAGGGGGCAGTGCTCGAGTCGAGAATGCCATTGATGTGCACATTGTGGGTGGTGGCAAACATCGCCATCTCACCGTCACCTCCGCGGGCGACAACCACCGACAGTTCGGCATCGAGTGGCACCAATAGTTCGAGCACGCACGGCACGCTGCCAAGCGCAACGAAGGCATCAGCGAGTTGTTCGGCGTGGTCGATACGGCGCTGGCCTTTGCCGTCGTAGCCAAGTCGAGCAGTTTTGATAATGCCAGGAAACAATGGTCGCTCAACAGCTGCTGCGATGTCAGTCGGTGCTTCGATGATTGCAAAAGGCGCGATAGCCAAACCATTCTCGCCACAGAAACGTTTTTCGCTACGCCGATCTTGGGCAACCGCCACTGCTACCGATGATGGCCGTACCACAATCTGGCGTTCCAACAGCTCAAGGGCAGCCACTGACGGATTCTCAAACTCGACGGTGGCAGCACAGCACAGGTTGGCCAGTTGCGCCAGCGCGTCTGGGTCGTCGTATGGCGCCATGATGTGTTCATCAGCCACGGCTCCGGCTGGTGACTGCGGGTCGGGCTCGAGCACAACCACTCGGTATCCCATCGCTTGGGCTGCCAAAACGAAGTAGCGACCAAGTTGCCCGCCGCCGATAACGCCGAGTGCATCACCCATCAGGCAGGCGGCAAAGTTGATGACGCAGCAGCATCGTGGCGTGCGCGACGAAACTCAATCAACTTGTCGTGCAATGCCCGATCATCGTGGGCGAGCATGGCCAGGGCGAACAGGGCAGCGTTGATTGCCCCTGCTTCACCGATGGCAAAAGTCGCCACCGGCGTGCCAGCAGGCATCTGCACGATGGAATACAGCGAGTCGTGCCCGGCCAGATGTGTGGTGGGCACCGGAACACCGAGCACCGGCACCGTGGTTTTGGCCGCAAGCATTCCTGGCAGGTGGGCTGCACCGCCCGCACCAGCAATGATGGCGCGCAGGCCCATTTTTGCAGCAGATTCGGCGAACGTAAAAAGTTCATCAGGCATTCGGTGTGCCGAGAGCACTTGAGTGTGGGCAACCACAGAAAATGCCTCGAGTGTTTCCACTGCTTTGCTCATTGTTGGCCAGTCACTCTGTGAGCCCATCACTACTGCGATGAGTGATGGTGTGGGGCTGGTCACACTCGGCACCTGACAAGCGTAGACCGAGTGAGCACATTGACTTTTTGTCAAATCGCGGCCGTGGCGGTGGGCGAAAAAACTAGTTTCTTGCTATGAAAACTGTGCTCGCCACATCGGCAGCACTAGAAAAGTTTGTTTTGTCTTCGCGGTCTCACGACCCACGCTCAACAGCACTGTTGGCAGGTGCGCGTGACCTTGGCATCACCACCATTCGCAACATCACCGTGAGTGATTTGGTATTCGTTGTCGCTGATCTCGACGATGCGGCGCGAGGTTTTTTGCATGACGTTTTGGTCGAGCCGTTATTGCAGGTGGGCCAGTGGGTGAGCCAGCTGGATGGGGCAGACGAGCACGTGCGTGATTCACGGGTGATCGAGTCAATGTTGCTACCTGGGGTCACCGACCCTGTCGCAGCCGAAATCATGCGGGTGGCGCAACGTGCCGGTATCGATTTGCGCGGTGTAGCAACCGGTCGACGCTTCGTGGTCGATGGCGACATCACCAACAATCAACTAGAAACCCTCACCGCCAAACTGCTCGCCAACGCGATCATCGAGCGCTGGTCGATTGATGTGCCCATTGCACCATCGTTCGTGCCCAGCGACGGCGAAATGTCGAGTGTTGCCGAGCGTTTGGCATTTGATGCATCAGCAACCTTGGAATCGCTGGAACAAATCAATCAAGCGCGCGGTCTGGCACTTGACCCTGCCGAGTTGCTGGCTATTCGTGATCACTTCGTGGCCAGCGGTCGATTGCCAACCGATGTGGAAGTTGAGACGATTGCTCAGACATGGAGCGAACACTGCTCACACAAAACATTTCGTGCACGCGTGGTACTCGACGGCGTCGAGCGCACCGACACCTTGCTTGGCCAACTTCGGCAATCCACCAAACAGTTGCAGCGCCCGTTTGTGGTGAGTGCATTCGACGGCAACGCCGGTGTCATTCGTTTTGACGAGCACCGAACATATGCGCTGAAGTGCGAAACCCATAATCATCCGAGCGCAGTTGAACCATTCGGTGGAGCCAACACTGGTGT
>JANQZQ010000035.1 GCA_030728545.1 Ilumatobacteraceae bacterium
CGGGTTTCCGTTCGGCGCCTATGACTACACCGGTGCACTCACACCACAAGTGGCTGGGGTTCCACTTTTGGTGTCGTTTGCTTGGGCGGGCATCACCCTCGTGGTGTATGGAATGTTCGCTGGCGGCGGTGTTCGCTGGGTGCAGCTGTCGATAATGGCAGCGTCGATCACTGCCTGGGATGTGTTTCTCGACCCGCAGATGGTGGGCGAGGGCTACTGGCAGTGGCAGCCTGCGTCGCTGGCATTTCGCGGAATCCCGTTGGTCAATTATGCGGGTTGGTTTGTAACAGCGCTCATCAACTCAGCACTGGTGACGGCCATTTGTCGGGCACCACATGCTGTGAAATCACAGGGTTCGATACCACACGGTGCGCCACAGGTTTTGACACAACGGCTCTCGATCGCAACCTATGCCACGCTCACTATCTTGTCGACGATTGGGTTTGTGTTCTTTTTTGATGATGTAGTTGTGGCAGCAGTTGGTGCCGTTGCGATGGGCACCTGTTTGTGGTGGGGTCTGCGCAGGTCTCGTCGTTCGGCGATCGGTCTCACATGACATCGCGATACGACGTGGCCGTGGTGGGTGGTGGTGTTGGCGGGTTGCTCACCGCAACTCGTCTGGCTGCCGCCGGGCGACATGTGGTGGTGCTCGAGCGCAACGCCGACCTAGGCGGCAAGTTGTCCACTCGCACTCGTGATGGTTTCACCTTCGATACGGGGCCGTCGTTGCTCACGCTGCCGGCGCTGCTTGACGAAGTCTTCCAACAAGCCGGCACGTCGCTGGCTGATGAAGTGCAGTTGCATCGCCTCGACCCGTCGTTTCGATATTTCTGGCCGGATGCCACAACCGTGACCTTTCGCGACCAACCAATTGCCACAGCAGAGGCGCTTGAAGCGTTCAGCCCAGGTGCTGGTGCGCAATACCTTGCGTTTCTCGGGCATGCCCGCAACATCTGGAACATCAGCGAACGAACTTTTTTTGCTGGCGACATGGCTTCGCCGTGGTCGTTGTTGCGGCGGCTGCGCTCGCCACGCGACTTCACCCAAATCGACGCGTTGCGCACCTTGAACGCTCGTGGCAAAAAGATGTTTGATGACCCACGATTGCAGCAGTGGCTGGGGCGGTATGCCACCTACAGCGGCTCTGACCCATCGCGCACCCCAGCAACCTTGGCCTGCATCGCTGCTGTTGAGGCAGATTTTGGTTCGTGGTATGTGCGAGGTGGCTTGGGCGCATTGCGTGACGCCATCGTGCGAGTGGCCCAACGAGCTGGGGTAGAGATTCGTACCCAGAGCGAAGTGACGGCGCTTGAAGCGACTCGCCGTCGGGTTACTGGTGTGCGACTCGCCGGCGAATCCATCACTGCACCGGTGGTGGTCGTTAATGCCGATGCCGAACATTTGTATCGGGATTTGTTGCCCGACGCCAAACGGCTGCACGCTGTGCAACAAACTGAACGCTCGACCAGTGGTGTTGCCGTGCTCGTTGGTGTTGAGGGGCGCACACCGTTGATCGAACATCACAATGTGTGGTTTTCGCGCGACTACGCACGCGAGTTCAACGACATCAGTGCCAACCGGGTGCCGAGTGACCCGACAATTTATGGGTGTGTGTCGAGTGTTACGGATGCATCGCAAGCACCAGCAGGGTGTGAAAACTGGTTCCTCCTCATCAACACACCATCTGACGACACAATCAACGCACGCGATGTAGGCCCGTGGATGTTGGAACAACTTGCAGCAGTTGGGCCAGACCTGCGTGACCGTGCACGTTTTGCCGAAGTAATCGGGCCGCGCGATTTGGCCGAGCGATACCGCTCACCAGGCGGAGCAATCTATGGAACATCATCCAATGGGCGACGCGCTGCATTTCGTCGACCCGCCATGCGCGGCCCACGTCGCGGTCTGTTCCTCGTGGGTGGTGCGACGCACCCAGGCGGCGGGCTTCCGCTTGTCACGTTGAGTTCACGCATCGTCACACAACTGATTCTTCGTTCACACCGCCAGCGATAGCCTGAAGCCATGTCGGCAACAGCATCAGTAACCGTTCGTATCCCCACTACTTTGCGTCCACTTTCGGGTGGTGCGAGCACGGTTTCGGTTGCCGGCGCAACACTGCGTGATGTGCTGCACGATTTAGAAACAGCACACCCAGGTTTTGCAGCCAAGTTGCTTGACGTCGACGGCAACCTGCACAAGTTCGTGAATGTTTTCGTGGCCGACGATGATGTGCGTTATCTGAAGGGTCTTGATACTGAAGTGTCGGGTGGCCAGACCGTTTCCATCGTGCCTGCCGTCGCCGGCGGCCGCTAAAGGTTTGCCGCCGTTGAAGTTTGTCGTCGCGGTGCCGGCGCGACTTGAATCCACTCGGTTGCCCCGCAAGGTGCTTGCCGACATCGGCGGCCAACCAATGTTGCGTAGGGTGTTGGACGCTGCGCGAACAGCGCAATCAATCAGCGAGGTGGTGTTATGCACCGACTCACCAGAAATTGTTGATCTCGGCACCACATGGGGTTATCGCGTCTTGCTGACTTCACCATCATGTTCGTCAGGTTCTGAGCGCATCGCGTCGGTTGTCGGTGAACTGAACAGTGATGTCGTTATCAACGTGCAGGGTGACCAACCATTCGTAGACCCACTGGTGATCGAATCAATGTGCAATGTGTTTCGTGAACGCATCCCGACGCCTGCGGTGGTGACCCCGATCTATCGGTTGCCGGCTGAAAAACTTGCCAACCCGGATGTGGTCAAAGTGGTGGTGAGCGCCCAGCAACGAGCGTTGTATTTCAGTCGAGCAGCGGTGCCATTTGTGCGCGGCCAAGAGCAAGCCGAGTGGCATCAGCAAGCAGTGCACTGGGGACACGTTGGCATGTATGGATACCGGGCCGATGTTCTTGCTGGCTGGTCGCAGTTGTTGCCATCAGTTCTTGAAGACGCCGAGAAACTTGAACAGCTCCGCCTGCTGGACAATGGAATTACCATTGAGACCTACGAGATCATTGCTCACTCCCGCAACACACTGTCTGTCGACAGCCCGAGCGACCTTCAGCGTGCCCGAGAACTGGTGAATCAATGACGACTCCGCCGCCGATTGCCGAAGTGATGTTGGCCGAAGCGCAAGCCATCACTGCTGCCGCGCAGCGCCTGGATGCCACACACGCCCAACGAGCCGTCGACATGTTGGTGGCTTGCACCGGCAAGGTGCTGGTTACAGGTGTGGGCAAATCGGGGCTCGTTGCCCAAAAGATTGCCGCCAGCCTCACCTCGGTGGGCTTGATGTCGGTATACCTGAATCCGCTTGATGCGCTGCATGGCGATATCGGGGTTGTGCGTGATGGTGATGTAATCATCATGATTAGCAACAGCGGCGAAACGACCGAACTGCTTGCAGTGATTCCTTATGTAAAAAAGCGCGATGTACAACTGCTCGGCATTCTTGGCAAAACCAAATCAGCAATCGGCCAACGCTGCGACTTGGCACTCGATGCATCAGTCGAGCGTGAGGCCTCGCCAATCGACCAAGTGCCTACTTCGAGCACTGCGGTGGCCATGGCGATCGGCGACGCGCTCACTGTGGCATGGATGACAGCCAAAGGTGTATCGGTCAACGACTTTGCGATGAATCATCCGGCCGGCTCGATTGGTCGCCGACTCACGTTGATGGTGCGCGACTTGATGATTCCGCATGACAAGTTGATAATGATCAACGCTGATGCACGACTGCCCGAAGTGGTTGATGCACTTACCACGCAAGCCATTGGTGCAGTGCTCGTTAAAAATGCTGTTGACCCTGCTGCACTTGGTGGCATCATCACCGATGGCGACCTACGCCGCGCATTAAAGCGCACTCCTGCCGACGGATGGGGTGGGCTGGTGGCGCGCGACTTAATGACCACCACACCGATTGCGGTTGTATCTGGTATGCCTGCAATCGAAGCGCTCACATTGATGGAACGCAATGCCAAAAAAGCGATTACTGTTTTGCCTGTGATCGACGAAGCAAAAGTCGTCGGCATGTTGCGCATGCATGATCTGGTGCAGGCAGGGTTGTCGTAGTCATGTCGCCGACAGCCGCAGGTGCACCGATGCTGGCCAAGCTTGGCAAGGGTGTCGTATGCGGTGATGGTCAGCCACTCGTGCTCATTGCGGGGCCGTGTGTGATCGAGTCCCCGACACTCGCTGAGCACGTTGCGGGTCAGATGAAAGAAATCTGTGTAGGTCTCGGCATTTCGTATGTGTTTAAGGCCAGTTACGACAAGGCCAACCGCACGTCGGTTGGCGGTTTTCGTGGGCCCGGGCGTGAAGACGGCCTCGGCATGTTGAGTGCCATCGGGGCCAAGTTTGATGTGCCAGTGCTTACCGATATTCACGAAAGTGGCGATGCCGCGGTGGCAGCAGAACATGTTGACGTGCTGCAGATCCCTGCTTTTCTTTGTCGCCAAACCGATTTGTTACTGGCCGCAGCAGCCACAGGCAAAGCAGTCAACGTAAAGAAGGGCCAGTTTCTTGCGCCGTGGGACATGAAGAATGTCGTCGACAAGCTCCGCTCGGGTAATGCCGAAAATGTGCTGGTTACTGAACGCGGTTCATCGTTCGGTTACAACACATTGGTGGTCGATTATCGGGGCTTGCCACAACTGCGAGCCGCTGCGCCGGTAATTTTTGATGTAACGCACTCTGTGCAACAGCCAGGGGGGCAAGGCGCATCGTCGGGTGGTCAGCGAGAGTTTGCCGGTGCACTAGCGCGTGCCGCAGTTGCCGTCGGCGTTGATGGGCTGTTCATGGAAACACATCCCGACCCAGACAAGGCACCAAGTGACGGGCCGAACATGATTCCACTACATCGCATGAAGCCACTACTCGAGCAGTTGCTGCTCATTCGCCAAGCCGTCGCCGTTTCTGGCCCTCAACCCACGACGTATTAATCGCATGATTCGGGTTTTCATTGGTTACGACGACAACGAGTCGGTGGCGTATCACGTGCTGTCGCATTCAATCCTGCGTCATGCTTCGCAACCAGTGGCGATAACACCAGTCGCCAAACGCCACATGCAGGGCTTTTATTCTCGCGAGCGGTCCACCATCGAGTCGACTGATTTTTCGTTCACACGTTTTTTGGTGCCCTACCTGAGCGGCTACAACGGCTGGTCAGTATTCATGGATTGTGACACGTTGTTAACGACGGACATCGCCGAACTGTTTGCGTTGCGCGATGAACAGTTTGCAGTGATGTGCGTGAAGCACGATTATGTGGCCCGCGATGACATCAAGTTTCTTGGTGCAACACAGACAAAGTATGAAAAAAAGAATTGGTCAAGTGTGATG
Organism: Ilumatobacteraceae bacterium; assembly: GCA_030728545.1. Classification (GTDB taxonomy): domain Bacteria; phylum Actinomycetota; class Acidimicrobiia; order Acidimicrobiales; family Ilumatobacteraceae; genus F1-60-MAGs027. The sequence continues at coordinate 5,326 of JANQZQ010000035.1, forward strand.
CTGTTCAACAACGAACTATGTCGAGCGCTCACCCCGCAGGTAGTCGCTAACGAGACAGGCTTGTTTTTGCACCAGTTCAAGTGGCTTGCTGACGAAAGCCAAATTGGGGCTCTACCCCCAACATGGAATTATCTTGTCGGCGAAATGACCATGCCAGAGACACCCAAGTTGATTCACTACACACTTGGCGGGCCCTATTTTGCGTCGTATCGCGAGTGCGAGCATGCAGACCTGTGGTTTGCCGAACAGGCCCTGATGAACCACGCCGCCCAAGGCTGAACCGCGAATGACACATCACGGTGGAACAGTGTTGTTTGTGCTGGCCGGTAAGGCAGACGCCGACAACATTGCCCCGGCGATTTGGTCGATTGCTCGAGAGGGTCATGCTGTGGTGATTCAGGTCGTTGATGCAGAAGTGTTTGCTGACTTTCAATCGGCATGGTGGCTGCCGCAGTGCCCGAATGTTGACATTCAACTGATTAAGTCCTGTGCTTCGACAGGCGTGCTGAAACGGTTATATCAACTGGGCTGGAATCGCTGGTCGATGCGCAGGATGTTGCGACAACTCGACGCACGGATCGTGGTGATGGAGTGGAAAGAAGGTGTCGCCCACCGGAGCCCCAAGCGTTGGCGGCGCATCACCCAGTGGCTGGCAACAGACTATTTTCTGCAAGTGCAACTAGCGGCCCAGCAGCTGAGCATCGCAACCGTTGCGCTGCCACATGGCCACTCGACAAAGATCACGATCATTCGTAGCCAGCATGTGCAGGCAGTGATGGATGGCAACGCTGGCCGTCTGCCTTTTGCAGATCGCGATTCTCATGCGGCATATGTGTTTGCGTCGGAGTATCACCGTGACGTCATCGTTGGACACTCCACGATGAGTGGCAATAACACCCAGGTCTGGGGTAGTGCACGATTCAACGACGAGTGGGTACCGAAGTTATACACAGCCACCTCCATCGCTGAGTTGCCACCGTTGCGGCCAACTCAGCACCGTCGTGTTTTGCTTTTCATCCCGAAGTGGCACAACTTGGTGGACAAACAACAAACACTGCAACTCATCGCCGAACTTGGTGCCTGTGAATCGCTCCAGCTCGTCGTGCGTGGCCACTTACGCGCCAGAGACACGACGCTTACCGAGCCAGAAATGGCGCTGCTGCAAAAAGCCCCCAACATCGTTTGGATCAATGACAACACGCCATCGCCGAGCCTGATTAAGGCCTGTGATGTGTTGGTGGATGTCGACTCGAGCATTGCGTTTGACGCTGTGCTGCTCAACAAGCCGTATGTTCGCCCGCGCTACTTGCAGGATGCATCTGTTTGCACCATCTGGGACACCTTGGGTGGCGCCCATCAGACCGATTCCCTTGCTGACACAGTTGCGCTACTCACGAAAGACACCTTGTCGCCAGCACCACGTGGCCCGCAGTTTGAACAAGTGGTGTTCGGCGGCGCGGGCGTCGACGTGTTGCGGCGTTATCGCGACGGTTTGCTAGCTATAGCCGCGTCTGAATAACTCGCTCGATGGCGTCGATGCGCGCATCACCACAACCCCCAAGTTTGACGAGGCTTTGCCACATCGTGTAGACGGTTAGCAGTCTCGTCGGTAGAGTGCTAACGCCTTCCTT
>JANQZQ010000036.1 GCA_030728545.1 Ilumatobacteraceae bacterium
GGTGCGCATCGCATTGACAGGTGCTTCCAAGATGCCCGAGCACACCACCCGAGCATTGTTCGAGCGGTATGGCCTGCTCGTCACCGAGGGCTATGGGCTCACTGAGTGCGCGCCAGTGGTGACCACTACGACAAATATTGAAAAAACTACGGCTCTCACCAAGATCGGTTCAATCGGTCGCGTTTTGCCGGGCGTCGAAGTGCGTCTTGTGGATGAAAGCGGCGAGAACGCCTTGCGCGGTGACGCCGGAGAAATCTGGGTGCGTGGCCCGAACGTGTTTCTCGGCTATTTCGAAGACCCACAGGCCACGGCACGGGCGCTGACTGACGATGGCTGGTTGCGCACCGGTGATATCGCCGTCATTGACGACGACGGATTTTTCTATCTGGTGGACCGCGCCAAAGATTTGATTATCGTTTCAGGTTTCAACGTGTATCCAGCCGAAGTTGAAGAAGCAATTCGTGAGCATTCGGCAGTTGCTCAAGCTGCGGTGGTTGGTGTTGAACATCCACACTCTGGTGAAGCAGTTCGGGCCTATGTCGTGCTGCAGCCAGACGTGCATCTAGACGAAGACGCGGTCATCGACCATTGTCGCGCTCGGTTGGCACGGTACAAGTGCCCGACCAAGGTGTTGTTTGTGTCGCAACTGCCCGTGGGCGCCACAGGCAAAGTGTTACGCCGCGAACTTCGCTAGCTGCGTTACTTGTAGCCCTGTTCGCTGAGTTGAAACGAGGCAGGTCGCTGTGTGGCGCGTGCGCTCGGCACGAGGAAGCCCACAAATAAAATCACCACACCCACGGACAGCGTGATGGTGAAGGCGCGTTCTTCGCCGAAACGTCCAGCAAGGGATCCGCTGGCGGACAACACCAACGTGCCGAGTGCAATCAGCACGTTGCTAGCGACCAGACGATTCGGTGTAACTACCCCCTGTCGGCGAGCGCCGGCAAAAGCAGGTGTCCGTTTGGCGACGAGCCGCGCAATCGACCACAGTGCCCCAAGAATGATGATGAGGGCAGGCACACCCGAACCGATTGCGGCAAGAATTCTTGGCAGCGCACCAAAGTGATCACGGGCGCGCGGAAACTCATCCGCGATAAACGGCTTAGTGGTCGGTGCCACCACCATGACCCCCACAGCGAACGCACTGAGCAGCGCCAAAATGCGGCGCAGCGGAAGTGCGATTCGATCACCAGCGAGAAGTGCGATTGAACCGAGTGCCAGCCAGGCGACATTCAACACTGCACCAGCGGTGAAGAACACGCGAAAGACACCATTCGACCAACCGGTGGCAGTTGCCCACCAAAGCGCAAATGAGCCGACAGCGAACAACGACATGGCCATCGCCCAGGCCGAGTGATGGGTGAGTCGGCGGCGATGCCAGCGATCAGCGGTCACCAGTGCAAACACCAACGCAACAAGGCTGGCGAAGGCAGCCAACGATGTAGTGAGTTCGTTCACGCGCAGTGAAGGCTAGGCAACGACCGCGTGGTGCTGTGGTCGCGGGGCGGTGAAGAAGCGCGCATCGATGAGTGACGCTTCGTGGCATGCGGCACGCAGCTGCGAGGGGCTCGTGAAACTATGCGCAAGCGCCGTACCCTGAAGCTATGACTGCTGCTGATAAAACTGCATCGCCCCGCCGACGTCGAATTCCGAGTGCGGCGGTGAATCGTCTGCCGGTGTATTTGCAGATTCTCACCGATCTTGAGCTCACTGAGACTTCGCAGGTGTCAAGTGATCAGTTGGCAGCCCTCGCCAATGTCAATGCGGCAAAAGTCCGCAAAGATCTTTCGTATCTCGGCACCTACGGCACGCGCGGTGTCGGTTACGAGGTGGCTTTTTTGATTTATCAAATCAAGCGTGAACTTGGCTTGCTTACCGAATGGAAGACCATTGTGGTTGGTGCTGGCAACCTCGGTTCGGCCATCACCGTCAATGGCGGTTTTGCCTCACGCGGTTTTCCAGTTGTGGCAATTTTTGATGTTGACCCACGGAAGGTCGGCACCATAGTGGGCGAGCTCACCGTGCGCAATCTAGATGAAATGTGCGAATTCGTGCGCGCCAATGGTGTGCAAATTGGTGTGCTGGCGGTGCCATCCACAGCGGCGCAGTCGGTGGCCGATGACCTGATGGCTGCGGGTATTGGGTCGCTCCTCAATTTTGCGCCAGTGGTGTTGACCACTACCAAAGGTGTGACGGTGCGCAACGTAGACCTCGGTGTGGAATTACAGATTCTTGGCTATCACGAACAACTTCGTGGTCAAGCGTCATCGCAGCCAAACCGCGTTTCGGTGTAGTTAACGCTTTCGGGCTACCACCAAGAGACTTGAGCCAACCGGGGTCTTCATCGCAATTGCTCGCTCGATCCACGCGGCAAATCGGCCTAAAATGCCACCACTCGCCCCGAGCGTTGCTTCGGTGCCGACAGCCTTGCGAACACCGAGGCGGTACGGAAGTGCACGCAACACGAACAACGGAAAAACAGTTAGGGCAAAGAAGTAGCCCATTCGAATGACTTCAAAGCCATTTGATTCGAGTTCTTTTTTGATCGAGCGCTTGTTGTAGCGCAGGTAGTGGCCGGCATCGATGTCAAACTGGCTCCATAGCGAAGTAAGTGCTGGAACCGTCAACACGAGCCGACCATTGGGAATGAGCATTCGGTGTACTTCAGCGAGCGCTTTCTCGCGATCATCCAAATGCTCCAACACGTCGAGCATGGAGACATTCTCAAGTGACGAATTGGGAAGTTGTAGCTGCTCAATTGATGCACAAAATGAAAGCACCCCGCGTCGTGCCCCAGCAACTGCGCCAGCATGAGACGGTTCAACACCAATCGTGAGCAGACCCTTTGCACTCAGGTATCGAGCAACAACCCCGGTTCCGCTACCCACATCCCACATCACTTTGTTTACGCCAGACTTATGAATGGTCGAGTGAATAATCAAGTTACGAGTTCGATACCACCAACTGTCATCAAGTAACGCATCCATCTCTTCCCAGGTCTCATCATCGTAAACCGACTTGTCCAGTTGTTGGCCAGACCCGAGCCAGATGTTGAGACGGCTATCCCACGCGGCAACAAGGTTTGGACTCCACGCGAAGTCACGTTCAAGCCGCTCAAGTTCGGGATGCATGTTCACGCCCATGGTAGGCGTCGTCGTAGCCTGACGGGTGATGCGTCAGTTGATGTCGTGGCGTACATGGGCTGCTATCGGCGTGCTCTTGGTGCTGGCCACCGTGGTGCAGTTGTTGACGAGCCGTGGGCCACGCGGCAGCGATGGGGAAGGCGTGCAGCCAAGTGAGCGACGCGTGAGCGCGATCGCGTCAGTGATGTCGATTCAGTCGAGCGAGGCATTTGCGATCATCGACGGGGTCACCGTTGGTTCTGCCTTGCTCACACTCGATGATGGTCGTGTGGTCACTATTGCTCGCGAAACACCTGGGGAAATTAGTTGTGCAGATCGCACAACCCCAGCCGCCTGTGTGCTGCTGGCCGACATGTTGGGTGAAGGCGTCGTGTGGTACGCGCTCGTTGATTCCGATGGCCCGTCGGTGCGCACGCTGGTGGTGCCGACTCTGGTCGACATGGTGGATGGCGGCGATACGGGCGTGCTGGCTAACGATTGGTACGTGCCTCTTGCCGACGGAGTGGTGCGCACATGTGCTGGCGCGCCACGATCATCAACGCTGCGATCCTTTATTGAGTCGTATTCCGAGACTGGTATTCGCACCGTGCTCGATCTTGATCGAGACGAAGTTGTTGAAGTAATTTGCGCAGGCTGAACGCCGTCTAGGCGTTGGGTGCCAGGCGCACGATGCGAGCAGCCATGGCGTACGCAACCTCGGCGGGGCCCTTTTCGTCGGGGCGCAGCAAGTTGGCCATGATGCGCAACACCCATTCCATGAGTGGGCGACTGTTGATACCCACGCGAGACAATTCGCGCATCAATGCCGGTCGACCAATCACGCGGGCAAACAACCTCGCCACCTTGAAGTACTGGCCGTACTCATCATCAAGCAAGGTGGGGTATTGCTGCAGGGCCGATGCATCGCCGCTGCGTAGCGCGTCGTGTAACACCGTTGCTGCCATGCGTGCGGTTTCGTATGCGTAATCAATTCCCTCGCCGTTGAACGGGTTCACACTGCCGGCGGCGTCACCGATTACCAAGTGCGTGGGGCCCATCTTGGGAAACACCGAACCACCCATCGGAATCTTTCCACTCGTTGCTCGGCATTCGGGCGAACCGGGGTCGATCTCCCAGCGGTCAGCAATCATGTGGGCGTAGGAATCCAGTAGGTGAGTGGTGTTGACGTCTTTGAACTTTTTAAATGTAGAGAGCAGCCCGACACCAACGTTGATGGTGCCGTCGCCCACCGGAAAGATCCAGCCGTAACCCGGCATCGAATTGCCTTGACGATCTTTTACGTCGAGCGCCGATTCGATCCATGGTTCTGCATGGCGAGGGCTGGTCCAATAAGTGCGAATCGCGGTGCCATAGGGCCACGCCCTGGTGCGAGCGGTGCCGAGTGAGCGACCAAAGCGGCTGTTGGCGCCATCGGCAATCACCACATACGAAGCGCGAATCGCCACCTTGCGGTCTTCGTCCAAGTTGTTCACGATTGCCCCGCGCACGCAGCCCTTTTCCATGAGCGGCTCGAGCGCCTCGTGGCCTTGCAGCAAAGTTGCCCCAGACTTTTCGGCGTTGAACGCCACCATCGCATCAAGTTCGCGGCGGCGCACCACATAGCCGTGACGCGGGTACAGCGGATGCGTCGGCCACTGCAACTCGAGTTCTTTGCCGTGTGCCGTTGCTCGCAAACCTTCGTAGCGGTGAAATTGTTTGAGCTGCTCACCCAAACCCATGTCGCCTAGTTCTTTTACCGCACGCGGTGTCAACCCGTCACCGCAGGTTTTTTCACGGGGGAAATGTTTGCGTTCCACAATGGTGACACTGTGGCCAAGTTCGGCAGTCCAGTAACCCATTGCTGCGCCCGCCGGGCCGCCACCAATCACCAACACGTCGGTGTCGCGCACGGGCATGGTGCCGATGTCGGTGAGTTCCATTAACTCACAGCGTAAAGAGCACCGCGCAGGGGACTACTACGCAACGGTGTGGCAGGTGGCTATTTCGTGCTGGGGCGGGCTTCGGTGCCCACTGCACGGGGTGGCACCTCGAGCATTGCAAAACTCTCAGCAAGTGTGTCGTAGTCAACCGCACCGGCCTGCAGAGCAGCATAAATTTCTGACTCGGGCGAACACCAGGTGGCGTACTCACTGGACCATTGCTCACTCTTGGGGTCGGCGCCGCCGATGGCGTATCGCTCGTGACAGACAACTCCGAGAACTTCGTAATCCGTCAGCCCGCCACCCCACTTCTCACCTTGGGCTGGCATCGCATTGCCGTTATAAGAAAGTGGGGCGTGAGCGCCACCTTCGCGATTTGGGTCACCGTAGACGGAAAGACCCGCCGCCACGAACGGTTGCGAGCCGGTGTACACGTAGTTGAGCATGTCTTCGATGTTCGGGAATGTCTTTAGCACTTCGCCTTCATGCAGCACTCGACCAGCACCACCTTGGCCGTTGGCTCCGTGACAACTTGCGCATGCGCCGTACACCGCAGCACCAGTTGCCATTGGGCCCGACTCTTCGCGCACAACGGGGCTCACTGCGAGCAGATATAAAAATGCCCAGACCGGCAACAGGCTGAGAGTAGCCATTGCCCAAAAAGGAATTTTCTTGCGCGATTTTGCCGCGACAACATAGGCCGGGTCGGGTTTGGGTGGCGGTGGCGGTGCGACCTCGGCAGCAAGTGCCGGAGCCGCCGACGATGTAACCGTCTTGGCTACTTCTTTGGATGCCGACGGCTCGGCTGTCGGCGCGGCACCCGAAAGTGCGGCCCGGCGATCTTTGGAACGCTTGAGGAGAAAGTCAGGTACCTCGGTCATCTGGTGACCCCGGGGAACTGTGATGCGCCAAACATGTTCGTCGCCAGACTAATCCGCGCCAGGTCGCACATCACTGGTTAATTGGGGCATGTTGTTGGGTCCGTTGGTTAGGACAACCGTTTTTGCACGAGCGCACGACGTGGTGCATCCGTCACAGCAAAAACCTTGAGGCGAGATGAGCCCGCGCGAAGCCCGAAGACTAGGCTTCCAAGTGGTTCTGACGCTTCCGTAATCAATCACGAAAGGCACGAAAGACGCATGATCGCGATCGACATCCTTCGTTGGCCGGGCGTGAATCAGGCCTTCCTGTTTTCGTTTTTCGTGACCTTACTTATGTCGTATCTCGTGATCGTGGTTGGCAAGCGTCGCCCCGTTGACCGCCAAGCCACGTGGGGCGAAGCGATGTTCGGAAGCGCCTATGTGTTTTTCGTGATCTTTCTCGCCTTTGGGGTGGTGCCACACCAGTGGATTGACCATGCCGACAAAGAGCTCGGCTGGCGCAAGGACAAAGTCATCTTTGGGCCCTTCAACATCATGAAACCGCAAGAGTTTGGTGGTCAGTTTCCGTTCACGATTAGTTATGAAGCACTGCGCGACATCGTGGTGCTCGGGATTCACGGTGTCTATATCGGCCTCTTTATTTACCTGTTCGCTTGGTGGCAAAAGCGTGGCGAAGTCAAGCAGGTCGAGTTGCCAAGCAGCACGTACGGTCGACCACTAGTGAAGAAGGCTTAACGAGATGACACGCACCGACGCCAACCCGCCAATGATGCCGTACACCGACGAATACACGTTGGTGGAAGTTGACGCTGATTACTTGAACAAGGCAGTAAAGCCCAAGCAGTTCATTCACATCGATCAAAGCGAATGCATCATGTGCGAGGGCTGCGTCGACATCTGCCCATGGAAGTGCATTCACATGGTGAACCCATCGGCCATCGTCGAGTCACAGGGCACCGAGATGCCAGGCGCCGACCCATCAGACCATGTGGTGTTTGTGATTGACG